>JAUUDF010000025.1 GCA_030826885.1 Sulfurovum sp. | reverse complement strand
TGCTGGTACTGTTTTTGACTCTCCTTGTCGTTTTGAATCGGATGCTGTTTCAACCACTGTTGAAATTTATGGACGACCGTGACCGTTCCATAGCAAAAGATCTTGAAGCGGCAAAGAGTCTGAGCGGCAACAGTGATGAACTCAATGCAAAAGCAGAAGAGAACATCAGTAAGGCAAAAGCCGAAGCTGCTGCAATCAGACAAAAAGCGATCGAAGAAGAGAAAGCGTTGGCTGCAAGCAGAGTTGAGACAAAGCAGAGTGAACTGGACAAGGCATATGCGGAGTTCGCAGAGAAGTTGGCCGGTGAGAAAGAGAGTCTCAAGAATGAACTCCTTTCACAAATGCCTCTTTTCAAAGAGAGCCTCAAAGCCAAATTCAGTAAGCTATAGGAGAAGGTATGAAAAAAGTATTACTATGGTCTCTGATTGTACTGCCTGCAGCAGCATTGGCAAGCAGTGGACATACAGAGGAAGCAAGCCGCTATTTCGCGCAAACCGGTAGAGAGAGTGACTACTGGCCTAGAGTGATCAACTTTACCATCTTCGCGATACTCCTATGGTATCTGCTGGCGAATCCTATTAAAAACTTCTTCAAGGGAAGATCCGAAGGAATTGCCGGACAGCTTAAAGAGATCGAAGAGAAGCTTCAGGCTGCCAAAGAGGAGAAAAAAGAGGCTCAGGCCCGTCTTGATGAAAGTGTGAAGAGAGCTGAGCAGATTATTGAAGATGCAAAGAAAGAGGCAGTAATTCTTGCACAGAAGATTGCCGAAGCAAATGCTCAGGAACTTGAAATAATGGAAAAACAGTTCCAAGAGAAGATCGAGCTTGAAGAGCGCAAAGCCTCCAGAGAGACGATCGACGAAGTACTGAGTGAGAACATTACGAACGATGACATCATGCTTGATGAGTCAAAGATCGTCGATATTATTTCAAGGAAGGTGGCATAAGAATGGAAGAGCTAATCGCTAAACGTTATGCAACGGCGCTTTCTTCTGTAAGCAAAGATGTCGCTGCGGTTGCCGATGTACTGAACGTATTGACAGAAGCGATTGCAACTGACGAGGTGATGACTGCATTGACATCCCCTATCGTTGCAGCGGAAAAGAAGACTGAAATGATTCTTGCGGCATTGGGAGACAATGCGGACAAGACACTTGTGAATTTCCTTAAAATACTTGGTGAGAACAAGCGACTTGACCTGATTCCGGCAATCGCGAGAGTATTAAATACAGATCTTCAGAAAGCATCGAACAAATATGAAGGTGTCCTAAAAAGCAGCAAGGAACTCGGTAAAGAGGAACTTGGCAGACTGGAAGAGACACTTGGAAAATATACAGGCGCTTCTATTAAGCTCAAACAGGAAAAGGGTGATATTGACGGTTTGCGTGTATCGGTGGACGATCTAGGAATTGAGGTTAACTTCTCCAAGCAGAGAGTGAAGCAGCAGCTCATTGATTTCATCAAGAAATCTTTGTAGTTATCTAACAGTAAAGGAGTATCAGTGGCAGTAAAATTGCAAGCAGATGAGATAAGTTCGATCATCAAAGAGAGAATAGAGAACTTTGAGATTGATGTTGACATCAATGAGGTAGGTAAAGTAGTAGGAATCGCGGACGGTATCTCAACCGTTTATGGTTTGAACAATGTTATGGCAGGCGAGGTTGTTGAATTTGAGAACGGCGCGAGAGGACTTGTTCTGAACCTCGAAGAAGCAAATGTCGGTGTTGTTGTTCTTGGAAGCAGCGAAGGCATTAAAGAGGGCATGAGTGTTAAAAGACTCGGCGAACTTCTTAAAACACCGGTAGGTGACAGTCTGATGGGTAGAGTGGTCAATCCGCTTGGTGAACCGCTTGACGGAAAAGGTGCTGTTGAAGCGACCGAGTATCGCTTTGTTGAAGAGAAAGCACCGGGGATTATGGCACGTAAATCCGTACATGAACCGCTTCAGACAGGTATCAAAGCGATTGATGCACTTGTTCCTGTCGGACGTGGACAGAGAGAACTTATCATTGGTGACAGACAGACAGGTAAAACAACACTGGCGATCGATACAATCATTAACCAGAAGGGTCAAGATGTTGTCTGTATCTACGTTGCAATCGGACAGAAACAGTCTACAGTTGCGGCAACAGTCAAGAAACTCGAAGAGCACGGTGCAATGGACTACACCATCGTTGTCAATGCCGGTGCGGCAGACTCCGCGGCACTTCAGTTCCTCGCACCGTATGCCGGTGTAACCATGGCAGAGTATTTCAGAGACAACGGAAGACATGCGGTTATCTTTTACGATGATCTCTCCAAGCATGCAGTGGCATACCGTGAAATGTCACTGATCCTCAGACGTCCTCCAGGTCGTGAAGCATATCCGGGTGACGTTTTCTACCTGCACTCAAGACTGCTTGAGCGTGCGGCGAAACTCAATGACGATCTGGGGGCTGGTTCAATTACTGCATTCCCGATTATTGAAACACAGGCTGGTGATGTTGCAGCGTATATTCCTACTAACGTCATCTCTATAACTGACGGACAGATCTTCCTTGAGACTGACCTGTTCAATTCCGGTATCAGACCTGCGATCAACGTCGGTCTTTCCGTATCGAGAGTTGGTGGTGCAGCACAGATCAAAGCGACCAAGCAGGTTTCCGGTACACTGAGACTTGATCTTGCATCATTCCGTGAACTTCAGGCATTTGCCCAGTTCGCATCCGATCTTGATGATCACACAAGAGCGCAGCTTGAGCGTGGTCAGAGAATGGTAGAGGTTCTAAAACAGGGGCCATACTCTCCAGTACCTATCGAAAAGCAGGTTGTGATCATCTTTGCCGGAGCGAACGGTTACCTCGATGATATCCCTGCATCTTCCGTTGTGAAGTTCGAAGCAGAACTGATGCCGTTTATGGAAGCGAAATATATGAATGTTCTCGATGCGATCAGAAATGATAAGAAGATCACAGATGAGACAGAAGCTGAGTTGAGAAAAGCGATCGAAGATTTCAAAGCTTCTTTTGCAGCATAAGAAAGGCTGAGCATGGCTAATTTAAAAGAGATCAAGCGTAAAATTGGAAGTGTAAAGAACACTGCCAAGACTACCAATGCGATGAAGCTTGTCTCTTCCGCGAAGCTGAGAAGAACGGAAGAACTTGCAAAAAGATCACGCGTTTATGCTGCAAAACTGACGGAACTTCTCAATGAGATAGCCCAAAAGATGCAGCAGGCAAACGTTGATGGTCTTGACAATGTCTACTTCAAAGAGGTATCGAAACCAAAAACGGTAGATATTGTATTCATCACAGCAGACAAAGGTCTTTGCGGCGGTTTCAATGCGCAGACGATCAAACGGGTAAGCCAACTGATCAGTGACTACAAGGCACAGGATGTCAAGGTACGTCTCAGAGCGGTCGGAAGAAAAGGGGTTGACTACTTCAAGTTCAACGATATCGAACTGAACAATGAAGTGATCGGACTCTCTGCTGCACCTGACTATGCGCAGGCTGCAGAATTCATCAATGAAATAGCCGACAGCTATGTCAACGGTGAAACTGACAGGATTATTCTGGTGCATAACGGTTACGTAAACATGATCACACAGGAGATCAAGCAGGATCAACTGCTCCCGATTCATCCTTCCAAACTTGAGTTGAAGGAGACATCAACATCTGAAATGGAAGTGGAGCCGGATGATGACGATACACTGCTGGATGCACTGGTAAAACGATACGTTGAGTATACGATGTACTATTCTCTCATCGATTCACTGGCAGCTGAACACTCTGCACGTATGCAGGCGATGGATGCAGCGACAAACAATGCCAAAGAGATGGTGAAGTCACTGACAGTACAGTATAACAAAGCAAGACAAGAAGCGATTACGACTGAGCTCATCGAGATCATCAGTGGTATGGAATCAATGAAATAATTAGAGGAGAAGTAATGACAGGTAAAATAGTACAAGTCTTGGGTCCGGTAATTGATGTGGACTTCACAGACTATCTGCCGGAGATCAATGAGGCACTGGAAACAGTATATACATTTGAGGGTAAAGAACACAAACTCGTACTCGAAGTTGCGGCACAGCTTGGTGACAACAGAGTAAGAACCATCGCTATGGACATGAGTGAAGGATGTGTTAGAGGTCAGGAAGTAAAAGCGACAGGTGCACCGATCAAAGTACCGGTTGGCGAAGAGGTTCTTGGACGTATCTTCAATGTTGTGGGTGATACAGTTGATGATGCAGGTCCGTGTGAAGCAAAAGAGTACTGGTCTATTCACAGAGATCCTCCTTCATTCGAAGAGCAGAGTACAAAAACGGAAGTTTTTGAAACAGGTATCAAAGTCGTTGACCTCCTCGCACCGTATGCAAAAGGTGGTAAGGTTGGACTCTTCGGTGGTGCGGGTGTCGGTAAAACCGTCATCATCATGGAGCTTATCAACAACGTTGCGATGAAACACAGCGGTTACTCCGTATTTGCAGGTGTTGGTGAAAGAACACGTGAAGGGAATGACCTCTATTTCGAAATGAAAGAGTCGAACGTCCTTGACAAAGTTGCACTCTGCTACGGTCAGATGAGTGAACCTCCGGGAGCACGTAACCGTATTGCACTGACTGGTCTGACTATGGCTGAATACTTCCGGGACGAGATGGGTCTCGATGTGCTTATGTTCATCGACAACATCTTCCGTTTTGCACAGTCTGGTTCAGAAATGTCAGCGCTTCTTGGCCGTATTCCGTCAGCGGTTGGATACCAGCCGACACTTTCAAGAGAGATGGGTGCACTTCAAGAGCGTATTACGTCAACAACCAAGGGTTCCATTACTTCCGTTCAGGCAGTTTACGTTCCTGCGGATGACCTGACTGACCCGGCACCGGCTTCTGTATTTGCACACCTTGATGCGACAACCGTTCTGAACAGATCGATTGCGGAAAAAGGTATTTACCCTGCCGTTGATCCTCTTGACTCAACATCAAGAATGCTCGACCCACAGATTATCGGTGAAGAGCATTACAATGTTGCGCGTGGTGTACAGCAGACACTGCAGAAGTACAAAGATCTGCAAGATATTATTGCGATTCTTGGTATGGATGAACTTTCTGAAGATGACAAACTGGTTGTTGAAAGAGCAAGAAAAATTGAAAAATTCCTCTCTCAGCCATTCCACGTTGCAGAGGTCTTTACAGGAAGCCCTGGTGTCTATGTGACACTCGAAGATACCATCGAAGGTTTCAAAGGGCTGCTTGAAGGTAAATATGATCATATGAACGAAGCGGCGTTCTACATGGTCGGTAATATGGCTGAGGCTGTTGCGAAAAACGATAAGATCAATGCTAAGTAAGCTTAGTTCTTGTCTTTAATAAAGGATACTTATGGAACTAATGAAGCTTGAAATTGTCACGCCAAACGGTGTGATATTCGATAATGAAGTACGTCAGGTAACACTTCCGGGTTCAGAAGGTGAATTTGGGGTACTTCCAAAGCACGCAACACTTGTTTCTCTCCTTGAGACCGGTGTGATCGAGATCATCAAGGCAGACGGAAAGAAGGTGGCGGTTGCCATCAACTCCGGTTATGTCAAGGTTGACGAAGAAAAAACAACCTGTATTGTCGATGGAGCGGTTGCCCTTTCAGGTGAAGGTACGGATCTTGCAAAAGCACTTAATGAAGCCAAAGAGCTTTTGAAGAAAGCGGAATCTTCCAGTACGGTTATCGCAGCGGCGGTAAGCAAAGTAGAAAGCATAGGGAAAACACTTTAAGTTGGGCTCTCTTCTCGATTATTTCATTCACAGCAGTGCGATCACGATTTTCGTGCTGCTTGTACTCTCGTTGTACTTTATAGCCACATTCTGGATATTTCTCGATCGTTTCTATATTCTCAAATCACGTATCAGTTCGGAAGCACGTTCGCTTAAAGGACTCTATTCAGGTCAGTCAAAAACAGTCAACAGCAATTCACTGCTTTTTACTTATCTCTCTAGAGTCGTTAAACCAAACAAAGCGATCCTTGAGGCGGCAACTTCCGATGCGATCAGAGTCTCTACAAAAGGGCTGACATGGCTTTCTATTTTCGCTTCCACTGCACCGTTTATTGGGCTTTTCGGTACGGTCGTGGGCATTTTAGAGACCTTTTCAAAGCTTGGCTCGCAGTCTTCGGCATCACTGAATGTCGTCGCTCCGGCCATCTCCGAAGCACTGATCGCGACAGCTGCGGGAATTTTGGTGGCTGTTTTTGCCTATTCGTTCCATTTGATCCTCAAGCGCAAGGCGTATGAGCTCTCTTCGCTTCTGACATCGCAGTCGGAGGTCATTCTTTCACAGGAGGCGTAGCCGTGTTCTCATGGGATGATAACCCCGACCTGAACATCACACCGCTTGTGGATGTCATGCTTGTGCTTATGGCGATTTTGATGATTACGGCACCTACGATTACCTTTCAGGAGCAGATCGACCTGCCGCAGGGTTCCAAGACCGTTAAAGTGACCAAACCAAAAACACTCACCATACGTATGGACAAAACACAAAAGATCTATCTTGGCAAAGAGACCTATACGCTGGCGACATTTGCGGACGATTTTGTCAACAAGGCGGCAACCATGGACAAGAACAGGGAAGTCTATATCCGTGCGGATGAACGCCTGCAGTACAAAGATGTGATGTATCTTCTCAAAAGTGTCAAAGCTGCAGGTTTTGAGAAGGTTTCTCTCATAACGCTATGAAACAGCATATTTTGCGTATTGTCTGGGGTGCTGTATCGGTTACACTTTATCTGCTGCTTGTCTTTTTACTCTTTTTCTATTTTAACCATCGCAATCAGGAAAGTAAAAAGCATTATGTAAAAAAAGATGAACACCGCATACAGGTGGCCATTGCAGCGGCATCGCCCAAAGTACCTGCTCCAAAGAAAAAGAAGGCGGTGAAGCCAAAGCCAAAACCCGCTCCCAAAAAGAAAGCAAAAGCCAAAAAGAAAAGAGAGACGAAAAAAAAGAGAGTGCTCAAAGAGAAGGTAACCAAAAAGCGTGTCAAAAAACGCGACCGTAATGTGACCCGTCCGAAAAAGCAGACCAAAGATCTTTTTGCGCAGATCAAGGCAAAGAAGAAACCGCTTATCAGGGTGACTGACAAACCGGTAGTCTCCACACCCAAAAAGAAACTTTTTGAGATGGTCGAGGCGAAGCCGTCGGCAAACAGACGGCCGAACCGTTCGCTTAAGCAGCAAAAACAGTATGAGAGCGGTGTGGAAGATGCCTACCTTGCGCATGTGCAGGAGATGCTTGAAGGGTGGCCGGCACAGAGTGATTTTGCAGGGGAGAAGGTCAAGGTGCATCTTAAAATCGACCCGACCGGACATTTTGAGTTTGTCATCAAACGGCGTTCACAGAACCCTGCGTTTAACAGGGCACTTTCTGATTACCTGATACAGCTGCAGGAGTTTGGTTTCGGTCCGCATAAAGGGAGCCGTACCTATCTTTTTGAAGCGGAGTTCGTTGCCAAGGAGTAACGTCTTTAGAGGTGCCCTTTAGTAAAACAAGGTGGACATGTAGCCGACGACAGATCGGGTATCGCCGCTGGCTTTGGCACTGGTCGTGTAGTCGAGCAGCAGGGAGTGCAGTTTTAGCCGCTTGGCGGCATAGACCATCGCTTCTATACCGGTCTTTCCGCAGGCTTCACATAAACGGAGTTTTTCCAGGCTGAGATCACGTACGCCGACAAGACAGTGCCTGTCACGTTCTCTTGCCGTATGTAAGTCATAGTAGTGGCTTAAATCAGAGCTGATAATCACCGCGTTTTCTTCGTTGCTTAGCAGTGCTGCTATGAGTTTGGAGAGTGCTTTGTAGCTAATGTCACCATAAATGAGCTCAATTATCTTTTTCTTGGGGAAGTAATGCTGCAAAAAGGGCACCTGTACTTCGGTAGAGTGCTCTTGGGCATGCGCCTGGGGAATGAAACCTATGTTGAATGTTTTTGCAAGTGCGAAGAGGTAGGCACTGTCAATGGTCATATCGCCGCAGGGTGTCTGGAACTGTTCGAAGAAACTGCCGCTGATGCCTTTGAAATAGACTTTGTGGCTCGGTCCGATGACAATAAAACGTGTGGCTTTGCTGTTGGCAAGAAAACGGTAGGCGAAATTGGCGGTAAACCCGCTGTAAACATAGCCGGCATGGGGTACAATGACGGCCTTTGGAATGATGGAAGCGGCCTCTTCGGGTATGGTATGGGTATCAAATTCACGGTTGAATTCCCGGATCATGCGTTTGAGTTTGGTACATGAACGCGGATAGAACGTACCGGCAACAGCCATCTCTCTTTCTGGTTGCATCATAAACTCCTCTTCTACAATTCTACCACAACTTGTGTATATGATTTAATTTGATATTTATTAATGAAGATTTTAACTCCGCCCTGATACAATGTTTGACAAAAACAATAGTTAATCCATAGAAAAAGGATATGTTGTGCGATTTCTGTTACTGCTGCTTCTGACCCTAAACCTTTTTGCTGTCGATGCGACACTGACCATTGAAAAAGATGTGGAGCAGCGTACACGTATCGGGCTCGAGGACGGTTCGGCATTCCCCAATGAAAGACTCTTTCATCTGCTCTCTTCCGATCTGAAAATATCGGGTCATTTTCTTGTCGATCAGACACCACATAACGGAGCGTTTGACAGCAGTATGATCGCACCTGTGTTTAAGGGACAGGAGTATGTGCTCAAATACCAAATGGCACAGGGAGCGGGTACGAAGCTGACTGTCAGGCTGCTGCAGACTGCCAACGGACACGAAGTGTTCAAAAAGAGCTATGCCATTGCCTCGACAGCCAAAATGCCGTTTCTGGTACACAAGGCAGTCTCCGACATTAACGATGTGCTGAAATATCCGAGTATAGCATGGATAAACCGCTATGTGGTCTTTTCACGCTACACGTCACCCAGACGCAGTGAGATCGTACTGGCAGACTATACGTTTACCTATCAGAAAACAATTATTCGCGGAGGGCTGAACCTCTTTCCGGTTTGGGCAGACCGTAACCAGAAAGCCTTTTACTACACCTCTTACCGTGGATTGGTACCAACACTGTACAAGCTGAATATTTATACAGGTGCAAGAACGAAGGTCATTGCCTCTGAAGGGATGATGGTCTGCTCGGATGTCAGTCGTGACGGCAACAAACTGCTGCTTACAATGGCTCCGAACGGCCAGCCGGATATTTACGAGCTCAACCTCGCAACGGGAGCCAAAACACGCATTACCACATTTAACGGTATTGACGTAAGCGGTAAATATGTCGACGATGAGAGCCGAATCGTGTTTGTTTCCAACAGACTGGGGTATGCGAACATCTTCAAAAAATCCATTCGCGGCTCTGCTGTCTCTCAGGTAGTCTATCATGGTCGCAACAACAATGCTGTAGATGCCTATGGCAAAAAGATCGTCTATACGAGCAGAGAGAGCAGCAGTGCATTTGGGAACAATACCTTCAATCTCTATCTGACAGCAATGGACAGTACCTCTACCAGACCGCTTACGACAACAGGGAGCAACCAGTTCCCCCGTTTCTCGTCTGATGGTTCAGTCGTACAGTATATTAAACATACACCAAGAGGTTCATCCATCGGCTATATCAACCTACAGAGCAAACAGAGTGTGCTGTTCCCCATGAACGGCAGGCGCATTCAGTCGATTGACTGGTAAACTTTTACAACAAAGGAATGAATATGATCAATCAGAAAATTTTTGCAACGGCAGCAGTGGCGGTACTCCTTCTGGCAGGATGCGGACAGCCTGCACCGGGCGGACTCGATGCGGGAAGCAAAAAAGGCAATGCCTATGAAGCCGATACGGTGAGTATAGACGAAAACCGCTACGGCGGCAGCAACAGCAACTCACTTGCCAATGCCAACAGCAGCAGTGACGGATTCCAGAGTATCTATTTTGGGTTTGACCAGTACACTATTCCTGCGGATATGGAGAGTTACATGGCAAAAAATGCTTCCGTGGCAAACAGTACCTCAGGCAGCAAGATCAGGATAGAGGGTAACTGTGACGAGTTCGGCAGCGACGAGTACAACTATGCGCTGGGACTCAAACGGGCAAAAGCGGTGAAAGATGCACTCTCAATGCAGGGCGTTCCTGCATCGCGAATGGTCATGGTCAGTTACGGAGAGAGCAATCCCGCATGCAGTGATGCGACTGAAGCCTGTTATGCGCAGAACAGAAGGGTCGATCTGCGTTTGGCACGATAATAAGAGGCAAACATAAACAATGATGACAAAACGGATGATGCTGGCGCTGCTTGCGGGGACCGTCGGTGCCCATGCCTTTGGTGACGCACTCGCGCAGGAGAACCGCAACCGCATTATGCTGCTTCAGCAGCAAATTGTCGAGCAGAAAGAGCGTATAGACGGACTGACCTCTCTTGTCGAGGGACTCAGCGCCTCTTTGGCGCAGATACAGGATGGCAAAGGGCAGGATACGCAACTGAAAAAACGCCTGCAGGTGCTGGAGACAAAGCTCAATACCATAGAGTCAACGTATGTTACCAAAGAAGCTTTTGCCCGTCAAAACAATACTGCTTCGGGGAATACGGCAAAACCTCCAAAACAGACCTCTTCAACCGACAGTACACTTGCTTCCAAACCGGCTTCGAAGCTCTACAGTGAAGGGGTACGACTCTTTGTGAAGAAACAGTATGATGAAGCGGCAAAACGTTTTAGTCTGACTGCACAGAAGGGGTATAAACCGGCAGCGTCAAATTACTACCTCGGTGAGATAGCCTACTATACCAAACAGTACGAAGATGCGATCTTTTATTACAAAAAGAGCGCAGGGCTTTACGATAAGGCAGGCTATATGGATGTATTGCTGCTGCATACTGCCGTTTCTCTGGAACGAACCGGCAAGAAGAAGCAGGCGAAGCTTTTTTACGAGAATGTCGTCGAGAGCTATCCGGGAAGAAAGGCAGCATCCATTGCGAAACGAAAGCTTAAAAAACTTTAAGTATGGTTCGTCTACTGTTTCTCCTTTTTCCTCTTTTCCTTTTTGCCGATACCGTATTTGATGCCAGGGCACTTCCCGTGCCGATTAAACGGGATTTTGTTCCACTGGATAAAACACATTTTGAAATCATCGATTATCGGAGTGGACGGGAACATGCGGTCGATCTGACCAACAGAGATTTTGTACTTGTTTCGGTACGCGAACCGGGCAGTGACGGCCGTTTCTATGCCGTGGACAAAGACGGTACGGTATGGCTAAGCGGTCCTGTGACATCGGGTGCGGCACAGTTTCGCACGCCATCAGGTGTCTTTCATGTACGCCAAAAAGCGCGTCATCATATGTCTAACCGGTATCCTGACGAGAGCGGTGTAAACAATATGGACTATATGATGAAGTTTACGAAGTGGGGACACGCGCTGCACAAAGGGGATGTCAACTGGATGTCACACGGCTGCATTCACATCGATCCGAACGATGTCGTTACACTCTATAACTGGGTACGCATCGGTATGCCGATCGTCATCACACGTCACAGTTACATGCCCTTTGCAAGAGAGGATCTGCGGCGTATCTATTAGGCAATATCTATTTGGAGAGTTCAACCGCTCTTTTGTATGCTTTTTCCACAGCATTCATGCATGCAGCACGCACTTTGCCTTTTTCAAGCGCCTCGTACCCGGCAGCGGTGGTGCCTCCGGGGCTCATGACACCGTCTTTGAGCAAAGCGGGGTGTTCTGTCTGTACAAGCGCACCAAACCCTGCAAAGAGTCCCTGCATGACCTTCATGGCGTCGTCACGTTTGAGTCCCTGTGCGACTGCACCGTCTGCAAGTGCTTCGGCAATGAGGGCAAGATATGCCGGACCGCTGCCCGCAAGAGCCGTAGCGATGTCTATCTCTTTCTCGTTCTCGAGCCAGAGTACCTCTCCCGCACTGCGAAGGAGTACTTCCGCCTCTTCACGATGGTCGGCATCACCGGTTAGTGTGGTCATGGATGCACCGACCGATGCGGCGAGGTTGGGCATGGCACGTACTACCGCTTTGCTTTTGATTCTCTTCCTAAGCTCATCGACCTTGACGCCTGCAAGTACGGAGATAAGCAGTCTCGCTTTGCCTTTAATCTGTTTGCCGACACTTTCGAGGTTTGCCGGTTTGACACAGAGCAGCAGGGTTTTGTCGTGTATGTCAAAATCTTCAAGGAGGGACTTTTGCACCTTTTTCCCCAGTGATTTTTCAAAATCATCAAGGTGTGCCATATTGCGTCCGACGACTTCGATGTTGTATTTGCCTTTGAGTCCTTTGGCGATACTGAGTGCCATATTGCCGTTGCCGATAAATGTGATGGTCTGCATGTTTCCTCACTTTGTGGGTATGATATGGTAGGATTATAGCATTAATTTGTTACAATCAAAGCAAAAAAGAGGACGATGAAGATGGAAGCGTTTTTACAGGAAGCAAAGGCGTCGAGCCGTATTCTTTCCACGCTTAGCGGGGCGGAGAAAAGCCGTATTTTGCTTGCGATGGCACAGGGGCTCAGGGACGCAAGGTCTGCCATTCTTGAAGCCAATGCAGAGGATATGCGCCTGGCTGAAGAGAACAATCTCACGTCGGCACTCAAGGACAGGCTCTTTCTCGATGAGAAGCGGGTAGAGGGGGTTGCCGTGGCGATAGAGCAGATAGCAGCGCTCAAGGAACCTGTGGGAAGGGTACTTGACGGCTGGTATGCCGACGCAGGTTTTAAAATAGAGAAGGTCAGTGTGCCCATCGGTGTAGTCGGCGTGATCTACGAGTCACGCCCGAATGTGACAGCCGATGTGGGGGCGCTCTGTTTTAAAAGCGGTAATGTTGCCATTCTCAAAGGGGGGAAAGAGGCAGAACACTCCAACCGTGCCATTGCTGCGGTATTGCAGGGAGTGCTTGAGGCAAACGGTCTGCCCAAAGCGGCCATAGCACTGCTGCCTGACAGCAGCCGTGAAGGTGTGGCCAGGCTGATCAAGCAGGATCGTTATGTCGATCTGATTGTCCCCCGCGGCGGTGAAGCGCTCATACGCTATGTTTCGACCAACGCAACAGTGCCTGTGGTCAAACATGACAAAGGGCTGTGCCATACCTACATTGATGAAGATGCCGATATGCAAAAGGCTCTGAATGTAGTACTCAATGCCAAGTGCCGCCGTACAGGTATTTGCGGAGCTATGGAAACGTTGCTGGTTGACAGTTGCGTAGCGGAAGAGATACTGCCGAAGCTAAAAGAGGCGTATGATGCGCAGGGTACCGAGCTTCGCGGATGTGAACGTACCTGCAGCATTATTGAGATCGCGCCTGCAACCGAAGCGGATTTCGATACGGAGTACCTGGAGAACATTCTGAGCATTAAAGTGGTCGATGGCGTCGATAAGGCGATCGCACATATTGAGAAGTACGGATCACAGCACTCCGAAGCGATCATTACCGAGAACTACACTACAGCGGAGACATTCCTTAACGGTGTGGACGCGGCCTGTGTCTATCTGAACGCCTCGACACAGTTTACGGATGGTGGAGAGTTCGGATTTGGTGCGGAAGTGGGCATCAGCACGAACAAACTGCATGCAAGAGGACCAATGGGTGTAAATGAGCTGACAACCTATAAATACAAAATATACGGTCATGGAGAAACGCGTGCATAAGCTCATCGGTTAAGCATTCGTAAAGTTTGCTTGGATAGAATAGCACCAAATTTAACATTAGGAACCAATTATGGCAGTAAAAGCTGAAAACAGTGTTGTAGGTATTGAGTATGAAGTCAAAGAAGCGGGAAGCAATGAAATCGTCGATTCGAACAAAGGTGCACAGCCGCTTGAATTCGTAACAGGAAAAGGACAGATCATTCCCGGTCTTGAAAAAGCACTTGAGGGTATGAATGAAGGTGAAAGTGCAGACATCCTTGTCAAAGCGGAAGATGCATACGGTGAACTCAACCCGGAAGCGGTACAGACACTGCCTATCGAGCAGTTTGAAGGTGTTGACCTGAAAGAAGGTATGACACTTTACGGACAGGGTGAAGACGGACAGACTGTTCAGGTTGTCGTGAAGTCTTTCAACGACAAAGAAGTGACAATTGACTTCAACCATCCGCTTGCAGGCAAAGACCTGATGTTCTCAGTCAAGGTACTTTCCGAAAGAGATGCCACAGCAGACGAAGCCGCTACCGGTCAGGTGGGCGGCGGCGAGAGCTGTGGTTCAGGATGCGGCTGCCACTAGGGAGCATGCTTCTCTAAATTTCCCCTTTGATGCTGCAGGCAGAAGGGGGGGAGTCTTTTCTCTTATTCTATTTTTCTTCTTCTTTTCACACGGCTCACGCGGCTTATTATCTATTTTGTGTTACCATTTCCATATATTATGTGTCCGGGAGAGAGAACATCATGAAAAAAGTTGAGCATTATTTCGATATCAATATGGTTTTGATGACGATTTTTTCGGCACTGGAGTCTATAAGAAAAGAAAAAAACATTGAGCTGGTTTATGATATTGACCCGACAATTCCAAAAGAACTGAAAGGTGACGCGGAGTCTGTTTCCCATGCGCTGACGCAACTGCTGTCGTTCGTTTTCCAAAATACGGATAACAAGGAAGTGGTACTGGCACTGCATGCACCGGAAGATTTTTTGTACGAAGAGGCGATTACGTTTGAGATTGATGACACGGACATCAGTGAATCGAAAGCAAAAAGTTTTTTAAATGCCAGACTTAAATCTGTACTTGAACGGCTTGATGGTACTGCATCTTTCGATCCTGCAACGGGGAAAATAGGCATTTCCATTCCTTTTAAGTTGCATGACCTTGGCAACAGACGCTACTATCGATTGCCTGATATCGGCATGCTTGGTAAAAAAGTACTACTTATCTGCAAGAGCAGGATCGTTTCAGAAAGTCTGCACAAAATGTTCAAATATTTCCTGTATGAGGTAGATGTGGGCGCAGAGGAGTACAAAAAACGCGGCAGTAATCTTGCGCATTACGATATTTTTGTTCTTGAAAATGATTTGCTGACCGAAGGAATAGAATCATTGGTAACAACCATACAGAAAGAACATGATTTGAAATTTGTTCTCCTTGAAGATGCTGAAACCGCAAACTTGAAACACAAAGCATTTGTTTCCGCATACCTGGTGAAACCGGTAATGCAGGAGAGTATTTATGAATTGATCATTGCACTTTTTGAAAAGGACATCAAGGACAGAAAGATTAAAAAAGAGGCAGGCAAGCCTATTATCAATATGGAAAAATATATTCTCGATGCATTTCGAAAAAGTGAAGAAGCCTATGTAGAGATGGAACAAATACAGTCCAAGCTCATGTCTCAGCATAAGCTCTCTCCCATGCTTAAAGAGATGGAGCGTGAGGAGGCAGCAGATACTTCCATTGTATTGAATATTGAGGAGGGACTATCCAGGACAAAAGCGATGGGGCTTGATTATAAAGAAGCACTGAAAAACTTTTTGGAAACGTTTGACGGGTCTGACCGTTATTTCAGAGATATAGTCAAAAACAAGGCGGCATGGCAGATCAAAGAGTTCGCGATTGATCTGGAGAAACAGGCAAAGATAATCGGGGCAGAGCGTCTTGCGAAACTTGCCGAAAAGATCAGTTTGCTTTTTGTCTATAACAATCTCGACATGCTGCCGGTATACAGCGGAAAATACCATTTGGAAATCGAAAAACTCTTTACAGAGATCAACACCTATCTTCAAAAACATTAGCCAGAAGGCAAAAGATGCCAATATGACATGCTTTTGCTATCGTTTGGCTAAAGAGCCTATATTACATTTATGAAATCCTATAGTGATATACAGATCTATTCTGCCGGTATCCTGATACTGTTTTGCTCCCTTTTTCTTTTTCATGGGTTGCGTGTGCTGCTGCGTTCGAAACCGAAACGCTATTTGCGTCGTTACCAATCGGTTAAAAAGCTGAAAAAACTCTCCTGGGTGGAGTTTGAGAACCTTTGCCTGCTTCTGTTTAGAGAGCAGGGATGGAAAGTGAAAGGCAACGAACAGCGAGGCGCAGACGGCGGGGTTGACCTGTGGATGCAAAAACGCCGCATACATGCTATTGTGCAGTGTAAAAAATATGAAGATGCAAAAGTAACGGTAAAGGTAATACGCGAGATGTACGGATTGATGTATGAGTATGGTGTCGATCATGCATATGTAATCACCACAAGCGGGTTCACCAAAGAGTGTGAACGGTTTGTGGAAGAGAAAAATATGACACTTATTGACGGAGTGTCACTGGTGAAGATGATCCGAAAAACAGTGTGATGAACTGTTTTCAGTCTTCTTCAATATAGGGTTCGAAATTTTCTTTTTTTACGCCGCAATCTGGGCACTCCCAATCATCAGGCAGGTCTTCGAAGGGGGTTCCTGCCGGTATGCCGTTGTCAGGATCTCCGATATCAGGGTCGTAAATATATTCACACACGGTACAGATATATTTTTGTGCCATTTTAGCTCCTTATTGTTGTTTACTTGTATGATAAATCATAAAATGTATATGTGGAGTCTGTGTGTAGCAACAGATTTTCCGACTTGGGTAGATTTTGGATTTAAAATGGTAAAATACCCTCACTATTTTGAAAGAGAGGAGAGACATATGTCGATCAAATGTGCATTTTTATTTCCGGGACAGGGGTCTCAGGCTGTAGGTATGGGAGAAGATTTTTACAACAGCTCCGATATTGCCAAAGAGATGGTAGAGGCAGCAAGCGAGCGTACGGGTATTGATTTTAAAGCACTGCTTTTCAGCGAGAATGACCAGCTTGAAAAGACAGAGTTCACACAACCGGCGATTTTGCTGGTTTCAGCTATTGCCCACAGACTTTTTGGGAATGAGATGCCTATTAAACCGGTCTATGCACTGGGACACTCTCTTGGTGAATTTTCGGCATTGACAGCTGTGGGTGCTCTCGATACGATCGATGCGGTCGAATTGGTCAATTTGCGGGGAAAACTGATGGCACAGGCGTGTGAAGGAGAGGATGTGGGGATGCTGGTCTCTCTGGGACTCGATGATGAGACGGTTGAAAAGATATGTGAGGAGCAGAGAGCCGCAGGCAAGCAGGTGTGGCCGGTAAACTACAATGCAGAGGGGCAGATTGTCATTGCCGGTATCAAAGGCGACCTGCAGGAACTGGAGCCTATTTTAAAAGAGGCTAAAGCAAGACGTGCTATGCTGCTGAATATGTCTGTTGCCTCCCACTGCCCGCTGCTCGAGAGTGCAACTGCACCGCTGGTAGAAAAGCTTGAAACGGTACTGCGTGACGAGTTCACTGCGCCTGTTGTTTCGAATGTTACAGCTGAAAAGTACAGTTCCAAAGCCGAAGCTTTGGAACTGCTGCCCAAACAGCTGGTCTCTCCGGTACTTTATAAACAGTCCATTGCAAAGTTTGATGATGAAGTCGACTGTTATGTAGAATTTGGTCATGGCGGCGTGCTCAAGGGGCTCAACCGCCGTGCGACTAAAAAGCCGCACTTTGTTGTTTCCGACATGCAGTCTCTGGCAAATACCATTGAAGAGATAAGCAAGTTAGGATAAGCGATGAAAATAGCCATTATGGGTGCCATGCCCGAAGAGATAGAGCCACTTATTGCACAGCTTGATAACGTCACAACGACAGTTTATGCCCAGAATAAATACTACGAAGGTAGCTACAAGGGACAGGAGGTGGTTGTCGCCTACTCCAAAATAGGCAAGGTTTTTGCAACGCTGACGGCTACGATACTTCTGGAGAGGTTCGGGTGTGACGTATTGCTTTTTAGCGGTGTCGCAGGTGCCATAGCAGACGATCTGGAAATCGGCGATCTGGTCATTGCCGACGGACTCTGTCAGCATGATTTGGACATTACAGCTTTCGGACACCCGTTTGGGTATGTACCGGAAGGAGAGGTGTGCATCCCGACCGATGTGAAGCTGCGTACAATAGCCAAAGAGATTGCCGCTGACAAAGGCATTGTGCTCAAAGAAGGTGTTATTGCCACAGGCGATCAGTTCATTGCCAATGCCGATAGAAAAAACTGGATTGGTGATACTTTCAATGCGCATGCGCTGGAGATGGAAGGCGCAGCGGTAGCCGTGGTCTGCAACGCCTTTAACACGCCCTTTTTCATTTTGCGTGCCATCTCCGATGCGGCAGACATGGATGCAGGATTTGACTTCGATGCATTTTTGGAAAGTTCTGCAAAAATATCGGCAGATTTCATCCTTGCAATGGTGGAAAAGGTCCGTAAGTAAATGATCTTTGTGGTGCGTGACTACGTGCCCTACATATTGATATAAAAACGTAGAGTGCGTAGCCACGCACCAAAAAAGAGAAAAATTGGAAGAGACGAACAGAAGAGAAAAAAACAAAAGCATCCCGATGAGCAAAAAGCTTTTGAAAGTCATTGGCAAGACCAATGTAGAGTTCAGGCTTATCGGTGAGGGTGACAAAGTACTTGTGGGACTTAGTGGGGGGAAGGATTCGCTCGCACTGGTACATGCGCTCAAACACATACAGGCACACGCACCGTTTCGTTTTGAGTTTGAAGCATGTACCGTCAGGTACGGTATGCCCGATGAGCACTATGACTACCTTGTCGCCCACTGCAGGGAGTACGGCATCAAACATACGGTCTACGATACCAACATTTATGACATCTCGAATGAAACCATCCGTGAAAACTCCTCTTTCTGCTCCTATTTTTCCCGTATGCGCCGCGGAGCACTCTACAGCTTTGCACAGGAGGGCGGGTTTACCAAAGTGGCACTCGGACACCACTTTGACGATATGGTCGAGAGTTTTTTTATGAACATGTTCTACAACGGTTCACTGCGTACGCTCGCACCCATCTACAAAACCTCCAAAGGCTTCCATCTCATTCGTCCGCTCATTCAGGTACGCGAACGCCAGCTGCGTGATTTTGCTACAGAGAACAACCTGCAGGTCATCGGTGATGAAGCATGTCCTGCAATGCTTAAAAATGTCAAAATGCCCCATGCCAGAGCGTCGACAAAAGAGTGGCTTTCCGGTATGGAAAAAGAGAACCGTGAACTCTTTAAAATGCTTAAAGCCAGCTTCAAACATATTCATGATGATACCTTCCTCGACCCCAATCGGTGGGACAGAGATGATATATAACGCGTAGGGTGCGTAAACACGCACCTCCTTTGTTACGCTTTTTGGCAAGAATGTTTTTATATGCAAATTTTATTATGTGGTGCGTGTTTACGCACCCTACGTGTGGATATTGAGGAGTGGATGAATGAATCGTTTTAATGTTAAAACAGCAGGGCGAATCGACAAAGTATTGGCACAGGAGCTCGAGGTCAGTAGAAACCAGATAGAAAAACTCATTAAGGATGGGCTGGTCTCTGTGAATGGGAAGACGGTAACCAAGCCAAGTTTCAAGGTAGCTGAAGGTGACGAGATAGCCTATGCGTTCAAAGAGGCTGAGAAACGGGAACCTGTAGAGGTCGATTTTGATGTGGAGGTACTCTACGAAGACGAGTACCTGATGGTGGTCAACAAGCCAAGCGGGCTGGTGGTGCATCCTGCTCCTTCGGTGAAAGAGCCTACGCTGGTGGACTGGCTGATGCAGCGGGGGATTTCGCTTTCGACAATATCAGGAGAAGAGAGACACGGCATTGTACACCGCATTGACAAGGAGACAACCGGTGCTTTGGTGGTTGCCAAAACCAATGAAGCGCATGAAAAACTCTCTATACAGTTGCAGGACAAAAGTATGGGGCGCTACTATCTCGCACTCATCGACCATCCGCTAAAAGAGGATGTCGTGGTGGACAAGCCTATTGGACGCAACACCAACAACCGTTTGAAGATGGATGTCGTACCACATGGCAAAGAGGCGAAAACTGCGTTTAAAAAGCTGCTTGCGACACCGCATGAGACTGAACTGATCGCCGCAAAACTCTTTACCGGCCGCACCCACCAGATTCGGGTACACCTGGGTTCGCTGGGACGGCATATTCTGGGAGATGATTTATACGGATTTAAGAGCAAACGAGATAAAATCCCCCGAGTTTATCTGCATGCCTATCTGCTCTACCTCATGCACCCCAAAAGCGGCGAAAAGATGGAGTTTCTTGCCCCGCTTTTTGATGATATGCAGGGGTACATTGCCAAATATTTCGATGCGCAAAGCGTAGATAAGGTGTTGGAGCCTTCACGTTTGAAAGAGCGGTTTTCGCAGTAGGTACGCAGGGTGTATGTGAGGATTTGCATATACTTTCAAGATATTATATATCCCTAATTTAAAAGCAGGAAGCCATGCCGCATATAAAAGTGAAACGGTTCGATACCGCCATATTGGAACAGAAAATTCCAGAAAGTGACATACTGACATTTCGTGCCACAGCGCAAAATCGCGGAGATGAGTTATGGGGTGTGATGCTTGAGGGAAAAGAGTTTCTGCTGCAGGCAAAATATTTTGACGACCATGTACTCATCAAGTATGACAAGGTGACACGTCCGTTGAAGGTCAATCTGTTGAAAGAGGCGCTTGCAAAAGTAGCTAGTGAGTTGGATCTTGAGATAGTAATGTCGAACATCGCGCAGCACAAAGAGAGCCGATACGCCTCACGCTATGAAAAACGCATTGAAGATTTTGAACAGATGGAGTTTCCGCTTGAGAAAGTCTGCGTTGAGGTAGGGTTTGGCTCGGGAAGGCATCTGCTTTATCAGGCGAACAAACATCCCGACACGCTTTACATCGGACTGGAAATCCATACACCTTCCGCGCAGCAGGTCCTCAAACAGATAGAGCTTCAGGCGCTGGAGAATATTTGGGTGGTCAACTATGATGCACGGCTTTTCCTGGAAATGCTGCCCTCAAACCTGCTTGAACGTATTTATGTGCACTTTCCTGTACCGTGGGATAAAAAACCGCACAGAAGGGTCATAAGCGGGCAATTTTTGGAAGAGTCGATGCGTGTGCTGCGCAAAGGGGGTATACTGGAGCTGCGCACCGACAGCGACAACTACTTTTCCTATGCACTGGAAACTTTTTTTGCAGTATCCAAGACCGAAGTACAGGTACGCAAGAATGCCGACCTGGAAGTAACCAGTAAGTACGAGGCGCGCTGGAAACGGATGGAAAAGGATATTTACGATGTCTATGTGAGCGCGCTCGAAACCTCGGATGAGAGAGAAGAGGTGGGTGAGTTTAACTTTAATATTGTAAAATATAGAAAAGGGATAGAAGAGAAGCTGCCTCAAAAAGCACTGGTCGAAGAAGATTACTTTGTGCACATCGAACGCCTCTACAAGGCCGGGGAGGATACTTTGCTTGTGAAGTGTTCGTTCGGCAGTTTTGACAGGCCAGAACACAAGTATGTTTTACTTACAGAAGAGGGAGGACGATACTTTGCCTCGCCTCCGGTCAAAACCCGTGTCAACCATAAAGCCCACAAAAAACTAATGGAGTTGCTCAGCGATGTCGAATGTAATTAGCGCAAAAAACCTGACCCTTGCCTATGACAGCGGACGTAAAGAGATCATACAAAATGCCAGTTTCGACATACGCAAAGGGGATTTTGTCTTCATTACCGGACCGAGCGGTTCGGGAAAGTCCACACTGCTCAAAGCGCTTTACGGGCAACTCAAACCAAAATCGGGCAATCTGGTCATCGGCGGTGTCGATCTGGCGCATGTCAAACCCAGGAAACTGCAGGAGCTGCGTACCCATCTTGGAATCATTTTTCAGGACTACAAGCTCATTAACGAGTGGACAGTTGCGAAGAATGTCGTACTTCCGCTGATGATCGCAGGGTACTCTATGGACGTGCAGCAGACACAGGCGCATCGCCTCTTAAAGCATGTCAAACTTGCCGAACATGCCGACAAGTACCCGTTGGAGCTAAGCGGCGGGGAGCAGCAGCGTGTCGGAGTGGCGCGGGCACTGTCGAAAAATCCGGTAGTGATTTTGGCGGATGAACCCACCGGAAACCTCGATGACTACTCCTCCAATGTCATCTGGGATTTGATGGAAAATGCCTGTCAGCAGCTTGAGACGACAGTGCTTGTCGTTACGCACAAGATTCCGACAATCTTCTCACTGCCGTATCGTCACTTTATCATCGAAAGCAAGGGTGTCTATGAAGTTCATTAAAAACCATCTGATGTTCATGCTGCCGCTGATGGCCATACTACTGGGTATCGAGTTTTACCTTGTCTTCGACCGTATGACCGATTCGTATGAAAAAGGGCTCAAAGAGGGCTACACAATGCTTGTCGTTACTAAAAAACCGGTCACGCTTACCCGGCTAAAAAAGCACAATAGACACATTGCAAGTGCGGAGACGATCAAGCGTGAGCATATTGTCTCGGAAGTTGCCAAAGGGGTGAGCAAAGAGAGCAAGAAGGAAATACTGGCCGCACTGCCGTACTTCTACAATGTGGGACTTGACAGCTACCTTGGTACCCGAGAACTCGAAAAAATCAAAAGTGATTTGGAGAAGGACCTGAACATTAAGCGTGTGGAAACGTTCGGGAGCAGTTACAATTCTGCCTACCGGCTCTTTTCCTTCATCAAGTTTCTCCTGAAAGTATTCATCGGGTTTATGGGGATTGTGAGTCTTCTGCTGGTCATCAAGCAGATGGAGATATGGAAGTATGCACATAAAGAGCGTATGCAGGTAATGGAGATATTCGGTGCACCGCTTATGCTGCGTTCGGGGGTGCTGTTTCGCATTGCTATTGTTGATGCGTTCATTGCGACATTGCTGACAAGCGGGGTGTTTTTCTATGTCAAGTATATCTGGGCACCCCAGAGCGGAATCGACCTGATGGTACAGAAGCAGGAAGCACTTTTTAAAACGACCGATATGGCCATTTTGCTCGGTGCAGCACTGATACTGGTGATTGTTGCGGTCTATACAGTTGTTGTCAGCAGCAAGGGAGTGCGTGAGTGAGAGCGCTTGTCCTCTTTGTTTTTATGGCAGTTTCTCTGCTTTTCGGTGCCAGCAGTACGGTCAAAAAGATCAGTACGTCCAAGAAGCATCTCTCAAAAGTGCAAAAAGAGCAGAAACGTGCCAGCAGACGGCTCGACAAGATTGCCAAAGATATTAAAATGACAGAGAGGGAGATTGCCTATCTGGACAAGAAGCTTGCGGCACTTGCCAAAGACAAAAATGAGACAGAAGCAGCCTATGTACGTCTGAAACAGGAACTTGCAACCTCCCAGAAAGACTTTCAGGAGACTGCTGCCGAACTTGAGAAAAAGCGCAAACAGTTCATTGCACTTCTCTCCGATCGTTTCTCGGTACTTTTTGCGATGCAAAAAGCGCATGAGCCAACTCGACAGTCCATTATTGACCGGGAAGTCTACAAAGCCTACAAAGCACAAAATACCAAGATGCTCGCTCGTCTAAAAAAAGAGATTGCGCTGCTGAAGAAAAAGAAAGAGGACAAGCAGTATCAGCGTAACCGGACAAAGAATCAGCTCGCACGTATTATCAAACGCCGTGACTCCTATGCACAGAAGAAAAAACAAAAGCAGAATCTGCTGAAGCGACTTGCTGCAGATGAGGAGAAATATACCGCCAAACTGCAAAAGATTGTTGACAGACAGAATGCGCTTCGGGCGACGCTTGCCAAGCTGAACATTCTTCGGGCGCAGGAGGTGGAGGAGGCGCGTAAACGTGCGGCAGCACGCAAGGCGGCACTGCTTCGTGAGAAAGAGCGTAAACGCAAACTCAGACTAGCCAAAGCCAAAGCACGTGAGAAAGCACGCAAAGCCGCGGAGGCACTTAAACGGGCGAAGACGGAAGAAGCACGTAAAAAAGCGCAGCGTGATGCAAAAGAGGCGGAAGAAGAGACTAAAAAGATCGCCATAGAGAGTCAGAAAGTACGCAATATCAACTCTTCTTACAAAAAAGAGGCGGTTTACAAATACCGTGGCGGAAAGACCATCTCACCTATCGCCGGTGCGAAACTGATAAAAAAATTCGGTACCTATGTCGATCCGGTATATAAAATCAAGATCTTTAACGAGTCGGTAACGCTGCAGGCACCCAAAACCGATGCAAAGGTCAAGAATGTTCTAAACGGAAAAGTGGTGTTTGCCGGAAAGTCGAGTATGCTGGGCAAAGTGGTTGTTGTCGCGCACAGCGGCAAGATGCATACGGTCTATGCTGGCCTTTCGAAAATTGCACCGACGGTACGTGTAGGCAAGAAGATACGCCGCGGCTACGTCATAGGAAAGGTACGCCGAAAACTGGTCTTTCAGGCAACGAAAAACTCCAAGCACATCAATCCGCTCAAGCTGATACGGCTCTAATCTTCTTTAAACCCCTCCTAACCAACCTTTGGATATAATCGCGAAACTATATAGAGGGGCGCTAAGTGGCAAAAAGAGTATTGGTAAAGTTTTCCGGTGAAGCGTTGGCAGGCAAAGAAGGCTACGGGATTGACACAAAGATCCTTAACTATATTGCCGGTGAGATAAAAGAACTTGTTGACAATGGTATTGAAGTGGGTATCGTTGTTGGAGGCGGTAATATTATCCGTGGAGTGAGTGCCGCAGCAGACGGCATCATCAAACGGACATCGGGTGACTATATGGGAATGCTTGCAACGGTCATAAACGGTGTCGCAATCCAGGAAGCACTCGAACATGAAGGGCTTGCGGCAAGACTCCAGTCGGCCATTGATATGCAGGAGATTGGAGAGGCATTCATCGTCAGACGTGCCAGACGCCATCTTGAAAAAGGACGTGTAGTGGTCTTTGCCGGCGGTACGGGAAACCCCTATTTTACAACCGATACAGCTGCAACACTGAGAGCTTCCGAAATTGAAGCAGACCTGCTGATAAAGGCAACGAAAGTGGACGGTGTCTATGACAAAGACCCCAACAGGTTCGATGATGCCGTCAAGCTCGATACACTGACGTATGACCAGGCGCTTAATGATCATATCAGAGTGATGGACGATACCTCCATAGCATTGGCAAAAGAGAATGGACTGCCGATCGTTGTCTGTAATATGTTTGAGAAGGGTAACCTGCTCAAAATCATTCAGGGTGATACGAGCCTTTGCTCAATCGTGAAATAAATAGAATAAACAGAAAAAAGGACAGTTATGAGAACAGAACAACTTACCGCCAAAGCACTTGAAAAAGTGGATTTTGACAAATATCTGCTGGCAAATGCCGTCGGCAAAAGAGCAGAAGAGATAGCAAAAGGTGCCCAGCCGCTTGTCGATGCCGATCCTAAAACAACAAAGCATACGGATATTGCGCTGCAGGAAATTGCAGAGGGAAAACTTGTTGTAAACCTTGAGGGATAATTCCCTTTGGATGCGTTTCTAGTCAAAGTTAAAGAGACTCACACCATAGAAGGTGCTACAGCACTTCTTTGGGAGCAGCTTCCATCTCCCCATTCTTCCACACAAAAAGCACTTGACCTTGCCATGACGGCACATGACGGGCAGTTCCGCAAAAGCGGTGAACCCTATATTGTCCATCCCATTCTCGTAGCCGCTATTACCGCATCCCTTTCCAATGACGAAACCATGGTACAGGCTGCACTGCTACATGATGTGGTGGAAGATACGGACTTTGACCTCGATGATCTCTCCCGCGATTTTGGAGAAGATGTGACGCATATGGTGGCAGGACTGACAAAAATCGTGGAGATCCGTGACGAGGAGCTTGCCCCTTCAGGTTCCGATGAGAAGCTTGTCTCTTCTGCACTGACATTTAGAAAAATGCTTATTGCCTCCATCAAGGATATCCGTGTACTGGTCATCAAACTCTGTGACCGTCTGCACAATATGCTTACACTTGATGCACTCAGACCGGATAAACAAAAGCGTATTGCAGAGGAGACCCTGGTGGTCTATGCACCGATCGCTCACCGCTTGGGGATCTCGCGTTTGAAGAATTATCTTGAGGATTTGAGCTTTTTCTACATCTATCCGGAAGATTATGACAAAATTGATCGTTATATCAAAGAGAATGCCCAGAATCTTCAGTTTAAGCTCAATGCCTTCATTCAGAAAGTCAGGGCGATGATGGAGAGTAACGGATTTGCCCATGATCAATTCGATATTATCGGTCGGGTCAAGCATTATTATTCGATTTATCTGAAGATGCACCGAAAGGGAGTGAGCATCGAAGAGGTGCTTGATCTGTTGGCAATTCGGGTCATTGTCAAAGAGCCGTTGGAGTGCTACAAGGTACTTGGGCTGATGCATTTGAATTTCACACCGCTTATCTCCCGATTTAAAGACTATATAGCCGTTCCCAAAGAGAACGGATACAGGACCATACATACAACACTCTTCAATGAA
This sequence comes from Sulfurovum sp., assembly GCA_030826885.1. Classification (GTDB taxonomy): domain Bacteria; phylum Campylobacterota; class Campylobacteria; order Campylobacterales; family Sulfurovaceae; genus Sulfurovum. The sequence continues at coordinate 34,484 of JAUUDF010000025.1, read as the reverse complement.
GAGGGAATCGTTGAGGCGCAGATACGTACCGAAGAGATGCATCGATTGGCGGAGTATGGGGTTGCGGCACACTGGAAATACAAAGAGGGGGGAAACAGCGTCAACCTTGCCTGGCTGGAGAGCCTTTCCTACCAGAACGAGTCTGTCGAGGAGTTTTATGAACTTGCCAAGAGTGATCTTTTCTCGGAAGATATTACAGTATTTTCACCGAAGGGCGATTATTACACTCTTCCAAAAGGGTCGGTCGCACTTGATTTCGCCTATGCCATCCATTCCGAAGTCGGTGCCAATGCGACCGGTGCGTTGGTAAACAAGCGTAAATCCTCGTTGCTGACAGTACTGAAAAACGGTGATATTGTCAAAATCATTAAGGATGACAGGCCTCATCTGCACTGTTCATGGCAAGATACAGTCAAAACCTCCAAAGCAAAAGAGGGGATACGCAGCCAGTGTCGTGCGAGGCTGAAAGAGACAGACACCCTCACGGCTTACAATATACTTGCTGCACTCTTTGACCAGTCACCCGATGCGATTAAAAAACGTATTGAGACGATGGGGCTTGACGAGTCAATCTACAAGCTTCCTACCCAGCTCGATTACTTTAAAGAGGTCATTCATAAGCTGGCAGTCTATATGGGGGCCAAGGAGGTCCGTTTCTGGGAGTTGTTGAAAAAAGGTTACAAAAAGCCTCAGCTCAAAGAGATAGAGCACTTCAGATTCTTTACCAACAAACCGATTGAAGCTGTGGAGTTCGATTATTGCTGTCATCCGAAAGTCGGTGACCAGATTGTAGCGTTTTATAAGGACAGTAAGGCTATTATACACCATAAACTGTGCAAGAAGGCATATGCCGAAATACGCAAGGGCAAGCCGATGCTCTTTGTCAGTTGGAGTACGAGCAAGCTCTCACGCTACAGGCTGATAATAAGCCTGCAGAATCACAAAGGTGTACTTGCCGATCTGCTTGCCAAACTCTCCAGGCTCGATATGAATGTCATCAGTATCGAACTGGGAATCAGGAACTCCGAAAGTGCGGAGTACTGTCAGATAGAGGTTGAGAGTACTGAATCGCAAAAACAGGTACTTGAAGAGAAGATCGCACAGAAGTTCAAGCTGATCGAGATGATCAGTCTTGATGATGCCTACAACAAATAACAAAGGATAGCAAAAGTATGTCAGTCAATCACGCGTTAGAGGAGATCTGCAGAGGTACTGCCGAGATCATTGATATGGAACGTATCGAAACCCTTGTTAAAAAGTTTTATGAAACAGGAGAGACCTATACGGTTAAAGCAGGTTTCGATCCGACCGGTGCCGACCTGCATCTTGGACATACCGTACTGCTTCAGAAACTGCGTATTTTTCAGAACCATGGCGGACGTGTACAGCTGCTTATTGGTGATTTTACTGCAATGATCGGCGATCCGACGGGCAAGAGTGAAACACGTAAGGTACTCGACCGTGAGACCATTCTGGCCAATGCCAAAACCTATACGGAGCAGGTTTTCAATATTCTCGATGAGTCAAAAACCGATGTGGTATTCAACTCCGAGTGGCTCGAGGAGCTTGGCGCATCGGGAATGGTGGCATTGACGACTACATTCAATGTTGCCCGAATGCTTGAACGCGATGACTTTGAGAAGCGCTACAAGGCAGGACAGAGCATTTCCATCTCGGAGTTTATCTATCCTCTGCTTCAGGGGTATGATTCCGTTGCGCTCAAGTCCGATATTGAGATAGGCGGAACCGATCAGAAGTTTAATCTGCTCATGGGCCGACAGCTGCAGCGTACCTACGGTGTAGGCAAGGAGCAGGCAGTACTGATGATGCCGATTCTCGAAGGCCTTGACGGGGTACAGAAGATGAGCAAGTCCCTGAACAACTACATCGGCATTACCGAAGCACCGAAGGATATTTATGCCAAAACACTCTCTGTTTCCGATGAGTTGATGTGGCGTTACTATGAACTGCTCAGCAACAAGTCGCTTGAAGAGATCGAACAGTTGAAAACGGATGTGGCGGAAGGTAGAGTACATCCAAAGGCTGTCAAGGAGAATCTTGCACTTGAACTGGTCGCACGTTTCTATGATGAAACGGCGGCAAACGATGCCAAGGCTGCATTTGACAATGTATTCAAGGCGAACAAGCTGCCCGATGATATGCCGGAAGTCGATGTAGAAGAGGACACCTGGATATGCAAAGCACTCGTGGATGCGGGTATAGAGCCTTCGACATCACAGGCACGTCGTGACATCAAGCAGGGTGCTGTACGGATAGACCAGGAAAAAGTGGCTGACGAAAAGATTACACTTCCCAAGGGAGAGTATATTTTGCAGGTAGGAAAGCGTAAATTCGCGAAAGTGAGGGTAGGGGTATGACATTCAAACCGCTGAAAATTGGAAAATACACAATAGAAAAACCGATTATCCAGGGGGGTATGGGTGTAGGTATTTCCTGGGACCAGCTTGCCGGAACCGTTTCGAAAGAAGGGGGGCTCGGTGTGATATCGGCTGTCGGAACGGGTGTCTATAAGAATCGTACCTATCTTGATGAGAAAGAGATGGTCGGCAAAGAGCACAGGCCGCTCGATGCGATCAATTTCTACTCATTCAAAGCGCTCAAACAGATTTTTGAGAATGCAAGAAAAATCTGCGGGGACAAGCCGCTTGCGGCTAACATCCTCTATGCGCAGAGTGAATATGACAGGGTCGTCAGAGATGCCTGTGAAGCGGGAGCGAATATCATTATTACGGGTGCCGGTCTGCCGCTTACCATGCCCGAAGCGGCAAAAAATTACCCTGATGTAGCACTGGTGCCTATTGTCTCAACGGCAAAAGCGCTGCGTATTCTATGCCGACGATGGAAGAAGACACACAACCGGCTTCCTGATGCCGTTATTGTAGAGGGGCCTCTAAGCGGCGGACATCAGGGATTCAAGTATGAGGAGTGTTTTTTACCGGAGAATCAGCTTGAAGCAATACTGCCTCCCGTCGTTGAAGAAGCGAAGAACTGGGGAGAAATTCCCGTTATCGCTGCCGGCGGTGTGTGGGACCATGATGATATTGTACACATGATGGAACTGGGTGCGAGCGGTGTACAGCTTGGTACACGTTTTATCGGTACGGTAGAGTGTGATGCAAGTGATGTCATGAAACAGACTATCATCAATGCCAAAGAGGAGGACATCAAGCTCTTCAAATCGCCGGTCGGCTATCCGGCGCGCGGGGTAAAAACGGAACTGCACAAGCGTATTGAAGAGGGAACAGCACCGAAAGTTGCCTGTATTTCCAACTGTGTCGCACCGTGTAACCGCGGAGAAGAGGCAAAAGCAGTGGGGTACTGCATCGCAGACCGGCTTTCCGATGCCTATGACGGCATAGCGGAAACTGGGCTTTTCTTTACAGGAGCCAACGGATATAGACTCAATGAAATTATTACGGTCAAAGAACTGATGGACAGACTGATGAACGGAGAGAAAAAGTAGCGTGAAACGTGCTGCGCTGTTGTGGCTGCTGCTTGTGTGCAGTAGCACCTTGATGTTTGCTTCTGCCGTTGCCATTCTGGAGAAAGCCGAGATCAAAAAGAATGAGTTGCGTCTGCATTTTAACAAAGCCTACAACAAAGGCAAAATACACCATTTTACATTGAAACACCCCCACCGAGAGGTGTTTGATATTCCCCAGGCGAGGGTCAAGAACCGTTATGTCGGTCAGCAGCTTCACTCTTCGCACTGTCACTCCATACGTGTCTCCCAATACAAACCAAATACAGTGCGTATAGTGCTTGAAACGGGCAAAGGGTACAGCTGTATGCCTTACCGTCCGATACTCTCCTACAAGTCCTACCACATACCGCTGCCTCCATTCAAAGTAAAGAAGAAACAGACTGTAAAGCATCAGCGGGTTAAACCGAAAGTCATTGTGCACAAAACAAGCGGCCCAAAGAAAAAAGCTGTACACCAACACCAACACAAACCCAAGGCAAAGTTGATCAATACCTCTAAAAGCTACCGACGGGGATCGGGAGAACTAATCGTCATCGATCCGGGACACGGCGGACACGATACGGGAGCGATCGGCGGCGGCAAACGTGAGAAAGACCTGGTACTTCAGATCGCCAAGCGACTGGAGCGACAGCTTAAGAAACGGGGGTACCGTGTCTATATGACCAGACGTTCCGATGTATTTTTAAAACTGCCGCAGCGTACGAAGATTGCAGACAGAAAAGATGCCAAAGTATTCATTTCAATTCATGCCAACTCGCTTCCAAAAGGCAGCAGACGAAACAAAGTACAGGGGATAGAGACCTACTTCCTTCAGACAACACGTGATGCGAAGTCCCAGCGTATTGCTGCACGTGAGAACAAGGCCGTACTTAAAGGGGCAGGCAGTAACCTAAGCAAAAAAGTAATCGTCGATGCAGTACTAAACGGCCCAAAGATCATTGAGTCAAACAAACTTGCCATTGATGTGCAGCGGTATATGCTCGGCAGCCTTCGAAAACACTATCGCGGGGTAAGAGACATGGGGGTGCGCTCCGCACCGTTCTGGGTTCTTGTCGGTGCAAGCAGACCTTCCATTTTGATAGAAACAGGGTACATCTCCAACCCGCGTGAACGTAAACGTCTGTTCAATTCAAAGTACCAGGAGCGCATGGCAGAAGGCATTGCCAAAGGGGTTCAGAGCTATCTGAATAACCGAAAAAAAGAGATCGAGTTTTAAAGAAGGATATCATTGATGTTGTTACAGCGCTATGTACTTTGGTTATTGTCTCTGCTCTTAACGGTTCTGCTCCTTGATGGGTGTACTGACCCAAAGAGAACGAACAGACTGGTTGTTATCGATGCTGGACACGGCGGACATGACTGTGGGGCACAGTGTGGTGGGAAACAGGAGAAGGCGCTGGTACTGCAGATTGTCCAAAAGCTTCAAAAAGCGTTTCGAAATGAAGGTTACCGAGTCTATATGACCCGTGGCAATGACCGTTTTTTAACACTCGGACAGCGTACACGCATCGCCGATTTGAAAAATGCCGATGTGTTCATCTCCATCCATGCCAATGCCATTGCAGACAAGAATCGTTTTGAGGAGATCGAAGGAGTTGAGACCTATTTCCTGCAAAAAACGAGAGAAGCGCGCTCACAGCGTATTGCGGCACGAGAGAATGCCGCTGTACTGAAAGGGACGGATGAGCTGAGTAAAAATGTGATCATCGATTCTGTCCTCAATGGCCCAAAAGTTGTCGAGTCGAACAAGCTTGCCATCGATGTTCAGAGAAATATTATGCGATCATTGCAACGTACATATAACGGTGTAAAGAACGGTGGTGTCAAGCCGGCTCCCTTTTATGTACTTGTCGGTGCGAGTCGCCCTTCAATTTTGGTGGAAGTAGGGTATATTACCAATACCAAAGAGCGTAACAGACTGTTCGATACGGATTATCAGGAGCATATTGCCAAGGGGATTGTCAAGGGGGTGAATCACTATCTTGACATACGCCAGAAAGAGTTGGGATTTTAAACCGGGTACCGTGAAGAGCAGGAAACAGGTAAGGCAGGATAAGAGCTATCTGCCGCCTGCTACTGCTTATTTGTAGTTTTTGATCGCTTTTTCAAGGATCTCGGCCGCAGCCGCTTTGTCTTTAAACCCGCTTACCTTGACCCATTTGTTCGGTTCAAGCATTTTGTAGGTTTCAAAGAAGTTCTTGATGCGGTTGAGTGTCGCTTCCGGTACATCTGCGAGGTCTTTGATGTTCGCATAGGTCGGATCGATCTTTTCGGTCGGTACCGCGAGCAGTTTTTCATCTCCGCCTGATTCATCTTCGGTCATCAGTACACCGACAAGACGACACTTGATGTAAGAGCCTGCCTGAAGCGTATAGTCACACAGTACGAGGATATCTGCCGGGTCACCGTCATCGGAAAGAGTGTTGGGTACAAAACCGTAGTTCGCGGGGTAATGTACGGCAGAATAGAGCACTCTGTCTACGGCTACACCGCCGACCTCTTTGTCGAACTCATACTTGATGTTGGAGTTAAGCGGCACTTCGATCAGTGCGATCACGGAATCGGGACATTCACCATGTCCGAGTTTTGTAATATCCATAGGGGTTCTCCTTGGTTGAAATCGTGAGCAGATAGTATCATAAAAATCATAAATAGTTCATCAAATTTGGATATGATAAAAGAAATGAAACAAAGGAGAGGAAAAAATGAAAAAAATATGGTTTACATGGCTGATGACGGCTGCATATGTGATGGCTATAGAGGTCGGGAGTACCCCTCCGGATGTTACACTCAGTGGCGAGAACGGTGCGAAAATAGACGGAAGTGCCTGGCACTCCTCCATGTTAAAAGAGAAAGTGCATATTCTTTTTTATGTCGACCCGGATGAACGCACAAAGAACGATGCATTGACCAAGGCACTCAAAAAGCGTCATTTCGACAGACAAAAGTTTGCATCGGTCGCGGTGATCAATCTTGCCGCAACCTGGATGCCCAATGTCATTCTTGAATCGCTTTTGGCAAAGAAGCAAAAGGAGTTTCCTGATACACTCTATGTCAAAGACAGGAAAAAGGTACTGGTCAAAAAATGGCAGCTTGCCGATGATGAATCGGATGTGCTGGTATTCGACAAGCTGGGAAAGCCTATCTACAAAAAATTCGGAAAGCTTTCCGATATGGAGATAGAGCGTCTGATAACGCTCATAGCAAAACACCTATAGGTAGTGTTTTTTAAACCACAAAAAGTAGAAAGCAGTGATGATGAAACCACCGCCCAGTGTTGCAGTAATGGCTTCGAGTGACATTCCCCACTCATAGGCATACCCGATGAACATGGCGGTTACAATGTTAGAGAGCATGAAGAACATGTCGTTATAGGAAATGACCCGTCCCATATACTCCTTTTGAGTCTCCTGCTGGATCATCAGATAGGTTTGTGACCAGAGTGTAGAGGTGAAGAAACCGACGGCAAAGAGGCTGAAGAGTGCCCAGTAAAAGTGATGCTGCATTGTTGCCCAGAAGAGTATGGCAATACCTTCAAGCAGAAAAAACAGATGCAGGTTGTCATTGCGTATCCATTTGCCTATGAAAAAGGGGCCGATCATCAGAGCGGTTGCGCGTACGGCGTTGATGTAGCCGATGGCAAGGGGTACGGCGATGAGGGTTTTGTATTCGTAGTCCGCTAACAGTGTCACGAGTGCATCGAAACTTGTCAGCCCCAGAGCGGCATGCAGAAAGATCAGATGCAGCAGCTTTGGCTGTGAGGTGACATAGCCAAATCCATCCAGGAACATCTGCCAGTGGGAGTGCTTTTTCTTTGGTGAAGAAAGCTGTAGTTTTAACCCGGAGAGAATGAACAGTGCCGCACTATAGAGCAGGGCATCGGTCATGAAAGCGGCATGGTAGCCATAGAGATGGGTGACAATGCCGCCTGCAGCCATCCCCGCTGCATAGGTGAACGACCAGATGATAGAGTGGATCTCGTTGGTGTTCTTGAGCATCTCTCCTTCAATGATCTTTGGAAAGAGTGTCATTTCGGCGCTAAATAGCATGGATGCTGCCGCCGAGCGGATGAATATGAGTATCATCAGAAGCCAGACAAGTGAAAGGGTATCAATGAAGAGGAAAGAGAGTGTTGCGGCAACCTCGGTAGCAAGCAGAATAGTCATGAGTTTTTTGAACGGAACATAGTCGACAACGATGCCAATGACAGGAGCGAGTAAGACAGCCGGAAGCATCGCCATAGCGGCAGTCAGCGAGATAATCAGTGCACTCGCCTGCAGATCGACAAGCATCGAAAAGATGGCGACCTGTGAGAACCAGGTACCGAAATAGCTGATAAGCTGAATGAGTGAGAGTCTGGAGACAACCGGATGGCTGAGTGTTTTGAGGTAGCGCATCAGGGGGTATCGTCAAGGGTGTAGTCGATTTGTTTGCGTGTGAGCATCTCCTCAAAGGCATGAAAGAGAGATGCTGCTTTTTCTTTTTCTTTGGAGGCAACGGAGAGAGTGGCATACCACCCGTCATCCGAGAGCTTGGGAAGAGAGGAGACCTCCACGCCTTTGGGTGTCCGCTCCATCAGTTCGATGAACTCATTTTCACGGCATGCCGCGGTCAGGGTAAAGCGGTAGGTCGGACTCCCCTCTGGGATGATGGTCTCTAAAATGTGTGTAACCATCGGATGGCTCATTTCCGGAAATCCGGGCATGAAGAAGTATCGGTCATCGAGTGAAAAGGCCGGCATATTGTTTACAGGGTTATGCAGCAGTTTTGCCCCTTTGGGAAGCTGTGCCATCTTGATTGGATGCGGATAGGCACGCTCTTTAAGTGTCTCTTCGATGATTTTTTTGGCTTTGGGATGTTCATAAAGCCTGCCGTCTTTAAGGGCGATTGCGGCACATTTTCGGGTATGGTCGTCAGGGGTGGAACCTATGCCGCCAAAGCTAAAAAGGACAGGATTGGGCTGGGAGGCGATAAATTTGAGTGTCTGTACAATAAGTGCAGGGTCATCCTCTATAACAAAAGAGCCTGAGAGCTTGTGTCCTTTTGCATTGAGTGCCTTGGTGACAAAGTCAAAGTGGGCATCTTTGCGTCTGAGGTTGAGTATCTCCGTACCAATGATAAGTGCAAAAAAGTGAGGTGTTTTCATGGAGAGGATTATAGCACAGATTCACTGCCTGCTGACTACTTTTTCTCCGTTCTGTTACGACCTTTTGACTTTGCCTGATATAGTGCCATATCCGCCCGTTTGAGTAATGTGTGTTGTGTATCCCCAGTTTGAAATATGGTATAGCCTATACTGATAGTAACACGGACTACTTGTGTAAAAGAGGCCTGGCTGATCAATTTGCGTATGTTTTCAGCAAAATTAAATATTGTATCGGGGTCGTTTTCCGGAAGGAGTATGATAAACTCTTCTCCTCCTACTCTTGCAAATACAGTATCTTCTCCAATGAGCTGTTTGACTTTTTCTGTCAGTTGCCTAAGCACCGTATCTCCAATATCATGGCCATAGGTATCATTGATTTTTTTAAAATGGTCAAGGTCGAAAATGAGTAAAGCAAATGTTTTGTCTGGATAACGGGATGCCTTTATCATCTCTTCGAGTGTTTTCTCAAAAAAATGTCTGTTCGAAATGGCAGTAAGCGCATCAGTATGTGAAAGTTTTTTCATTTTTTTATATGCACTATCCAGTTCCTGTGTACGCAGATAGACTTTCTCTTCTAGATTATGGTTGAGTTCTTGAAGTGCTTTATTGTTATGCTCTATTGTATGCCTGAATGACTCAAATCGCCGATAAAGAAATTTGGAAACGATATAGGAGAGAATGATTGAAAGCACAATGAGTGTAACGGAGATAATCAGTATCTGTTTGAGTTCCGTATAGTAGGTATGGGTCAGGGACTGGCGTTTTTTTGTAATCGCGTCATCAAGCATATTTTTGTAAAAACCGCTGGCAAGTATCCAGTTGGTACCGGGTATGATACGTGCATAGGTATATTTTGTATCGGTTTGTCCCGTTTGCGGGTCTTTCCACCGGTAACTGAGAAATGTACTGCCGTTATTTTCAACTTGATGAATCATCTCTTTAACAAAGTACTTATTCTGTGTATCTTTGATGTTGTAAACATTCTTCCCCTCAAGATGACTGTCGTATGTGTGTTTGATGACATTGCCTTTGTGGTCAAGAATAAAAAAGTATTCACTTTTATTTGCGGGAAATGCATTGAGTATGTCAAGCATACTTCTGATACGTTCCTTTTTGGTCGTATCGAGATATTCGGCTGATCCCATATACCAGTCGTAACCGGGTAATCTCTTGATAAAGGCAAGCTGTTTGAATTGTTGTTCTTTGGGATAGCCTTTACGGGTAAAGGTGTCCCAGAGATAACCTTCTCCTTTTTCTTTTGCCAAAGCGATCTCCTCGCGTATGACATAGCGTTTGGTAGCATCTTGAAAATCGATGATACTTGTTCCCTCTTTGTCTCTGAGGTATGCAGGAGCAAGATGGAAGGTACCGTTGAAATCCAAAATAAAGATAAAACTCTCTCCGTTGTTCCAGACAAGAGGGCGCAATGCATCGACAATCATTTTTTGGATATCCTGCGCTGGTTTGCTTTGGTGATTCTGCCGGTAGATGTCGCTTGCGATTGCATAGGCGGCATCGACTCTGGATTTGACTTTTTCTTTCAGGGTCTTTTTTGTCATATTCTGCTGTGTGTTGATCAATTTGGCAATATTGTCTACTTTTTCTTGAAGAAGAGTACGTTTCTGGGCTGTGAAGGTATGTTCTGTCTGTTGGATACTGCGCTCGAACTGATGGTGGTCAAACTGCAGGATGATGTAGAATATGAGAGTGACAAAGAGGGGAGTAAGGATCACCGGCGCATACTTGATGATACGAATGAGGTTTTGCTCTTCCTTGGTGATGGGAAACTCCTGTTTGTCTCTACTCTTCTATATAGTTTTTCAGTTTACGTCCGACTTTGGGATGTTTGAGTTTTTTAATGGCTGAAGATTCTATCTGGCGGACACGTTCTCTGGTGACATTGAGCTCTTTGCCGATCTCTTCAAGTGTACGGTCACTCTCGTCTTCAAGCAGACCGAAACGCATGCGAATGACCGCCTTTTCACGGTCGTTGAGCTGGTCGAGTACTTCGTCGATCTGATTGTTCAGGTCGTCTTTGAGGACGACATCGGTCGGACTGAGGGTTGTTTTGTCCTCAATGAAGTCACCGAACCTTCCGTCATCTTCATCACCGACCGGTGTTTCGAGAGAGACCGGCTCTTTGGTGATCTTGATGACGTTCTTGACCTTGTCGACAGAGAGTCCCACCTCTTTGGCGATGGTGTCGAGATCAGGCTCTTTACCAGTTTCTTGCAGGTGTTTACGGATGATTTTGTTGATACGGTTGATCGTTTCGATCATATGGATCGGAATACGGATCGTACGTGCCTGATCGGCGATGGCTCTGGAGATCGCCTGACGGATCCACCATGTCGCATAGGTAGAGAACTTGTACCCTTTCTCATATTCGAATTTGTCGACCGCTTTCATAAGTCCGATGTTACCTTCCTGGATGAGGTCGAGGAAGGGCAGGCCACGGTTTGTGTAACGTTTTGCGATGGAGACGACCAGACGCAGGTTCGATTTTGCCATACGCGTTTTGGCCTTTTCGCTCTTGGCTTTCCCCTGACGGATCTGGTTGAGGATCTCTTGCAGTTTCTCTTCACTCAGGTCGAAGCCGCCTTTGCTTGCCTCTCTTGTTTCAAAGAGTTTTTTGATTTCGACATAAGTACTGACCATCGTTGTCTCCGGTACGGCATCGATGATGTCCTCTTTGTCCATATTGATGATATTGTCGAGAATCTTTTGGTGGTTTTTGCGCAGCATATCGTTAAAGAGCGGCAGTTTGTACTCAAGGCGCTTGAGCTCCTTGTCGAAACTGTCGTCACTTTTGAGTGCAGTCTCCATGGCTTTGACCAGTTCGTTGATGAGCTTGGAAGTCGGTCCAAGATCAAGCAGAGCCGCTTTGAGCTGCTCTTTTTTGAAAGCAATTTTGAGGCGTTCATGAATGATCTTGACCGGATCTGTCTCGTTTTCGAGAAGTTCGTCAAGACCTTCACGCGCTTTCATCCACTCTTTTTTGGCCTTTTCCAGACGTTTGAAACTCTCGACAACTTGTTTGACACGTTTGTCGTTTTTTGGAGTGGCACTGCTGTCGGTTTCGGCTTCTGTATCGTCAGCATCCTCTTTGTCACTGTCGCCCTTGTCGTCCTCAAAGCTTTTGAAGAGTTCCTTGACCCGTCTTTCACGGTTGAGCAGCGGTTCTTTGTAGTTGAGAATATAGTCGATGAGGTAGGGAACGGAACAGATCGCGTCGATGATGATCTCCTCTCCCTCTTCGATCTGTTTGGAAAGCTCTACCTCTTCCTCTTTGGTCAGAAGCGGAATTTTCCCCATTTCACGCAGATACATACGTACAGGTGAGTCTGAACGGCTCCATTCAAGAAGCTCTTTCTCTTTTTGCAGATCGAATTCATCTTCTATTTCACCGTCAGCGGCTCTTTTTCTTGCATCTTCACGGCGTTTGCTCTCTTTGTCGGTGAGGTGTTTGGCATACTCTGAAGCGGAGACAATCTCCACTTTGGCATCTTCGGCAAATTTGTGGATCTTTTTTGCCTGTGCAGCAGTAGGGGCTTTGGTAAACTCTTTGGCGATGTTTTCAAAGGTGACGACATCCCCTTTTTTCTTCGATTTGAAGAGTGCTTCGATATTTTTCATAGTGTCTTTTGCTGCCATTGAAGTCCTTTGGGGTAGATGAATATATTAAGAGATAATTAAGGTGGATTATACCGAAATTTTCTTCGTTTTTGATACCAAAATTTGGCAATTTTCCATTTTTTGGCTATAATCGCGAAAATTTTTACGGGTTTGACCTGTGATCAAAGGATGCATATTGCAAGGAAAAGTTTGGAAATTCGGTGACAATATCGATACTGACCTAATCATCGCGGCACGTTATCTAAACACCAGTGAGCCGGGTGAGCTGGCAAAACATGTAATGGAAGATGCCGATCCCCAATTCACGTCCAAAATGAAAGAGGGTGATATTATTGTCGCAGGTGAGAACTTCGGCTGCGGATCAAGCCGTGAGCATGCGCCTATTGCACTCAAGGCAGCAGGTATCAGTGCAGTCATTGCACCGACATTCGCGCGTATTTTCTACAGAAACGCATTCAATATGGGATTGCCTATCTTTGAGCTTAAAGAGGCAGATGAGATCAATGAGGGTGATACCGTACGCATCGACATGGATGCGGGCGAGGTTATTAACGTAACACAGGCTAAAACATACAAATTCACCCCAATCCCTGCATTTATGCAGGAGCTTGTGGACGCAGGCGGATTGATCAATTTCGCAAAAAAAGAGATAGAAGCAGGAGCGCAGTCATGAAGAACTATAGAATAGGTGTCATCAAAGGTGACGGGATCGGTCCGGAGATTGTCGATGAAGCACTGAAAGTACTTGATGCTGTCTCGGTAGCACAGGGGTTCAACCTTAAATATGAGGAGTTCCTCCTGGGCGGTGCCGCAATCGATGAAACCGGTGTACCGCTTCCCGAAGAGACCATTCAGGGAGTAAAGAAGTGTGATGCCGTGCTCTTCGGTGCCATAGGCGGTCCAAAATGGGATACGCTGGAGCGTCATCTCAGACCGGAGACGGGACTGCTCGGACTGCGCAAAGAGATGGGTACCTTCGCCAATCTCAGACCGGCAACGGTCTATGACGAACTGGTCAATGCTTCGAGTTTGAAGCCCGCGGTTATTCAGGGGGTTGACATTATGGTCGTACGCGAACTGACCGGGGGAATCTACTTTGGTCAGCCAAGAGAGCTTCATGAGGACAAAGCGTTCAATACCATGATCTATACCAAAGAAGAGGTCAGACGTATTGCCGTAGTAGCGTTCGATATTGCGATGAAGCGCAGCAAGCGTGTCTGTTCCGTCGATAAAGCGAATGTGCTTGAGGTCAGTCAGTTCTGGAGAGAGATCGTCGAAGAGGTTGCAAAGGACTATCCTGAAGTGGAATTGAGCCACATGTATGTAGACAACGCTGCCATGCAGCTCATCCGTGATCCCAAACAGTTCGATGTCATACTGACAGGAAATATTTTCGGTGATATCCTCTCCGATGCGGCAAGTATGCTCAGCGGCTCTATCGGTCTGCTGCCGAGTGCAAGTACCGGTAAAGGGGTAGGGCTGTTTGAACCGATCCACGGCAGCGCGCCGGATATCGCAGGACAGGGCATTGCCAACCCCATCGCGACCATTGCCAGTGCAAGTATGATGCTACGCTATGCACTCGATGAGCAGGAAGCAGCCGACCGTATTGACGAAGCGATCAAAAAAGCGCTTGCAGAGGGGTATAGAACCGGCGATATCGGTGACTTTGACGCAAAAGAGATTGTCAGCTGCGCGGAGATGGGAAGCATTATCGCTGACTATGCCAGCAGATAACTGAAGAATCAAGAGTTAAGAATTAAGAATTAAGAATTAAGAATTAAGAGTGCTGGTTGGCAGATGGCTTATCTGTTCACCTATGTGGTGATAACGTAACGGAGAGAAGTCTCGCGTAGGGTGCGTAATCACGCACCAATCGCAGGTAGCAGTGAGTGTGTTTTTTTACGAAAAACTTTGACGGGGTAAATCCCGTAAATTGGCGATTTTAATGAAATAAAGAGGGTATATGGAGAGCAGGGCAAGGGTACTGATTGATTGTAAAGATGCCAAAGGATTGGTCTATCAGATCTCCAAGGTTTTTTATGACAGGAACCTCAATATTGATTCAAACCGTGAATTTGTGGATAAAGAGAATGGCCGTTTTTTCATGCGAACCGTTGTCAGCGGAAAGTTCGATCCTGATGAGCTCGATGCGGCACTCAAAGAGGTTGCACCCACAGATGCGCATATCCGTGTCGTTACCCCAAAAGAGAAAAAGATCGTCATTCTGGCAACCAAGGAGTCCCATGCGTTGGGAGATATTCTTATCCGCAATGCAGCCGGAGAACTGGGTGCGAGCATCGAATGTGTCATTGCCAACCATGAGACCCTGCGTGATCTGGTAGAGCGTTTCGATATTCCTTTCATTCACATCTCCGCGGAGGGGATGGAGAGAGAAGAACATGAAGCCAAAGTGATGGCAGAGATAGACAGCCATACATTTGACTACATTGTGCTTGCCAAATATATGCGTATTCTTACCCCTGCATTTGTCTCTTCCTACGCAGAGAAGATTATTAACATACACCACTCCTTTCTTCCGGCATTCATTGGTGCAAACCCGTACAAACAGGCGTATGAACGCGGTGTGAAGATTATTGGTGCCACAGCACATTTTGTCACGGACGACCTTGATGAAGGGCCGATTATCGCGCAGGATGTCATTCCGGTAAACCACCGTTTCGACTGGAAAGATATGCAACGTGCTGGCCGGGATGTAGAAAAGACCGTACTCTCCCGTGCACTCGATCTGGTACTGCATGACCGTGTCTTTATCAACGGCAACAAAACGATCGTCTTTTAATCATGTTCAATATTGTTCTGGTTGAACCCCAAATCCCCCAAAATACCGGTACTATCGGGCGTATCTGCGTCAATCTGGGCGCAACGCTGCATCTGGTCAAACCTTTGGGGTTCGACATTGACGACAAAGCGGTCAGGCGGGCGGGACTTGATTACTGGAAATCGCTCGATCTGGTGGTGTGGGAGAGCTTTGAAGATTTTCTGCAAGCGCACCCCATTAGTATGAATACCTTTATGGCGACGACAAAGACTGATAGGCTCTATTTTAATGCTCCGTTTCAAAAGGGCGACTACATTCTCTTCGGTTCAGAGACCAAAGGCATCGATGAGAAGGTGCTTTTGTCACACCCTGAGCAGTGTATTACTATTCCCATGGGAGAAAAGGGCAGAAGTCTCAATCTTGGTGTGAGTGTAGGTGTAGTGCTTTATGAGGCACTCAGACAGAACTATGAGGGGTTTGAGAAGATCACAATCCCTTATAAAAAGGAGTTGTGATGTCGTTTGGAGATATAGTTTACATTTTCGCAGCGCTGCTCTTTGCCTATATGACCTTTGTGATCGTTCGCAACAATTTCCTCTCTAAATTCGATGAAGAGGGAAGACGCAAGGACCTTGTCGACGAGGATGAGAAGAAAACGGACGACAAACCGGACTAACCCCCTATTTACCAACAATTGGGTAAAATATCCTCTATTATCTGCATAGAGGATCATCTACCATGACACAACCATTACTTATCGAGATCG
Organism: Sulfurovum sp.; assembly: GCA_030826885.1. Taxonomy (GTDB): domain Bacteria; phylum Campylobacterota; class Campylobacteria; order Campylobacterales; family Sulfurovaceae; genus Sulfurovum. The sequence goes on along the minus strand of JAUUDF010000025.1, from coordinate 18,649 downwards.
GTGTTGAAGAACTGCCGGCGATACCGCTGCTTAAAATTGTAAAGAATATTGAAGCCTCATGGAAAAAACTGCTTGAGGAGTACAAGCTGGCTGCAGACTTCCGATTTGTCTACACTCCCAGACGACTGGTACTGATGCATGATAAGATGCCGCTGAAACAGGAAGACAGTACCGTTGAACTGATGGGACCTCCGGTAGCCGCAGCATTCAAAGACGGTGAACCGACCCCCGCAGCACTCGGATTTGCCAGAAAATGCGGTGTAACGCTTGATGAACTCGGCAGAGCGCAGAAAGGAAAGACGGAAGTACTCTATTTTAAAAAAGAGGAAAAAGGTGAAGAGACCGCCTCGCTGCTTTCGGAGATGATCGGCAAGTGGATTGCTTCGATGGCGTTTGGCAAGATGATGCGCTGGGGTGACCGCAAGGATGAGTTCATCCGTCCGGTACGCTGGCTTCAGGTAAGACTGGGTGAAGATTCCGTACCAGTGGAGCTTTTTGGCGTGCAAAGCGGTACCACTACACATGTGCATCGCATGGTCACGTATGATGCGGTTGCGGTACCTTCCATTGATGCCTATGCTTCGGTACTGGAAGAGGGCGCGGTGACACTGGAACCACAAGCGCGTGAGCGGTGTATACTCGAAGAGTTTGATGCCATTGAGCGCAAAGAGGGGATTCTCATCGAGCGTGACAGTGCGTTGCTGGCTGAAGTCGTTGCCATTACCGAGCATCCCAAGGCACTGCTTGGCAGATTTGATGAAATGTTTCTCGAACTCCCCCCTGAGGTGATCATTACGTCGATGAAAGAACACCAGCGCTACTTCCCAGTTTTTGAGAATGGCAAGATAACCAACAAGTTTGTGGTCGTCTCCAATGCCTATACCGATGATTACAGCAAGGTCATCGCAGGGAATGAACGTGTATTGCGCCCGCGTCTCTCTGACGGGCTCTTCTTCTACCGAAACGACCTCAAAAATGGCCTGAGTATGGCAGGACTTGAGAAGGTACAGTTCATTGATGGACTGGGAAGCCTTGCAGACAAGATTGAACGGGAGAAAACCATCGCGCTCAGATTGCTTGCACTCTATATGGATCAGCTTGAAGCCCAAACGGGAAAAACACCTGCCCAGCTTGAGAAACTGATGGACAGAGCGGTAGAACTTGCCAAGGCAGACCTGATGAGTGAGATGGTTTATGAATTTACCGAGCTTCAGGGGCTGATGGGCTACTACTATGCCAAGGCACTGGGTGAGGATCCGCTGGTATATAATGCGATCAAAGAGCAGTATATGCCTGTGGGTGAAGGCGCCGAGCTGCCAAGTTCACTCTTTAGCGCTGTTGTTGCCATGAGCATCAAACTTGACACACTCATGGGGCTTTTCTCCGTAGGCAAGATTCCTACCGGTTCCAAAGATCCGTTTGCCCTGCGTCGTGCGGTCAATGGGATTGTGCGTATCGTGACAGCGTATGACATTGCATTCGATATCGATACGATGCTCTCCCTGCTCAAAGATGCCTATGCACCGTTCGATCTGGAGTTACTCAAAGCCTTCATCATCGAGCGTATCAACAAATCGCTTGATGCCAACCCGTCGGTGATCGCTGCGGTACTCGCTTCGGGAGAAAGAGACATCAACGAGATTGCAAAGAAAGTTGCGGCACTCAATGAAATTGTCGCGGATGACGCATTCAAAGAGCAGTTCAGTACCTTTAAACGTGTTGCGAACATTTCGAAGGATGTTGATCTTGATGCCGATTTGAGCATCGATGTTTCCCTTTTCAAAGAGGAGCCGGAGGTAGCACTCTATAATGCGTATGAGAAGGTGATTAATCAGGACTACCCGGACTACAAAACAAAACTTGAAGCGCTTTTTGGACTCAAACGTGAACTCGATGCCTACTTTGATGATGTTCTTGTCAATGTTGAGGATGACGCGTTGAGAAGAAACAGACTGCATACCATCGCTTCGATCTATAAAACGTTCAAAGAGATAGCCGACATTAAAGAGATCACGGTTTAAACAGTGTCACAGATGTATGACACCGTTGTCATTGGTGCGGGTATTGCCGGCTGTTCTACGGCGTTTATGCTGCGAGAGAAGGGCCAGAACGTATTGCTTGTTGACCGCAGCAGCTATGCGGCAACAGGCGGAAGCGGAGCGGCAGGGGCGTTTGTCTCTCCAAAAATAGGAAAGGGCGGGCCGCTACAGGTACTGACCAACGAGGCATTCGAATATGCCAAAACATTCTATCTTCACTATTTTCCGGACTATTTTCATCAGACCGGGGTCATTCGCATGCCAAAAGATGAAGAGGATGCGAAAAAATTTGCCGAGTACGCCATATATAACCGGTCACAGTTTGAAATGCTTGATGCCTCACAGCTGCAGGAACTGGGTATTGAAGAGACACTAGAGAGTTTTCTTTTCCCTGAAGCCGGCGTGTGTGATGCTCCGGAGCTCTGCAATGCCATGGCCGATAGAGTCCCTTTTAGACAGTTTGATGTAAAGTCTTTAACGTTTGAAAACGGGATATGGCAGCTTTTGGGTTCTAATTCCTCGCTGTTTACCCGAAATATTGTGCTTGCGACAGGTCATGAAAATGTTCTGTTTGATATGCGCTACATGGGTGTGCGGGGAACATGGGGAAGCAGGGGAGACTACTATTCGAAACTTCCGCTTGAAGTGAGTATGCACAAAAAAATATCCGTCTCGGCAAACATCGGAGGCATTGTGAAGCTGGGAGCGACCCATGTGAAGGCCAAATCCCCCTGTATGGTATGTGACGGCAGACCGCTCGCTTCACTTGAAGCACAAGCAAAAACTATGGTCAATGCAGACGATTTTGTGCTCAAAGAGACCTTCTGCGGTATGCGTGCGGGCAGCAAGGACTATGTGCCGCTTGTCGGTAAGGTGGTCGATACCGCCTATATGATTGAGCACCATCGCAATGTTTTTCGCGGAGCAAAAGTACCGCTGAAACATCTTGAAAATCTTTACATCCTCAACGGTATCGGGGGCAGGGGCTTTGTATTCTCTCCACTCATGGCAGCATGGTTGAGTGCGTTGATCGTTGAGGGAAAAGAGATGGACAAACGTGTCGATCCCGACAGGCTTTTTTTGAAATGGTGCAGAAAACAAAAGGGTGCGTGATACGCAGCCTACGGATTGTCCCACGGCTCCCAGTCTGGGATCTCTGAGATATGCGGAAAGCCGTCGAGGATCTCTTGCGGCTGAAATCTGGGTTTGTAGGCAAAGGCTTTGCACCCATCGACCCAGTAGCCAAGATAGATGTAGGGCAGTTCGAGTATTTTTGCCAACTTTATCTGGTACAGCAGCGAGTAGGTACCCAGAGAGAGTCTGGCATAGTCCGGATCGTAAAAGAAGTAGATGGCGCTGATGCCGTCATCGAGAATGTCAATGAGGTCGACACCTATGAGCTTTCCGTCCATAAGATAGAGCACCTCTTTACCGAAATCATGCGCGCCGTCAACGAAGTTTTCATAATACTCACGCTGGGAGATGTTGCGATGGCTCCAACCATCTTTTTGGTGCTTGTAGGCGTGGTATTTGTTGTAAAGATCGATATGTGACTGTGTCAGGGTCGGCTTTTGGACAATGATCTGTGTCTCTTTGTTGCGGCGGATGGTTTTGCGTTCGGATTTGCTGAATTGGTAGTTGCCTGTCTCGATGCGGATACTTTTGCATTCGTTGCAGCCGTTGCAAATAGGATGGAAAAAGTATTTTCCAAAGCGCCTCCACCCACGCTGAATAACAGCGGTAGTGAAGGTTTTTGATGCCTTTTCCACATACTTGTAGTGCATACGCACACTGCGGTCGGGAAGGTAGGCACAGTCGTAGTCGAGCATGGAAAAATCGGTAGAGGGAGGGTTAAGCAGATCGAGATCTTCATTCATCACACACCTCCTTTCATGCCCGTTGGGGAAAATATTATCGCGATTATACAGAAATTATTGTAAAATTGCTATATTTTATGCCAGGAGCAGAGGTGTTTCTCTACCAGCCTACGAGTGGTTACTGCTATAACAGTGATTCCATTTTTCTTTACGATTTTATCAGCCGTTTCAAGCCCAGGGGCACACTGCTTGATGTCGGGTGCGGTGTAGGGATCATCTCGTTGCTGCTGACACGTGACTTTGGCACCCGTACAAGCATCATCGACAAGCAGGAGAAGATGCTGCGTTATGCCGAACACAATTTTGCGATTAACCATCTGGATGTAACGGCATACCTAGGTGACTTTACAACGCTAAAGACAGAGGAGAGGTTCGACTTTATCGTCTCCAATCCGCCTTTTTACGACCCCAGTGTCACCCAAAGCGAAAATACCCATCTGAACATTGCGCGGTATGCACACCATTTGCCCGTTTCACAGTTCATACGGCGCGTCAAAACGTTTCTCAAACCAAAGGGATGGTTTATCTTTTGTTATGATGCCAAACAGGTTGATGTGGTGATGTACCATCTCAAAGAGTACGGTATCAACCCTGAAGCGGTACGCTTTGTGCACCCCAAAATGGACAGGGAGTCCAAACTGGTGATGATCGCTGCGCGTAACAATGCCAGGTCGATGACCAAAATCCTGCCGCCTCTGGTGGTCTTCGATGAAGAGAGCAACTATCTGCCCGAAGCGGTACAGGCATTTGAAAAAGCCGGGACACACAGTATCAAGGGAGAGTTTGCGTGTGAGGAATTAAGAATTAGGAATTAAAACTTAGGAATGTCGGTATGCTTTTCTAAGGAAAAGCCTCTCAATGTAGGGTGCGTAACCGCACCAATAAATAGATATAAAGAAACTAACATATGAAACAAGAACTTATGGAAAAAGAGGGCTACAGTTACAAGTTTGATCCATCGGCATGCGAGACATGCGGCGGGCACTGCTGTACGGGCGAAAGCGGGTACATTTGGGCAAAGTATGACGAGATCGTCAATATGGCGACATTCGTTAACCTTTCGGTGGAAGAATTTGCTACAATGTATTTGAAAAAAGTAAAGCACCGCTATTCGCTTGTCGAAAAACAGCTGGCACCTGACAATTATGCCTGCATCTTTTTCGACGAAAAAAAAGAGCGGTGTAGTATCTATCCGGTACGGCCGCTTCAGTGTCGTACCTTCCCCTTTTGGGAACAATTCAAAAATGATGAAGATGAGGTAAGAAGAGAGTGTCCCGGTATCGTATGATCCTGATGCTGTTTACAGCATGGATAGTCGGAAGCAGTGTTGTGCATGCCAAAACGCTGCAGATGATCAGTGAAGATGAACTCATTGTCAGGGGATTGCTCTATTCGCAATACCGTGCCTACGAGAACAGCCGTGAAGTGTTTAAACAGCTGTTTGACATGACGGGGGAGAAAGAGTACCTGTTTAGAGAAGTGACGGCTTCTCTGCTGGGGCAGACACATATTCCCGAAAGTATCAAACGGCTTAAAGAGTATGACAAAAAGCATCCCGATATACTGGAGGTCAAACGTCTGCTTATCCCGCTCTATCTGACAAATCAGCAGCTTGGCGAGGCCAAAAGTGAAGCCGACTATCTGCTTGAGCGTTCAGATGAGGCATCCGATCTCGATCTGGCATCCAACCCCTATCTCTATTCGGGTGATTTTAAAAAAGCGCTTGCACTGCTGCAAAAGGCATATGAGAAGTCATTGAACGAAAATGTGTTGCTGCGTATGGCGGCGATCATGGATGAGTATACCGGTGAACGAAAGCGTGCCATACAGCTTCTTGAAACCCACCGTCGTATGAATGTGGTCGTAAGCAACGATGTCTATTTTAAACTCCTGGCACTCTATGTCAAGGAGAACGATGTAGACGGCGTGCTCTCTATCTATCAGGCACTTTATGAAAAGGACAAAAACGACGAATATCTTGACAAGATCATCAAAGCCTATGCATTCAAGGGGGATGTTGACGGAGCCATTGCCTTTTTGGAAAAGAACCAAGCAGGGCTGAAAACACTTTACGGGCTTTACAAAGCCAAAAAAGAGTTCAACAAAGCATTGGAGCTTGCGCGCAGATTCTATAAAAAAGAGGAAAACCCAAAATGGCTTGCCGAAATTGCCATACTGACCTACGAGAAGGCAAAGAACAAAAATGACAAGGCTATGATTGAGAATGTGGTGAAAACATTTGACAAAGCCATTGCGCTCGGTGTCGATGACAGTATCTATCTGAACTATTACGGCTATACGCTTATCGACAAAAACATCGATGTTCAAAAAGGGATCAGAATACTTCAGCATGCACTCAAACAGCAGCCGAATAATACATACTATATTGACTCGCTTGCCTGGGGGTACTATAAACAGAAGCAGTGTAAAAAAGCGTACAGACTTATGAAGCGTGTCGTGAATGAAGAGGGACTTGACATACCCGAAATTGCAGAGCACTGGAGAGCGATTAAAAAATGCAGCAGGCATACTCTTGAAAAAAAGTAGTTCAGCCAGGCACATCATGTGTTGCGCTATAATACGCCAAAAAGTCAGTGAGAGCAGGTAAAATGGCAGATATTTTAGACGAGATCATTCGCAAGACCAAAGAGGATCTTGAGAAACGGAAAGTGGAGTATCCGGTTGACTGGCTGGGACGCTCTTTGGCATACAACCCGTTTGTACCAAAAGATGTACAGGGATTTTTGCGTTCAACAGAAGAGAACCCCTATAGGATTATTGCCGAAGTCAAAAAGGCGAGTCCGAGCAAGGGGATCATCAGAGAGGACTTCGAGCCTGTCGAAATCGCCCAGGCGTATGAAAAAGGCGGGGCGGATGCGCTTTCCGTTCTGACCGAACCTCACTGGTTCAAGGGAGACAAAGAGTATCTTGGCATGATCCGCCGTTATGTGAACATCCCTCTGCTGCGCAAAGATTTTATTGTGGACAAATATCAGGTAGTCGAAGCGTTGGCATACGGAGCGGATTTTATTTTGCTGATCGCCAAAGCACTTTCGCGTAAAGAGCTTAAAGAGTTGTATGAGTATGCCAGGCATCTTGGACTGGAAGTGCTTGTCGAAATCCATGACAAAGCTGACCTTGTCAAAGCGATGTTTGCAGGTGCCTCCATTGTCGGTATCAACCATCGGAATCTTGAAACATTCGAAATGGACATGACGCTAAGCCAAAAGCTTATTCCGCTCATCCCCAACAGTAAGATCATTGTTGCAGAAAGCGGTATTAACGATCATGAGACGGTTGTAGAGCTTGGCAAAATCGGTGCCGACGCTTTCCTCGTTGGTGAACACTTTATGCGTCAGGATGATATCACTACTGCAATACGCGAAGTAAAATACGGAGCTGCTTCAGAATGAAAGTTGATAAAGTAGGAAACTTTCACAACTTCTCCCCAAAAATATAGTATAATACAGTGCATTTTCAGAGTGCACTAAATTCTATATCGGAGTATATACTATGAAAAAAACAGCAATGCTACTGACTGCCGTCTCTTTCCTTTCAACTGCTGCATTTGCAGCCAATACAGCTGCATGTGCAGGATGTCACGGCAAAGATTTTGAAAAAGCTGCGATGGGACAGTCTAAAGTCGTTAAAGACATGTCCAAAGAGGATATCATTGCATCACTGAAGGCATACAAAGCTGGTACCGGCGGACACTCTGCAATGAAGGGTGTAATGCAAGGGCAGGCAAAAGGGCTTTCCGATGCAGATATCGAAGCGATTGCAGAGCAGATTGCTGGCGGAAAAGAAGAAGCGAAAAGTGCAACTGACGAAGTGGTTGACGCAGCAAAAGATGCAGCGGATGACGCAGCGAAACAAGTAGCAGACAAAGCGGTTGATACTGCAACACAAAAAGCTACTGAAAAAGCAGCAGGTATGTTGAAGTAATTTTTCATACCGTTCGGGGAAAATCTCCCCGCAACTACTACCCAAGCAATCCTTTTACAATTGTATTGATTCCTCCGCCGTCTGCACGGCTTCCTACTCTGGCTTTGGCCGCACCCATGACTTTGCCCATATCTTTCATACTTTATTATCACTAGATATGGCAATTGAATACAAGACATTGTTCTCCTGATATTTTACAAAAAAATATAGCTTTGAAAATAAACTAGTCCAGAGAAAATATTTTTAGTCTCAGTTTATTGATGTATAAAAATAAAAAGATAAATAATATTAAATAAAAATAATTTTCTTTTAAATTTATTTATACTGAAATATTTCTATGGATAAAAATTTTCTATATAAAACTAAAGGCTTGAATCTAATAGGTTTTATTAGATTATCTTGAATTGACAAGGATAAAAAGATCGTATATCTCTAGTTCTATTGACTGGGAATTGGATAAAGTAGCAACATCAACCGTCTTTATGCTAACACAACTTTTTTACCAGACACCATCCCCTACGGTGATGGGTCTGCTAAATTTATTATAGGAGGATAAAAAATGAAAATGTTATGGATATTATTGATTACTTCAATTTCATTGGATACTATCTTCCATTGCTATGATTCCTTTTTCTTTTTATCATAGCTGATTTGGAATTTACAGAAATATTTTTACGCTACCAGAAAAAGTGGTGATATAAAATATCGTGCAACAAGTGCAGATTTGATTTTTGGCTCTAACTCACAACTAAGAGCACAGGCAGAGTTTTATGCACAAGATGATAACAAAGAGAAATTTGTGAAAGATTTTGTAAAAGCATGGCAAAAAGTGATGGAGTTGGATCGATTTGATTTGAAACAAGATGATGTATAAGAGAGCAGGCAGTTTGCCGGCTCTGGAGTATTCAGGACAACAGTCCCTTGACGATCTGATTGATCCTTCCGCCGTCTGCACGACTGCCTATTTGGGCTTTTGCCGCACCCATGACTTTGCCCATATCTTTCATACTCTCGGCACCGGTTTGCGCAATGATCTCCTTAAGAATACTTTCGAGTTCTGCGTCACTGAGCGGTTCAGGCAGATAGCTTTTGACAACGGCAAGTTCCGCCTCCTCTTTGGCAACCAGGTCGTCACGCCCGGCAACGGCAAACTGTGTTTTGGCATCTTCACGTTGTTTGGCATACTTCAACAGTACTGCTTCAACATCAGCATCACTGAGTTCTCTGCGTTCATCGATTTCAATCTGTTTGATGGCGGCCTGAAGGTTTCTCAGGGTATCTCTTTTGGCAGTCTCTTTGGCGCGCATGGCCTCTTTGATGTCGTTTTTGATTCTCTCTTTGAGTGTCATGGTTGGTTTCCCTTGATTTTTACTCCGATTATACTATAATGAGCCTATGATAATTACGATAGAAGATAAAAAGTTCGAGACAAAAGAGATGACACAGCTCTATCCGGCAGCAGTCATTAAAACGGGGTATGAGGATGAAACGACGCAGGTAAGCCTTGACTGGCTGGATGTGGAGGCAAAAGGAAAGGTCGAAGTGGTGGGCTACGGTATTTTTGTGCATCTGGGCGATGAGGAGAAACACAGTTTTGTCTTCAAAACTAGAGAAGAGATGGATGCGCTCGCAGCCCAGATTGCGGCCCAACTTCAAAAGTGTTAAAGGGAAGAAGATGATAAAGCAATACATACAGGCGGTTGCCATTTTCCTGTTTGGTACAATGGTGTGGGCAAAAGATCCTCAATATGAAGCATCACAATACAAATACATCGGTGTTTTCAATGCACACAGGGCGGCGCAGACACTCAAGAGTACTATGGGACTTGAAAGTTTTAGAAAGGTGATCAGAAAGGAGTGGCAGTCGGGTCATGATCTTGTTGAGCTTAAATATGGTAACGGGCATTGGGTCGGGGTTTTTGGCAAAGCAAATCCCGAGAGTCACCAGACCTATGTGGTAGCGTCGCGCTGGAGTGCCGTTGACGAGATCGTCGAGAGCTACTGGAAACAGGGCTATTTTATCACCAATATAGAACAGGGCCTTGCCGAATGGGTGGTTGTGTTTGAAAAGAACAGAGGCTATACCAACCAAGCATACGAGAGAAGAGGCAAGCGCGACGATTTCATTGCAGCAGTACATGAGAGATGGAAGCAGGGGTATGACTTGATCGATTTCGAGTATGGAGAGGGACACTATACCGGTATTTTTGCCCAGCATGCCCCCTATCGCAATCAGGCACTGGGGGTACGCTCTACCTGGTATGCCGCATCGAAAATGATAGAATCCTACTGGCAGAAAGGCTACCGTATCACAAATATCGAGTATACGCTCGGACGATGGATGGTACTCTTCTCTAAAACAGACAACCCCTCTGCACAGGGATTTGAAACAGCCAATACCGTTACGGGCTTCAAAGAGAAATTCGCCCATCGTCAGGAAGCGGGGTATTCGCTTATTGATATGGCGGAAGGATGGTAGTCTTTCTTGTCATTTAAGGTCTATTATCTTATGATTCGGCATTACTTCAGGGAGTTTGTATGACAGTTTTTCAGCTTTTTTTACTTATCGTTGCCGGGGGGATTTTCTACCTCTTTTTTAAACAGCTTTTTTCAGGCAACTACCCCAAAAGGGGGGTGGATTTTGAGGCGAAGGTGCCCGATGACCGTATTGGGGGGATCAACCGTCCGGACAAAACTTTCAGCAAGCCTGTCGAAAAGCCTTCACGTATCGAGGAGCTTATCACCATGGCAGATGAAGCGATCGAAAGAGGTGATCTGCTTGAAGCGCGAAAAGCGGTGCAGAGTGCGCTGATCATCGATCCGGACAATATCGAAGCATTGCGAAGAGAAGGGTATCTTCATCTGGAAGATGAGGCGTATGATGAAGCCAAAAAAATCTATGAGAAGATCCTTTCTCTTGATCCAAATGACGATATCGCCGACGATGCGCTGGCCAATACCCTGCACAAGCTCGGAGAGGAGAGAGCCGCTATCGAACATCACAAAAAGGCGATCGAGATTGATCCGGAGTATGCGGCGCACTATTTTAACTATGCCAATACGCTCCATGATCTCAAACGCTATGATGAAGCGCTTGTAAACTACAAAAAAGCCTATGAACTCGATCCTCAGATAGAGGAGGCGAAGAAGATGATCGAAGAACTGGAGGGAGAACAATGAGCAGTGCCTGTTTTGTCACACAAATTGCAACAAAAGACATTTTACTCAAGGTCACCAATGTCTGCGGTGAGTGCTATGGGGATCTCAAAGAGGGAGATACCATCCACTATGATATGCAGAATTACCGTTTTCTCTGCGACTGCTGCCAGCAGAAACTCTGTTCGAGAATGAATGAGGAGTGTGAGATCATCTATGATGAGGCGGAACCAAGCCTGTTCTGCTGATTATCACTTTTGTGCGTGGCTACGCACCCCACGTGTTGTCTACAATGTATCTGACCGCATTCAAATAACTCAGGTTATTCAATGTTATTCTTTTATAGGCAATGTCAAATGCCGTACCGTGATCGACTGAGGTGCGGAGAATGGGAAGGTTGAGGCTGACATTGATCCCTTCATCAAAGTGCAGTGCTTTGAGCGGTGCAAGCCCCTGGTCGTGGTACATGGCAACGTAGTGGGTGTAGTGTTGGCGTACACGGGGTGTAAAGGCAACATCAGGTACCAAAGGTTCCGTAAAAAGCAGAGAGTCGGCAGGAAGCAATGAGGCATCTGAGGTTTGCAGTATTTCAGTCGCATTGCGAATGGCTTTTTTGATGATCTCCTCTTCGTCTCCGAGGACACCCTCATCACCTGCATGCGGATTGAGGCCGAGTACTGCGACCGTGCTCTGTGGTTTGGCGGTACGGTAGAAGTCGACCAAAAAGCGGGTAAGGTCCGTTTCATTAATATGTCCTGCCACTTCTCTGAGAGGAATATGTTCGGTAAAGAGTGCGACATACATGGCTGGACAGCCCAGCATCATGATAGCTTCTGCATCGAAGAAGTCTCTAAGCGCATCGGTATGTCCTTTGTAAGCAACACCGCCGACCTCCCAGGCTTTTTTGTGAATAGGCAGGGTGGTGACGGCATCGACCTCTTTGTTACGTGCCATTTCGACTGCTTTGACAAAGGAAGCATAGGCATAGGCCCCACTCTCTTTGCTGACCTTTCCGGGCTGGATATCGAATGCAGGTGAGATCTCTTCTGTCGTTTTGAAGTTATCCGGGATCGTCAGATTGAGCTTCTGTGCTGCCTGGGTCAGCATCGTTTGGTCGATACAGTAGATGGGGTCAACCATCTTAGAGACGGCATCATGGTTTTCGAGGGCAAGCTGCATACCGATGCCGTTGAGGTCGCCGATAGAAATAGCTACTTTTTTCATTAACGTATCAAAAGTGCTTTCATATCCAAAATCGCCTGCTCCAGCCCCGTCCAGACAGATCTGGCGATGATGCTCTGGCCGATATTGAGTTCTTCGATGGTCTCTATCTCGGTGATCTCTTTGACATTGTGGTAATTGAGCCCGTGTCCGGCAGCGACACGCAGCCCCAGCTCCATCGCGTCACAGCTGAGCAGGCGGAGGTTGCGCAGCTCGTCGTCAAGCATCTGTTTGAGGACTTTGCGGGGCAGGTCAAGTTCGGGGATGCTGTGGTGTGTTTTGGCGAGATTGGCATAAAGCATGGCGTAGACATTGGCATATTTGCCGGTGTGAAATTCGATCCACTCGACATGCAGATCGACTGCGGCCCTGACTGCTTCGAGTGTCGGATCGATGAAGAGAGAGACTTCTATCTCTTCTGCCTGCAGACGTTTGATGGCTTCCTTGAGTCTAGGCTGTTCTCCTGTGACTGCCAGCCCCCCTTCAGTTGTGACCTCTTCGCGTTTTTCTGGTACCAGCGTCACACGGTGCGGTCGAAGGCGGCAGGCGATGTCGATCATCGCCGGCTCGATGGCACATTCAAGATTGACCGGCAGGGCAGAAAGGGCGATGATCTGTTCCGCATCGCTGTCATGCATATGCCGCCGGTCTTCTCGCAGATGGATCGTGATCTGGTCGGCTCCGGCACGTTTGCAGATACCCAGGGCATCAAGCGGATCGGGGTCGGCAATCTGTCTGGCTTCCCTGAGTACGGCGATATGGTCGATATTGACACCCAAAAGCATAGGCAGTTCTCCTTCATGGAATGATTGTTCTGATTATACCAAGAGTTTTTGATATAATCGGCAAAAATAGGAGAATGGAGCCACCAATGTCACCAAAGTCACCAAATGATGCGCTCATGCCGGTAAGCAGGTATGCGGATATCAAACACAACATCGGCAACGGCCAGCCGACAGTTTTGAGTTTTGGGATGAGTCACTGCTACAGCTGTCAGGCGATGTCCAAAGTCTTTGCCAATATCCTCGAAGAACATCCCCATTTGCAGATCTACTCCATCGATGGTCAGAAAGAACGGATTATCAGCCGTGATATCTACCGACTCAAAGAGATGCCGACACAGATCTTTTTCGATGCGGCGGGCAATGAAGTATTCCGTCATACAGGTGCTTACAAGAAGCCTGTAGCGGAGATTATTTTGAAGAAGTGGGGACTTGTGTGAGGCTTAACCAAATTTACGCTAAAATCGCGACAATATTATTGTAAAGGCTGTAAACTATGGCAAAAAGAGAGATTAAAAAAGCAGTCCTCGCGTACAGCGGTGGGCTCGATACGAGCATCATCCTCAAGTGGCTGCAGGATGAGTACAACTGTGAAGTGGTCACTTTCACTGCTGACCTCGGTCAGGGCGAAGAGGTCGAACCTGCGCGCCAAAAGGCGCTCGATATGGGGATCAAGCCCGAAAATATCTTCATTCTCGATCTGCGTGAAGAGTTTGTCAAAGACTTTGTCTTTCCGATGTTCAGAGCCAATGCGATCTATGAGGGAGAGTATCTACTGGGTACTTCCATTGCACGTCCGCTGATCGCCAAAAAACAGATCGAGATCGCGCATGAGACCGGCGCAGATGCCGTCTCTCACGGAGCGACGGGCAAAGGAAACGACCAGGTGCGTTTCGAACTGGGTTATTTGGCACTCGATCCGGATATCGCTGTCATCGCACCATGGAGAGAGTGGGATCTCAACTCCCGTACCAAACTGCTTGAGTATGCAAAAAATCACGGTATTGACATTGACGGCAAAGGCAAACCGAAGCCCTACTCGATGGATGCGAATCTGCTGCACATCTCCTACGAAGGGGAGTGGCTCGAAAATCCATACAACGAACCAGAAGAGGATATGTGGCTTTGGTCTGTCTCTCCCGAAGAGGCGCCTGACAAGCCGGAATACATCACGATCACTTACAAACACGGTGATCCAGTAGCGATCAACGGTGAGGAGATGAGCCCTGCGACGATCCTCGAGACGCTCAACACATACGGCAAGAAGCATGGTATCGGACGTATCGATATCGTCGAGAACCGTATGGTGGGGATGAAGGCGCGAGGATGTTACGAAACACCGGGCGGTACGATCATGCTTAAAGCGCACCGTGCGATCGAGTCGATCACACTTGACCGTGAAGAGGCGCATGCCAAAGATGAGATGATGCCCAAATATGCCAAGCTGATCTACAACGGTCTGTGGTGGTCACCTGAACGCAAGATGATGCAGGCAGCCATCGATGCGACACAGGAACAGGTCAACGGTGATGTACGTTTGAAACTCTACAAGGGTAACGTGATCGTCGTGGGAAGAAAATCGGAAAACTCTCTCTACTCTGAAGAGCACTCTACCTTCGAGGCGGATGAGGTCTATAACCAGAAGGATGCCGAAGGATTCATTCGTCTGAACGCCCTGCGCTTTATCATCGAGGGGAAAAAACAGCCCGAGCGTATTAAAGAACTTATTGGTGATTTTGATGAGACAGAAGTATGTCGTATAGAGACAGGGTCAATGACGATATGTGAACGTATTAAACGCTTCTTTGGGTTTGGTAATACCAGTACACCCAAAAAATAATCTCGAAGAGGGTACGCTCACCCTTTTTGAAGAACGGACTCCATCTCTTCAACTACCTTTGATGGTACAAACTTTAAAAAATTTTCTCTGTAAAGAATACTCGGAATGATTTCCAAAAAGAGATAAGCGATCCAGAGCATCGGGTAGAAAACATAATATTCATATTTGAATGACTTGAATGTATAACGTTTTTTAAACCATCGGATAGCACTTTTCAGATGGTTGTAAAAGAGCAGTACCTGCATGGCAAAGATGGATCCCCAGGTGATATAGGTAAGCACGACAACCAAAAATGCACCCTCAACCCCATAGAGCCCCATAACCGCGGCAAGGAAAATAGCTCCGTAAATGGCAAAGGAACCAAATCCGATAGTCGCAAAAATGACCAGTGCCGAAAAGATGAAGAGAAGAGCGCCGCTTAGGTAAAAAAGCTCCATCCAGCTCTTCTGCTCCTCAAACGTCGGGCTAAACCATGCGCCTGCAAGGATGATCCCGAACATCGCGACAATGGTAAGCGCAAGATATCCATACTCTTTCATAGGGCTCCTTTAGGCAATTTCATACAGGTTTATGAGACTTTCGACCTTTGGTTTGCGTCCAAGCCACTCGTTGTAGAGTTCGCTCATCTCTTTTGCTCCGCCGTTACTCAGAATGTGTTCTTTATAGCCTTTGGCTTTGGTTTTGTCGAAACCCTCTTTCTCGTCAAGACATTCGAAAAAGGCATCGGCACTGAGTACCTCTGCCCATTTGTAGCTGTAATAGCCCGCTGCATATCCACCGGCGAAAATATGGGCGAAACCATGCTGGAAGCGGTTGTAGCCTGGTGGCTTGAGCAGTGAAGTTTTCTCTCGGATACTCTCCAGAAGTGCCTGTACCTCATCTCCCTGATAGAGCTTTTGGTGCAGTTTGAAATCAAAGAGTGAAAACTCTACCTGACGCAAAATTCCCAGTGCCGCCTGAAAGTTTTTTGCCGCTTTTATCTTGTGTAACAGCGTATCGGGAATAGGTTCTCCTGTCTTATGGTGAAATCCAAAACGTTTGAGTATGGCTGCTTCGTAGGCGAAGTTCTCCAAAAACTGGGAAGGGAACTCTACCACATCCCATGCCACGCCGTTGATACCGCTGACAGAACGTTCATGGCACTTGCCAAAGAGATGGTGGATGGCGTGTCCCATCTCGTGAAAGAGGGTGACCACGTCATCATGCCGAAGCAAAGAGGGTGTCGTGTCGGTTGACGGAGCAAAGTTACCGACAACGAATGCCGAAGCGAGGTGTGGTCTGCCCTTCGCATCGGTAAAGTGTGTCTCCCAGTCGTGCATCCATGCACCGCCGCGTTTGCTCTCTCTGGCTTCCAGATCGAAGTAGATACGTCCTGAAAGTGTATCGTCCTCGAAAATATCAAAAACCTTGACACACGCATGCCATACCGGTACATCCGCTTTTTTAAAGGTTACACCGAAAAGTTCCGAGACAGTGGCAAGCAGCCCGTCGAGCACACGCTGCTGCTCGAAGTAGGGTTTTGTCATGGTATCGTCAAAATCAAACTTCTCTTTTTTGAGTCTTTCCGAATAGTAGGCGACATCATGGCTTTGCAGTTCATTGATGCCGTCTGTGCGCAGGGCAAAGGCTTTGAGTTCCTCAAGCTCCTCTTTGGCCTGTGGAATAGCGGCATCAAGCAGGGAGTTAAGGAAAGCAAGTACCTCCTCTTCGCTGGATGCGTCGCGTTTTTGCAGAGCGAAGTCAGCATAGTTTTTAAAACCGAGTATCTGTGCCTTCTCCTCTCTGAGTGCCAAAATACGGTCAATAACCTCTGCATTTTCGGGTGCACGGGTACTGTATGCTTTGTAGAGTTCCTCTCTGTAGAGACGGTTGGGACCATAGGTCATGTAGGCTAGATAGCTGGGGATCTGCAGGGTGAACCTGTAGACGGTTTTGCCCTCAATCTCCGTTTTTGCAGCTTCTATGTCACTTTCGGGTATGCCTGCAACATCTTTTTCGTTTTCGATGATGAGTTCATAGGCGTTGGTGGCATTGAGCAGATTCTGTGAGAATGCATTGGAGAGTTCTGAAAGCGCAAGGCTGATCTCTTCAAGTCGTTTTTTCTCTTTCTCCGGCAGGTCGATACCGGAGAGTTTGAAATCTTTAATGTCATTTTCTATGACTTTTTGCTGTTGGACATCAGGGCTTTGAAGCTGCTCTATTTTTTTAAAGAGCGGTACATTCTGGGCTATCTCCGAACCAAATTTTGAAAGCAGTGGCAGAGAAGCTTCGTAGGCCTTCTGTGTCGCTTCAGAGTTTTGTACCGAGTTAAGATGAGAAAGCGGCGTGAAGAAGAGGTCAAGCTCTTCATCCATGTCCTGCAGAGGTTTAAGGACGGCGTCGTAGGTCGCTTCTGCCTCTTCGGTGATTGTTTTGATTTGTGTACGCTGGCCATTCAGCAGCGATTCGAGTTTTTTGGGAAAGCTTTCTAGATCGTCTATTTTAAATTCTTGAAACATTGGATATCCGTAAATGATTGATTTGCGTGATTGTAACACATCGTCTGTTAAGAGTATTAACAAACTTTGGCTAAAATAGCACTAATCTATACAGAAACAAGGGCACATCCTAAAAAGTCCATGCTCGACTGCATGGGTATGCAAAGTGCCTATAAAGGATAAGGGTAATGAAAGTTTTACTGATTAAAGATGTCAAGACACTGGGCAAGGCCGGAGAGATCAAAGAGGTCAAGGATGGTTACGGACAGAACTTCCTCATTAACAAGGGCTTTGCTAAACTGGCGACACCGGAAGTAGTGGAGAACTGGAAAGCGGAACAGGCGAGAAAAGAAGCTGAACTGAAGGCAGAACTGGAGAGACTTGAAAAAGAGAAAAAGGCACTTGAGGCCACTACCGTACGCATAGAAAAGCAGGCTGCACCGGTAGGCATAAAGGGTTCTGTGGGCAATGCCGATATTGCAAAAGCGATCAAAGAGCAGCTTAATATCGAAGTGGACAAAAAGAGCATCAATCTTAAAAAAGCGCTCAAGTCGATCGGTATCCACGACATCGATATTAAACTCGGTCATGGTATTCATGCAACGGCCAAAGTGGAAGTTGTGGGAGTCTGATAATGTTCCATGCAACCACGATTTTGGGCTACAGGGCCAACGGAAAGGCGGTCATCGGCGGTGACGGTCAGGTAACGTTCGGTGATACCGTGCTTAAAAGCAACGCTACAAAAATTCGTACACTTTACAATGGTGAAATACTGGGCGGATTTGCCGGAAGTACGGCAGACGCCTTCAATCTTTTTGATATGTTCGAAGGGTTTCTCAATGAGAAAAAAGGTGATCTCTTCAAATCGGTTATCGCTTTCTCCAAGGCATGGCGTAAAGACAAGCATCTGCGGCAGCTAGAAGCAATGATGATCGTGCTTAACCGTGAGCATATTTTCATTCTTTCCGGTACCGGAGATGTGGTAGAGCCCCAGGACGGAAAGATCGCAGCGATCGGGAGTGGAGGAAACTATGCGCTCTCTGCAGCACGCGCACTTGATAAGCATGCCGATCTTGAGCCTCGAAAACTGGTTGAGGAGTCTCTACAGATTGCCGGAGAGCTCTGTATCTATACCAATACGAACATTAAAATACTCGAACTGTAGGAGTAGGATTTGGATAATTTGACACCCAGAGAGATTGTAGAACATTTAGACAAATATGTGATTGGGCAGAAAGATGCCAAAAAGAGAAGTTTGATTTTGACGATACCATGACAAAACCCTACTTCGAGCAGCAGCGTGTGCTCGACG
>JAUUDF010000017.1 GCA_030826885.1 Sulfurovum sp. | reverse complement strand
TCGATTATGAGGAGTTTATTGCGTTTGATCATGCCGCCTCCGAAACAGTCGCTTTCAACCACTTTCTCAAATCCGGCACGCTTCCCGCCATGGCGACGCATACCAAAAGTATTGCCCTGCCCATGAAACAGTTCTTTCAGCAGCAGTTCTCTCCCAACGAGCAGTCTCTCATTCTCATACTCGCACGCTACAACACGCAACCCATGACCATCCACCAGATCTACAGTTTCACAAAGGAATACTTCCGCATCTCCAAAGATTTCGTCTACAGTGCCGTTAAACGCTTCGAAGAGGAGGGGCTGCTTTATTTCATTGACAATGCAATAAAACGCAGCGGCAAAAAGATGATTCTCTACGATTTTGCCTTTGCCAAGTACCTCACTGTCCATCAGCCTTTCGGCACCCAGTTCGACACCATGGTCGCCCTGACACTCATCAAGCATGCCATCTCCTTCAAGACACTGGGCATGCACGGCTATCTTACCGATGCCGGGGAGCTGATTATCCCTGCGCCTTTCGACAGCGAAGAGGGGTTCTGGGTCAAGGCACAAAATAAGTTTTCCCTTTTTAAAAAACATGGCGTAAAGCGTGTGACCATCGTTTCGGTCGCCAACAGCTATGACTTCTCCATCGAAAAGATGCACTTTGAGGCCATACCTTTCAATGAATGGAGCATTGCACATGCTGAAGAAGAGACATATTAACCTCGATTAATAGTTCTTCTGCTATAATTCGCCTGCCTCTTTTCAGACCTGTGCAACGGGACTGAGGGACAACGGGTCAGGACGGGAACGTAGCAGCCCACCCCTCTTTTCCGTGTGCCGCAGCCATCTGGGAAGGGGTTTTACTACTGCAGACAGGTGGCCGAGTGGTCGAAGGCGCACGACTGGAACTCGTGTAGGTGTAACAGCCTCGAGGGTTCGAATCCCTTCCTGTCTGCCATTAAACCCCTTAAAACATATTCGAGTAATCATTAGAAAACCTTGCCAACGAAAGCTTTGAATGTCCCATTAAAGTTCGATAAACAAGTTTACATGCAAATACTCAAAGCGCATGTGATCTTCCGCTTAACGTCGTATAGAAAGTCAAAAATACAAACCAGACAACGTGTACTTACTTAGAGAGCCACTGTCACTCTATTCTTTCCATCCCTTTTGGAATCGTACAGTGCCTTGTCTAATCTTTTGATAAGTGGGGTATTGTCAATATTTTCCCTGTGATACTCAGCTACACCAAAGCTGGCAGTGACCTTCAAGACCTTTTCGAAATTCTCATTCTCGATAGTATCCCGAATACGTTCTGCAAATTTTTCTGCCTTCTCTTTGCTGATATCAGGACAGACAACAAGAAACTCTTCGCCTCCCCATCGTCCGGCGATATCTTCATTTCGGACACTGGTTTTCAATATCCGGGCGAAGTGTTTGAGTACAATATCACCCACATCATGACCATAGGTATCATTAATATTTTTGAAATTGTCAATATCGATTAAAATAAGACTAAAACAGCCCTTTGTCTTGATTCGCTTCACTTCACTTTCGATCATGCGGTCGATTTTTCTTCTGTTGAAAAGTTCCGTCAGGGGGTCTATCATGGAAATCGCCTCAAGTGCTCTCTTTTCAGTACGCATTTGCCTATATCGGTAATAAATGATCAAACCGACGAGCAGTATAACAAGCAATATTTTCAGCAGCAGGGCATGGCTGATCCCATTTTCTATCTTGATACTTGTCCAGCGATTGGCAATGGCTTGCTTTGTCTCCTCATTCACTGTCGCTACCGTTTTATTGAGTATGGATCGCAGCTGCGGCTGGCTTTTCTGCACCCCGTACCCCAGTACCAGATTTTCATCGAATTTGGCAGAGATCTTCAACGTACCGACATACTCCTTCTGTACAAGATATCCGGCGGTTATCAGGTTGTCGATAAACCCGAACAGCTTGCCTTCGGCAACCATGCGCATTCCTTTGGTAACACTGTCTACTTCCGTCAGCTTGATACCGGGATACATCCTTTTGAAGAGTTCAACATACGCATAGCCTTTTACGATGCCAATCTTCTTGTCCGAAAGCTCCAGAAGATTCGTATAAAACCCTTTGTCTATACCGGTGACAAGAACTAAAGGAATATTCAAAAGCGGATTGGTAAACAGAAGATACTCTTGTCGCTTCGGTGTCGCCATGGACAAAGTAAGAACGTCACACTTTCCCTCCCTGGCAAAGCGCAGTGACTCGTTCCAATTTTGGGTTGGGATGAGATGAAAGGGTCTTCCGATCTTGCCGGAAATGATTGAAAGATAATCGGCATCCATGCCGATGTGTCCGTTACGTACAATAGCGCTCAACGGTAACCAGTCTGGATCGGCACAGTAGGTAATGACATTTTTCGTATTGAGATAACTGGACTCTTCTGCACTCAGGCCGATATCATCTGGAACGGTATTATAGATAAATCTATCGAGATTTAGTGATGTAGAAGGGGGCAGTATCCCAAGCGAAATGTATGTTTGCGCAATCTCTCTAACTCTTTTGGGGTCGATACTTCCAACAGGATAGAGTTTTGGGAGAACCATATTTTCGATCTGATCGGCTTCATACTTCAGGGAAGCATAGTCTTTGTGCTGTGTATTGTATTTCTCGAGTATCAGTCTGATAATCTCATCTTTATGTTTCAGAGCATACTTCCATCCCCTGATCGTAGCATTTCTGAATGCCGCTACCCGCTGAGGATGTTCTCTTAGCTCTTTTTGAGAAGTGAAGAGATTGAGATCATAGAAGCGAACCCCGTATGCACTAGGGTCGAGTACATTATACGTGACGCCTTTTTTGTCCAGTTGATAGGTTTCATTGGTGACAAAAACCGTCATTGCATCCACTTTTTTATCAATGAAGTCCTGAAGATCGAAAGAGGGAGGAATGGCAGTAAAATCTGATTCTTCCATATTGAATTTTTTAAACATCATCAATAGCTTGGCATCATTCACGGTGGTATCGGTCACCATCACCTTTTTACCTCGCAGATCGCTTGGCAGCTTGAACTCTTTTTGGGCAACAAGCACAAGGGGCGACTGCTTAAAAAAGTTGGCAAGCATCACAAGCGTATCGCCTTTGAGATAGCGGTAGATTAACGTAGAATAGGTCGTACCGAATGTCACATCACCATGAAGCACCCTGTCGATAATATTTGTTCCGCCGTCAAATTCGATTAAATCGACATCCAACCCCGCATCTTTATAAAACCCTTTCTCTTTGGCCGCATAAACACCGGCGAACTCAAACTGATGTTTCCACTGAAGCTGTAGAAAGACTTTCTCAAGAGTATTTGCAGAAAAAGCAAAACTGAGAACTACCATAGGCAACACAATATATCTACCTATTATACATTTCACCAAAAGAGTACCTTGTATACCGTTTTTCTAATAAAAGTATGACTTGCACTAATGATGCATGAAGTCGTTACCGACAAAATCATACATGGGCCAATACTTACAACTATTTTTTAAAAATATGATCACTTAATTAATATAACAACTTATTCTAGCAAAATATTACGTAAAAATTATAATTTATTATGAAATGCATGATTAGAAAAAAAGGATTCAAGTCGGTTAACACTTTCAGTATAGTCATTCCTGCTACAGTGTGCTACTCACGTACCTCATAGTGCAGTTTCAGTCCCGCATCGGTCATCATGAAACCGGAGATGACAATTTTGCCCTCATGTACCATCTTGTGATGTTTTTTGCATAACGGAATAAGATTGTACTTGTGGTTTTTGTGAAAATGCTCTATGTGGCCGGAGTCGCTGGAATTTTGCTGCTCGTGAATGTGGTGGACATCTTCTACATTCTCGTCACACAGTGCGCATTTGGTCAGGTAGAGTGAGCGGTTGTATTTGCTGCTTTTCTGCCGCCGCAGTTTTTTGATCTCGCTGCCGCCGTGGTTGAGGCTCTCTCTTATCTCCTGCGCCATCTTCAAAAACTCCCCATCCATATGCAGTGACTTGGCGAACTCCAATCCGTAAAGACTGTCACCCTGCCCCAGTTGCAGTACACGATTGTAAATGAGTGTATCGTTCGTTTCATCATACTTGATACCCAGATGCAGAAAGATTAAATGTTTTAAATCTTTAAGCTGTGCGATTGTCCCAAGCTGGTGCAGATGCGTAGCGAAAATGAATGTCGCCCGCAGTGAGATCAGTTTCAAGATGGCAGCGGAAACGATAGCCAGTGCCGATTCGGTTTCGGTTCCCTGTGAAATTTCATCCCCCAGTACAAGTGAACGGGCATTGGCGCGGTTGAAGATGTTTTTCAGTTCCATCATCTCAACGGAGAAGGTACTCAACCCTTTATAGAGGTTGTCTTTGCTGACAATCCGTGTAAAGAGTTTGTCATACAACCCGAACCGCAGTTCCACCGCAGGTACGAAAAAGCCCGCCTGTGCCAGTACCACCGAAAGACCGATACTCTTCATCAGCGACGATTTTCCCGAAGAGTTTATGCCATAAAGCAATACGCCCAGCACATCTTCTCCATTGCTGGCATTGAGTGTAATATGGTTATGCCCCGTACCATTGTTCTCCCCCAGAAAAACATCATTGGGCACATAGATACCCCGTTCGTCATTGGCTTCGATGATAGGATGGCGCAGACCGATCGCTTCGTAAAAGTTCCCTTCCTCGATGATGGGGCGGCTCAGGTTCATCGTTCGGGCACACTTGGCAGTAGAGATCGCCACATCGATGTTGGCGACAAAAGCGATGAGCTTGTCAAGCAGTAGAGAAAAGCGCTTCTCCAGAAGATCAAGACTCTCGATGTAGCGCTGCTTGACAAGAGAGACCAGTTTCACCTGCGCCGTCTCATAGGAGCGGGTGATCTCCTCAAAGAGCGGCGCCTGCACCTTGACGGCATTTTTCAGGTGTTTATACTGAAAATCCTTGAAGAAGTGGTGTTGGTTGTCAATGGTGATAAAACTCTCTTTAAGCTGCTTTTCAATGAGCGAAAAACGGTTTTTTGTCAGGTTAATGAAGTAGCCTTCACTTTCCAAATAGTTCACCGTCGCATAGCGTGTGTCTGACGAAGCAAAAAGCTTGTCCTTGCTAAAGAGTGATTCTACATGCGAGGCGACCTGCTCCATTTTGTCAACCTCATGCTGCTGGTTTTTTACAATCGTGTCAATAGCAGGGTAAACCCCCTGCTTGAAGATGTTGTCATTGATCTGTTCAATGCGATAACGCGCACAGATATCAAGTTCAAAGGTCTCTTCAAGCACCCGCAGCATCTCCGCCGCTTCATCATGCAGCCGCTCCTCTATATCGAGTGTGTTCTCTTTGGCATCTTCAAGCAGCCGCAAAATAGCCTCAAGTGACATTGCCACATAGGTCAGTTCCACAGGATGGAGTTTACGCAGCTTGATCCGTCTGGCAATCCGTTCAAGGTCATAGATTTGCTTGAGGTGGGTCTCATAACGGTCAATGTTGGGCATCAGCTTTTCTACCAGATCATAGCGTTCTTCAAGCAGCGCCTTGTCGCAGACAGGGTTTAGCAGCCTCTCTTTCAGCAGGCGCTTGCCAAACGCGGTTGACGTTTTGTCCACCAGATCGAGCAACGTGATCTCGGAAGGGTCCCGGCTGATGACGGAAAGCTGCTCCATGGCATTGTTACCGATGTACATGTAGCGGCTATTACCCAGAAACTGCGGCCGATTCATCTTCTCAATAATGCTTTCGTCATGCTCTATGACAAAATCTATGAGTACCGCCAACGCCTCCGTCGTATAGGGGTGGCGCTCAAGATCAAGGTATTCAATGGCGCTAAGAAGTGAATTGATCTCAAAAATACGCTTGAAGAGTTCATTCTGGTAGCTAATCTTGAAACGCTTGGTGTTGAGGGTGTGATGCAGTGCACCGAGTTCAAGATAATGCGCCAGCCACTCTGTATCGATCTGCCGGTTCTCCAGCGTGATGACCACTTCGGAGGTCGTATAGGTCTGCAGCAGATTGAACGCTTCATCCAGCGCATAGGTCTTGTCATCACGTGTAGAGTGTATTTCATTGCAAATGGTCTTTCCGGTACTCACATCA
Source organism: Sulfurovum sp. (assembly GCA_030826885.1). Taxonomy (GTDB): domain Bacteria; phylum Campylobacterota; class Campylobacteria; order Campylobacterales; family Sulfurovaceae; genus Sulfurovum. Next base: position 5,580 of record JAUUDF010000017.1, on the reverse strand, counting down.
ATGGCGGCATACCCGACCGAATAAATGCCGTTGTTCTCGTCAATAAGCAGGGAAACGATGTTGTTCTCGGTCGGTTCGCTCAGATACTCGAAATTGGTACCAGGGCTGATAATATTGGCAACATACCGCTTGACATGGGGCATCTCTCCTTTTTGCTTGACGACGATAATGGTATATTTTTTGGTGGCGATAAGCCGAGAGAGATAACGGTCGAGCGAAACGGCAGGCACGCCGGCAAGCAGCGGGTTGCTGATAGAGTTTTCCAAAACCGCTTTGCTCTTGCGTGTAAGCTGGATGTTGAGCAGTTCGGCGATCTCTTTGGCTTTGCCTATTTTGAGGTCATCATTGTTGACCTCGTACACTTCAAAGAAGGTGCCTATTTCCATGAGTACCAGTGCATCTTTGCCGTACTTCTCTTCAAAGTGCTGCTGGAGCTCAAAATAGATCTCGGTAAGTAGTTTCTTTTTCTGGGAAAGTATCTCCGCCGCTCTGTCCACACCCTGCCTTCATAATAATCTGCAAGATTCTATCATGAGTAGCGTTAAGAAATCGTGAACTGCTTCACGATTTTAGCTACGAAACCGAAGCGGTGGAGCAAAGCGACCCGTGAAGGCAAAGCGTTAAGAAACCATAAACCACTTCACGATTGCCTCTTTTTGGTTGTGTTTAGATTGTGCCGGCTCTGAATGAGTCATATGAACAAGACGGCAAACGAAGACCAGTGCAAAAGTATAGCTTTGCGTCAGTTGTGTCCAGGTTTTGCTCGCTCTAAGTGAGGCATACACCAAGTATGTCGAACGCAGACAAGTGAAAGATGGATACAACTGACGCAAAGTGGTGTCCCCGGGAGGACTCGAACCCCCAGCTAGGCCTTAGGAGGGCCCTGCTTTATCCGGTTAAGCGACGAGGACATTCTTGCGAAACGAAAGTATAGCAAAAGAGCCATAAAAACCGCTTTTATATAGGTTTTAGAAAAAGTCGGTATAATACCGTCCCATTTTATGCCTGTAAAACGGCGTAAAAAATCTATCAAGGGAGTAAGCATATGCCAAAGATGAAGAGCGTAAAAGGCGCTGTAAAGCGTTTTAAAGTGAAAAAGAGCGGCAAGATCAAAAGAGGTACGGCGTACAGAAGCCACATTCTCACCAAAGTCGACGGTAAACACCACAGACAGATGAGAAGTCCGAAACATGTCGATCCGGTCGATGCGAAAAACATCAAAGAGATGATCGTAGGCTAAACGATCCAACTGAAGTAGCGGTTCCCCCGAAAACGGGGCAAGTTCAAACGAAAGCGTTTGACACCTATTTCTCACACATATAGAAAACGGTAAAGGAAAACCATGAGAGTAAAAACTGGTATTGTAAGACACAGACGTCACAAAAAACTGCTGAAGCAGGCAAGAGGGTTCTACAGCGGTAGAAGAAAACACTTCAGAAAAGCGAAAGAGCAGCTCGAGCGCTCACTGGTATATGCTTACAGAGATAGAAGACAGAAAAAAAGAGATTTCAGAAAACTGTGGATCATCCGTATTAATGCCGCTGCGAGACTCAATGACATCTCCTACTCAAGATTCATGCACGGTCTGAAACTTGCGAACATCGAACTTGACAGAAAGATCCTTGCCGACATGGCGATGAATCAGCCTGAAGCATTCGCAAAAGTAGCAGACGCTGCAAAAGCGGCACTGGCAAAATAAGTTCAGTGTTTCTTTGAGGGGCCAAGCCCCTCACCTTCTCTATTATTTTACCTCAACACTTTCATTCATATCACGTTCAAGCCCTTCGGCGACACTGTTCATCTCTTTGACGAAACCTTCCATCTTTTTTGTCCACTTCTGCAGAAAACTTTCTGTTTTATTCAAGTCTATGGAAATCTGTGAATCATTGATCTCGATGCCCGCTTCTTTCTCGTCAACCATCCCCTTTTGAAGATCGGCAGCGAGCTTGTCGGCCTTGGCTTTCATCTGCTCGGCCATAGAACGGAAATAGTGTGTGGTACGGTTTGTATCGATGATGATCTTTCCGTCCGGAGTACGTGCAATACCGATCTTGGAGAAGTGCTCTTTTTTCTTTTGCGCTTCCTCTTTGGCTTTTAGCTCCTTAAGCAGTGCTTCACGCGCCTGCTGTGCCACTTTGGCATCATGTGCCGCCTGATCTTCCTGTTTTTGCTGACATCCAGTAACAAACAGCACCGCTGTCACTGCCCATACGATGGTATACTTCATACGCTCTCCCTCATGTAAGTAGATAGACATATTATACTGTGATTTGTGAAGCAAATGTGAAGAAAGTGCATTGCCCTGTGGCTATGAAGGCATAACGCTGCAAAAAGCAAAGAGGCAAAAAGCGCGATTATCCGCACTTCCCCTGACCGCATTTTCCTTTTGCCGGTGCTTTTTTGGTGACATTCTTGTCTTTGCCTGCCCCACATTTACCCGACTGGCACTTCATACTTTTGGGTTTTTCCATGCCCGAACCGCATTTACCTGCCTGACACTTCATTGTTTTTGGGACCTCGTTGCCCGATCCGCACTTCGCACTTGCCGTTGTCAGCGTCAATGCTGCCGTACCTGCAAGAACGACTCCCAGTTGTAGTAGTTTTTTCATGATTTTTCCTTTTTTACTGCTCGTCACCGAAAATAAGATGATCGAGACTGAATTTTCCGGCTCCGAAAGAAGCGAAGATGCTCAAAAACAACATATAATATACGGGGATCTCGAATCCGTTGTTGCCTGCACTAAACCCGTTAGGCAGATGCACCGTTACAATCGCGACAATCATTACAACAATCAGAGGAATAGAGATAACCCTGGTAAAAAGCCCCAATGTCAGCAGTACCACCCCCGTAATCTCCGTTGTGGCTGCCATATAGGCATTCAGTGTGGGAAGAGGGATACCGATGGAACCAAACCATGTCGCCACGGCACCGATGTCCGACCATTTCATCATTGCGGGCTTATAGAAGCCGTACGCAACAACTAGGCGAGCCAACAGCAGCGACGCGCTTTGTCCATGACTGAGCAGATCTTTTACAAAAGGGTAGATACGCTGTAACATGGGAACCTCCTTTTCGTTAATATATCTTGACGATACTTCAACAGTATAAAATACCTGCCGTGCAGTTTCTGTGTACCCAAATCCTGAAATAGCACTATTGCACTTTTTATACTGCCATATGCCTCAAAATAAAAAACCCATGCATATTCTCATGCAATCAATGTGAAATATATTGGGAAGAAAAAAGAGGGGAAGAGAAGCTACAATATGGAGTCGTCTACTCCATATTGCAAAAAAAGGAACGATAACGTCCGTACTATTTTCCGCATTTACCTGACTGGCATTTTGCCGCAGCCTTTTCACCGCCGCACTTCTTTGCCTTGGCTTTGTCACCTTGACACTTGCCCGCCTGACATTTGCCTGACTGGCATTTCCCCGACATGTCTGAACTGTCTGTACACCCTGTAAATGCAACCAATGCCACGCTTACAAGTGCTCCAAAAAGTAGCTTTTTCATACGATTCTCCTGTTTGTGTTTTTGGGGACAAGGCATCCTTCATACCTTTTGGATATTCAAGAAGATATCGAAGATGCCCTGAACTTGTTTGCAGTATAATACAAGGTATGTGTAAACTGTGTGTAGCAGAAGAAAAGCTTTGCACGCTAAGTGCACGATTGTTCCCTATCATGCTAACATTAAACAAAAGGACAGCCATGAGACGAAGGCATTTTCTTATATTGGGATCACTGACAGGTATAAGCCCCTACCTGAAGGCAGAAGCTCTCTCTCCACAGCATATCGCTTTTAAAAAAGTCAAAAAAACGATTGATGCCGTACAGGCACATATGTTTCCACAAGGCGGGAAGCTTCCCTCTGCAGAAGATATGCAGACTATCATGTTTGTCGAGGATACACTTTTTCATCCTACATACGACAGAGATATCCGTGCCTTTGTCATAGAGGGAGCCGAAGAGCTTGAACGTAGGGAAAACGGAAGGTTTCTATCTTATAATTCCGCTCAAAAAGAGAAGGCGCTACGAGCGTACGAAGCAACCAACTACGGAATCAACTGGCTTTCACGCATTATGATACTAAGCCTGGAAGCACTACTCTCCGACCCCATATACGGCAGCAACAAAAAAGAGTCCGGCTGGCATGTACTTGAGACAAAAGGCGGAGAGCCGCGACCGACACAGAGGTATATCGGCACATGAACTATGATGTAGCAGTCATCGGGTCTGGAGCAAGCGGAGGAGCCGTCGCCTACACACTCTGCAAAGCAGGCTACAAAGTAGTACTTATAGAAAAAGGCAGACTGATAAAGCGCGAAGCATTCAGCAAGGATGAACTTGCCTACTGCAGACGGGATATTGTCACACCAAACCTCTTTGAAGAATACCATGTCATCGAAGAACTGGTTGACGGGGAATGGAAAGCAACACCAACCTACGATTCTGGAATGAGTTTCTGGAACGGCAATATTGTCGGCGGCTCCTCCAACTTTATGAGCGGCATGTTCCACCGGATGCACCCTGATGACTTTCGACTTAAAAGCAAATATGGTGCCATTGAAGGGGCCAATGTCGTTGACTGGCCCATCTCCTACAGTGACCTTGAACCCTACTACACACTCGCCGAATCCCTTGTTGGCATATCGGGCCGCTATACCCCCCACCCGTTTGAGCCGCCACGAAGCACACCCGACTTTCCTCAGCCTCCCACCAAGGAGAATGCCGTTGTCAATCTGTTTGACAGAAGCTGTAAAGCACTGGGCATTACACCACTGACAACACCGCGTGGCGTACTTTCACAGAACAAAGGACACCGAAACGCCTGTTACTACTCCAACTTCTGCGGCAGTTACGGCTGTTCTTCAGGAGCTAAGAGCAGCGCGCGCGAAGCGCTTATCATCCCTGCGATGGCAACCGGGAACCTGACACTGTTGACAAACACCCACGTAAAATCGCTCCATACAGAGAGTTTTGGGAGGGTCTCACATGCTGTCACAATCAATACTGTTACCGGCAAAGAGGCACAAGTGAAGGCAAGGCTGTTTGTCGTTGCAGCACAGGCACATGAGAGCGTCAGGCTGCTGTTCAACTCTGCCAATAAACATCACCCTAACGGCCTTGCCAACAGCAGCGGTGAACTGGGCAAAAACCTCATCTTCTCCGGGGGAGGTTCCGGTCAGGGAGAACTGCATAAAGAGAATCTCAAACATATTTCATTTAATGCACTCATGCAGCCGGGCTACTTCATCAACCGCAGCATTCTGGACTGGTACTTCATTGATGACTGGTGGCGTGGAAAGTTCAAAGGCGGTTCCGTTGAGTGGATGTTCGAGCACCAGAATATTATTTCACGGGCAACAAAAAACAACTATGAGCATGGGAAACTGGTCTGGGGAAAGAGCCTTGGAGAAAAACTGCACAAGCGTTTCACGGCACAAAAAAGCATTCGTTTTGAGATCTTCAACGACTGGCTGCCCAATGACAACTGTTTTATCACTCTCGATCCGACACACAAAGACAAATACGGCATGCCGGTAGGGAAACTACGCATTCACGGACACCCGCAAG
>JAUUDF010000008.1 GCA_030826885.1 Sulfurovum sp. | reverse complement strand
TAGCGAAAAAAAATTTTTTAAAAAAATTATACTTTTTTTTCAAAAACTCTTGACATTAGAAAAAAAATTGATTATAATTCCAGTCCCTAACGAGTAACACTCGGAAAAAGGAAATATATGGTGCTGATGTAGCTCAGCTGGTAGAGCAGCTGATTTGTAATCAGCAGGTCGGGGGTTCGAGTCCCTTCACCAGCTCCATGAAATTTTATCAGTGTTTGACCAGAAAAAAATCATTTAATATGTCATTTCTATAGTTGAAATCATATTATGCAGATTAAGCATTATGGTGAGTTACTCAAGTGGCCAACGAGGGCAGACTGTAAATCTGCTGGTTTTTACCTTCGGAGGTTCGAATCCTCCACTCACCACCATGTTAAGTCACATAAAACGACGCGGGAGTAGCTCAGTTGGCTAGAGAGTCAGCCTTCCAAGCTGAGGGTCGCGGGTTCGAGTCCCGTCTCCCGCTCCATAACTGGGAGCTGTGTGAATTATGTACTTAATATAGATTTACTTCACATAAAAAGCTTTCCAAATACCATTTAATCCGATCAGTAGACAGATGCTGTTTTATTGACGTAGATGCCCATATGGCTCAGGGGTAGAGCACTTCCTTGGTAAGGAAGAGGTCGTGAGTTCAAGTCTCACTATGGGCTCCAGAACCAGATATGGACAAAAGTGTTACAGCCTTGTAACAGTTCTGTCCATATAGGTTAAGATGTTTTGGCTATAATACTGCCTTTAAATCAACAATTTAAGCTAGGAGAAAAGCATGGCTAAAGAAAAATTCGAACGTACGAAACCGCACGTTAACATCGGTACTATCGGTCACGTTGACCACGGTAAAACTACGCTGACTGCTGCAATTACAGCTGTTCTTGCAACTAAGAACGAAACAGCGATGATGGACTACGATCAGATCGACAACGCTCCTGAAGAGAGAGAAAGAGGGATCACGATCGCGACTTCTCACGTAGAGTACGAAACTGACACAAGACACTACGCTCACGTAGACTGTCCAGGTCACGCCGACTACGTTAAAAACATGATTACAGGTGCCGCTCAGATGGACGGTGCGATCCTCGTTATTGCTGCGACTGACGGTCCAATGGCACAAACAAGAGAGCACATCCTTCTTTCCAAGCAGGTAGGTGTACCTTACATCGTTGTTTTCCTGAACAAAGAAGATCAGCTTGACGAAGAAGACAAAGAAGAGATGCTCGAGCTCGTAGAGATGGAAGTACGTGAACTCCTTTCTGAGTATGACTTCCCAGGTGACGATACACCAATCGTAGCTGGTTCTGCATTCCAGGCACTCGAAGAAGCTAAAGCAGGTACAATCGGACCATGGTCTGAGAAGATCATTGCACTGATGGACGAAGTAGACAACTACATCCCAGAGCCTCAGCGTGAAACTGACAAAGACTTCCTGATGCCAATTGAAGATATCTTCACAATTCAGGGACGTGGTACAGTTGTAACCGGTAAAGTAGACCGTGGTCAGGTATGTGTTGGTGACGAAGTTGAGATCGTTGGTCTCAAAGACACACTGAAAACAACCGTAACCGGTGTTGAAATGTTCCGTAAGGAAATGGACTGTGGTATCGCTGGTGACAACTGTGGTGTTCTTATCCGTGGTATCGGTAAAGAAGAAGTACAAAGAGGTATGGTTCTTTGTAAGCCGGGTTCAATCACACCACACACTAAGTTCGAAGCTGAAGTATATGTACTGACTAAAGAGGAAGGTGGTAGACATACACCATTCTTCAACAACTACAGACCTCAGTTCTATGTACGTACAACAGACGTAACAGGTTCAGTACAGCTTCAGGAAGGTACTGAGATGGTTATGCCTGGTGACAACGTTAAGATCGATGTTGAGCTTATCGCACCAATCGCACTTGAAGAAGGTACAAGATTCGCTATCCGTGAGGGTGGTAGAACTGTCGGTGCAGGTGTTGTTTCCAAGATCATCGCTTAAGACGACTTTGCGGAAGGGGTATCCTTTCGCAGCCCTTTCAATTAGGAGATAACCATGAGAGAAACTGTTCACCTAGGATGTGAGAAGTGTACAAGACGTAACTATCACACAACAAAGAACAAAAAAACGACAACAGAAAAACTTGCACTGAAAAAATACTGCAAGTGGTGTAAAGAGCACACTGTTCATAAAGAGATGAAGCTGTAAGGTTTCACTCTTTTCTTTAGGCCAATAGCTCAGTTGGTAGAGCACTGGTCTCCAAAACCAGGTGCCGGGGGTTCGAGTCCCTCTTGGCCTGCCATAACAAAGGTAACACACTATGGGAAAAATTTCAACATTTATCGCAAATGCAAAAGCAGAACTGCATAAAGTAATATTTCCAACCAAAGTACAGGTAAGACAAGCATTTTTAGCAGTTGTTCTCGTAGTAACTGTCATTTCAATATTTTTAGCATTGGTTGATCTTATGATGTCAGCCATCGTATCTTCAGTTTTATAAATAGGACACACAATGGCATTTCAGTGGTATGCAATTCAGACATATGCAGGCAGTGAACAGGCTGTTAAGCGCGGTATCGAACAACTTGCAAAAGATTACGGTATCGAAGAAAAAATTGAACGTATCGTTGTCCCGACAGAAGAAGTGATCGAAGTTAAAAATGGCGAAAAGAAAATCACGGAGCGTACACTCTACTCAGGTTACGTATTTGCACAGATAGACCTGGATACTGATCTTTGGCACAAGATCCAGTCTTTGCCGAAAGTATCTAGATTTATCGGTGAACAAAAGACACCGACCCCTCTTACTGAAGCGGATATCAAAGTGATCCTCGACAAAATGGAGCAGAAACAGGCTCCACGTCCGAAGGTCGACTTCGAAACAGGCGAAATGGTACGTATTATTGACGGACCTTTTGCAAACTTTACCGGTATGGTCGAAGAGTACGATCTTGACCATGGCAAACTGAAGTTGAATGTTTCGATATTTGGTAGAAACACACCAGTTGAAATTCTCTATACACAGGTAGAGAAGATCATTTAAGACCGTATGGTCAAATTACACAAAGGAAGAACAGATGGCAAAAAAAATAGCTGAAAAGTTTAAAATGATGATCCCTGCGGGTCAAGCTAACCCGTCACCACCGGTAGGTCCTGCACTCGGTCAGCGTGGTGTTAATATTATGGAATTCTGTAAAGCATTCAATGAAAAGACAAAAGATAAAATGGGTTTCAAAATCCCTGTTATCGTTACAGTCTATACTGACAGAAGCTTTACATTTGAAACCAAGCAGCCGCCTGCATCGGATCTGATTCTCAAGGCAGCAGGTGTTAAAAAGGGGACGGACAATCCACTTTTGAACAAAGTCGGGTCTATCACAAAAGCGAAGCTTGAAGAGATCATCGATCAGAAGATCGCGGACCTGAACACAACAGACAGAGAAGCGGCTGCGAGAATCATCGCAGGTAGCTGTAGAAGTATGGGTATTGAGATCGTAGACTAAGTGTCTACAGAGCATAAGAAAATCACGACCACATGATTGAAAAAAATGTGGGAGCAATTTAAGCGGAGAAAACAATGGCAAAAAAAATGAGCAAAAGAAGAGAAGCACTTCTGAAAAAAATCGATCCGGCAAAAGTATACAGTGTTGACGAAGCAATGGCTACACTGAAGGATCTGAAATCTGCAAAATTCGACGAAACTGTCGAAGTGGCACTGAACCTGAATGTCGATCCGAGACATGCTGACCAAATGGTAAGAGGGTCTGTTGTTCTTCCTCATGGAACGGGTAAAAAGGTAAGAGTCGCTGTATTTGCAAAAGATGCAAAAGCAGATGAAGCAAAAGCAGCCGGAGCGGACCTGGTAGGTTCCGATGAACTGATCGAGCAGATTCAGGCAGGTAACATTGACTTCGATATCGTCATCTCTACACCGGATATGATGGGTGTACTGGGTAAAGTGGCAAGAGTACTCGGACCAAAAGGTCTGATGCCAAACCCTAAAACAGGAACAGTGACAATGGATGTCGCCAAAGCGGTTGAGAACGCCAAAGGCGGACAGGTCAACTTTCGTGTTGACAAAAAAGGAAATATCCATGCGGGTATTGGTAAAGTCTCTTTCGATACAGACAAGATCAAAGAGAACTTCAATACTTTCCTTGAAGCGATCAACAAAGCAAAACCTGCTTCTGCAAAAGGTAGATACATTCAGAATGCAGCGGTTTCTCTGACCATGAGCCCGTCTGTAACACTCGATACCACTGAAGTGATGGATATCAAATAATTTTCTGCGGAGAATTTCTCTGCAGAGACCAACTTTTCATCGGTAAAAGTGCGCTTTTACGGCTGAAGACTTAGGTCTTGATCTTAGACTGAAGATAACGGGGGCGGCAACGCTTAATCTGTCTGGCAGAAATGTCAGATACGTATGCCTATGCATACACCCTGTTTGAAGGTCGGAAGGAGTAGAAATGACAAGAACCAGAAAAGAAGAACTGGTTGCAGAGATGACAGCGGAGTTCAAAGACGCCGGTGCGATCATCGTATGTGACTACAAAGGTATGACTGTCGAGGATCTTGAGACCGTGCGTAACATGGCACGTGAACAAGATACGAAAGTCAAGGTTGTCAAGAACAGACTGGCTGCAATCGCATTGGAAAATGCGGGTTGTGAAGCGGTTGACTTCAAAGACACCAACCTGGTTATCTGGGGTGAGACTCAGGTACTGCCTTGTAAGATCGCTGACAAAGCGGCAACACAGTTCAAAGAGCACTTTGCGATCAAAGCAGGTTTGATCGAAGGTAAAGTTGCCTCTATGGAAACCATCAACGCGATGGCGAAACTTCCAACAAGAGACGAACTGCTCGGTATGCTTCTCAATGTTTGGAATGCACCGATCACCAACTTTACTATCGGCTTGAAAGCGCTTGCTGAGAAAAAAGAATCAGAAGAGGCGTAATGTGGGGTGAGAGCCGCACGGCTCTTTTTTGATCAGGAGACATTCCTGGTAAATTTGAAAATGTTCATAAAAGGATAAACTATGGCAATAACTAAAGAAGATGTACTAGAATTTATTTCTAACCTTTCTGTACTCGAGCTTTCTGAGCTTGTAAAAGAATTTGAAGAGAAGTTTGGTGTAACTGCGCAGGCGACTGTAGTAGCTGCAGGCGCTGCAGGCGGTGCTGCTGAGGCTGCTGAGGAGCAAACTGAATTCAACGTTGTTCTGACTGATGCAGGACCAAAGAAAATCAACACTATTAAAGTTGTAAGAGCGATCACCGGTCTTGGACTCAAAGAAGCAAAAGCGGCTGTTGAAGAGACTCCATCTGTATTGAAAGAGGGTGTTTCCAAAGAAGAAGCTGAAGAGCTCAAAAAACAAATCGAAGAAGCTGGCGCTTCTTGTGAACTCAAGTAATTTCGGTTACTTAAAACGCTACGGGCATCTGTGCCCGGGCATGTGTCATCCCAACCTGCATTAGGTACAGTGATAAACTATTCGGAGACATTTCATACCCTCCTCTAATAGTTTCTTTGTGTATCTAACCTTTGAACCTTTATAGTGTGTTCAACAGTAGACGTCTAAAGCAAACGCAAACATCAACCAACCAACTACCATAAGGATAAACATGTTAAATTCTTTGCATTCTGGTAACAGACTTCGTGTCGACTTTTCAAAGACCCCCAGAGAGATAGAGATCCCCAACCTGCTCCAGCTCCAGCAAAAGAGTTATGAAGATTTTCTGATGCTCGGTGAGAAAGACAGAAAAAATTCTACACTCGAAAAAGTCTACCGCGGTCTGGTATGATCTGAGCAGAGCGGTGAAGTACTCTATGATGTCGTTACTGCACTTGATGAAGCGAAGCTCAAAAAGATGATCGATCAGGGGATTGAGAGTATCGAGATCATCAATGACCTTGCAGAGGGTACGGACAGATCCATCATCAATGCATTTATTGCAGACAATGAGAGCCTGAGACTGCTGAAGCAGACGGAAGAGATTGAAGATGAAAATGTGCTTTCCGCAATTCGTATCTACAAAGTGATGAGACCGGGTGAACCGGTCACTCCGGAAGCGGCAAAAACATTCCTTCAGCAGCTCTTCTTCGACCCGGAGCGTTATGATCTGACACAGGTCGGTCGTATGAAGATGAACCACAAACTGGGACTGGATATTCCAGAATATGTTACTGTGCTCACAGCGGAAGATCTGATCAACACGGTGAAGTATCTTATTAAGGTCAAAAACGGTCAGGGACACATAGACGATCGTGATCACCTTGGAAACAGACGTATCAGGGCAATCGGAGAGCTTCTTGGTAACGAGCTGCACAGTGGTCTTATCAAGATGCAAAAAGCGATCAAAGATAAAATGACAACCATCTCCGGTACACTCGACGAGCTGATGCCGCATGATCTTGTTAACTCAAAGATGATCACCAATACTATCCTTGAGTTCTTCTCAAGCGGGCAGTTGTCACAGTTTATGGACCAGACCAACCCGCTTTCGGAAGTGACACACAAAAGACGTCTTTCTGCGCTCGGTGAAGGCGGTCTTGTCAAAGAGAGAGCCGGTTTTGAAGTCCGTGATGTCCACCCGACGCACTACGGACGTATCTGTCCGATCGAGACACCGGAAGGGCAGAACATCGGTCTGATCAACACACTGGCTACCTATGTGAAGGTCAATGAGCATGGATTTATCGAAGCACCGTACAAGATCGTCAAAGACGGTAAAGTGACCGATGAGATCGTTTACGTGACCGCAACGCAGGAAGAGGACAAGTGTATCGCGCCGGCTTCTACCAAGGTGGATGAGAACGGTTACATCGTAGAAGACCTGATAGAGACACGACTCAACGGGAACATCGAGCTTAACGACAGAAGCAGGGTTGATCTGATCGATATCTCCCCACTAATGATCTCCGGTTCCGCCGCGGCGCTCATTCCGTTCCTCGAGCACGATGACGCCAACCGTGCCCTGATGGGATCGAACATGCAGCGTCAGGCTGTACCTTTGCTTAAAACAGAAGCACCGGTTGTCGGTACAGGTATGGAAGCGATCGTTTCACGTGATGCATGGGAAGCGGTCAAGGCAAAGCGTGCCGGTAGAGTGGAAAAGGTAGATGCGAAGAGCATCTATATAATGGGGGAGGATGAGACAGGGGTCTTTATAGACCACTATCCGCTTGAAAAGAATATGCGTACAAACCAGAACACCACCTTTACGCAGACACCGATCGTAAAACTTGGCGACAAGATCGAAGCGGGACAGGTTATCGCCGACGGTGCGAACATGGATCAGGGTGAGCTTGCCATCGGTAAGAACATCATGGTTGCCTTTATGCCTTGGTACGGATATAACTATGAGGATGCGATCATCGTTTCTGAGAAGATCATTCGTGAAGACACCTTTACATCGGTACATACATACGAGAAAGAGGTAGAGGCACGTGAACTCAAGCACGGAACGGAAGAGATCACCAGAGATATTCCTAATATCCGTGAAGATGAACTGCTTCACCTCGATGAGAGCGGGATTGTCAAGATCGGTACTTACGTCAAACCGGGGATGATCCTTGTGGGTAAGGTCTCTCCAAAAGGAGAGATCAAGCCGACACCTGAAGAGAGACTCCTGCGTGCGATCTTTGGTGAGAAAGCCGGTCATGTAGTGAATAAATCGCTCTACTGCCCTGCCTCAATGGAAGGGGTTGTTGTTGACATCAAAGTCTTTACCAAGAAAGGCTATGAGAAGGATGCACGCGCAATTCAGGCGTATGAGGAAGAGAAGGCGCAGCTTGACAGTGACCATCATGACCAGCTTCTGATGATCGACCGTGAAGAGATACTGCGTATCGCGCATTATCTTGCTTCCCAGGAGCTTGTCAAAGATGTTACTATCGGGGAAAAAGAGTACAAAGCCGGCAGCAAAATTCCTGAAGAGGTTATCAAAGGGGTGAACCGATTTGCCCTACGTGGTGTGGTGCAGTCCTATGCCGATGATGTCCAGAACGAGTACGAAGCGCTGAAGAATTACTTCCTTAAACAAAAGAAACGTCTCAAGCAGGAGCATGAGGAAAAACTGGCTATCCTTGAAAAAGACGATATCCTGCCTTCAGGTGTGACGAAGCTGGTTAAAGTCTATATTGCAACCAAGCGTAAGCTCAAGGTCGGGGATAAAATGGCGGGACGTCACGGAAACAAGGGTATTGTTTCCAATATCGTTCCTGAGATCGATATGCCGTATATGGAAGACGGGCGACCGGTTGAGATCATCCTTAACCCGCTGGGTGTTCCCTCGCGTATGAACATCGGACAGATCCTTGAAGTACACCTGGGACTTGTAGGGAAGAGGCTCGGTGAGCAGATCCAGGAGATGTTCGACAATCAGACTGAGACGTTCATTCAGAATCTCAGGGCGAAAATGACAGAAATCGCGGATGTAGCGAAACTGATGCATGCCAAAGAGACATTGGGGAACATGAGTGATGAAGAGCTGCTGAAATATGCTCGTGACTGGGCGAGAGGCGTGAAGTTTGCAGCACCGGTATTTGAAGGTGCGAACCAGGCAGAATTTGAAAAACTCTTTGAGCTTGCAAAGATCGACAGTGACGGTAAAACAACACTCTACGACGGCAAGACAGGTGAGAAGATGATCGAGCGTGTCAATGTTGGATACATGTATATGCTTAAACTGCACCACCTTGTTGACGAGAAGGTGCATGCACGTTCAACCGGACCATACTCACTGGTCACACAGCAGCCGGTCGGCGGTAAGGCACTCTTCGGAGGTCAGAGATTTGGTGAAATGGAAGTATGGGCGCTTGAGGCGTACGGTGCGTCACATGTACTTAAAGAGATGCTGACAATCAAGTCGGATGATGTCGAAGGTAGATCTAAAGCGTACAGAGCGCTGACCAAAGGTGAGTCAGTACCTGAGTCAGGGGTTCCTGAAACGATGTTCGTATTGACCAAAGAGCTGCAGGCACTGGGTCTGGATGCACAGCTGTTCGAAGAGAAAAAAGAAGTGGAGAGTGAAGATGAGTAATGTATTGGAAAATTTGGTACCGATCGATCTGAACAAGGATGAAAGACCGCAGGATATCGCTGCCCTTCAACTGAAGGTGGCAAGTCCGGAGAAGATCCTTTCATGGAGTTACGGTGAGGTAAAGAAGCCTGAAACAATCAACTACAGAACCCTCAAGCCTGAGCGTGACGGGCTTTTCTGTGCGAAGATCTTCGGACCTATCCGTGACTATGAGTGTCTGTGCGGGAAATACAAAAAGATGCGCTATAAAGGCGTCGTGTGTGAGAAGTGTGGGGTTGAAGTCACCACTTCCAAGGTCAGACGTAACCGTATGGGACACATCGACCTGATCGCACCTGTTGCGCATATCTGGTATGTCTCTTCACTCCCTTCACGTATAGGGACACTGCTGGGTGTCAAAATGAAAGACCTTGAGCGTGTACTCTACTACGAAGCGTACATCGTAAAAAATCCGGGTGAAGCGAGTTATGACAATGAGGGGCTTAATCCGCTCAAGAAGTATGATGTACTCAACGAAGAGCAGTACCAGCAGATTGTATCACGTTTCGGTGATACGGGGCTTGATGCGCGTATGGGTGGTGAGATTGTCCAGGAACTGCTTGCAGAGCTTGATCTTGTTGAGATGTTCTCACAGCTTAAAGAGGAAATCGCGGCAACCAAGTCCGAAGCAAAAAGAAAGACGATCGTCAAAAGACTTAAAGTCATTGAAGCATTCCTGCATTCAGGCAACCGTCCGGAATGGATGATGCTGACTCAGCTGCCGGTACTGCCGCCTGATCTGAGACCGCTTGTAAGCCTTGACGGCGGAAAATTTGCTGTTTCCGATGTAAATGACCTCTACAGACGTGTTATTAACCGTAACCAGCGTCTGAAGCGTCTGGTAGAGCTTGACGCACCGGAGATCATTGTCCGTAACGAAAAGCGTATGCTTCAGGAAGCGGTCGATGCACTCTTTGACAACGGTCGTAGAGGTAATGCAGTAAAAGGTGCGAACAAGCGTCCGCTGAAATCACTCTCCGAAGTGATCAAGGGTAAACAGGGACGTTTCCGTCAGAACCTGCTTGGTAAACGTGTTGACTTTTCGGGACGTTCGGTTATTGTTGTCGGTCCCGACCTTAGAATGGATCAGTGTGGTCTGCCCAAAAAGATGGCGATCGAACTCTTTAAGCCGCACCTGATGGCAAAACTCGAAGAGAAAGGGTACGCGACAACGCTCAAGCAGGCGAAGAAGATGATCGAAAAGCAGGAGAATGAAGTATGGGAGTGCCTCGAAGAGGTGGTTGAAAACTATCCTGTACTGCTCAACCGTGCACCTACGCTGCACAAACTCTCTATTCAGGCGTTCCACCCGAGACTGATAGAGGGTAAAGCGATCCAACTGCATCCGCTTGTCTGTTCGGCATTCAACGCCGACTTCGATGGTGACCAGATGGCGGTACACGTACCGCTTTCGGACGAAGCGATTGCAGAAGCGAAAGTACTGATGCTCGCTTCCATGAACATTCTACTTCCTGCATCGGGTAAAGCGATCGCGGTACCGTCACAGGATATGATTCTGGGTCTGTACTACCTGACACTCGAGAAGAAGGATGTCAAAGGAGAGCATAAGCTCTTTGCCAATGTCGAAGAGGTAGAGATTGCCTTCAACCAGCAGGCACTTGATCTGAATGCGCGTATCAGAACGATCATCGACGGACGCATCACGACCTCTACAGCAGGACGTCTGATTCTCAAGTCGATCATCCCTGACTATGTTCCTGAAAAGTACTGGAACAAAGTGCTTAAGAAAAAAGATATCGGTGCCCTTGTAGACTACATCTACAAAGAGGGTGGTGTGGCAGAGAGTGCCGGATTCCTCGATGACCTAAAGGATATGGGTTTCAAATACGCAACCAAAGTCGGTGTATCGATCTCTGTGGATGATATCAAAATACCTGAAGTCAAAAGCCAGATCGTACAGAAAGCCAAAGAGGAGGTCAAAGAGATTCAGCGACAGTTCGCTGCAGGTTTGTTGACCGATCAGGAGCGCTACAACAAGATTATCGATATCTGGACCGATGCAAACAACTCCATTGCCACTGCTCTGATGGACCTGATTCGAAAAGACAAAGAGGGGTTCAACTCCGTTCATATGATGGCGGATTCCGGTGCGAGGGGTTCCGCTGCCCAGATCAGACAGCTTTCCGGTATGAGGGGTCTGATGGCAAAATCGGACGGATCGATCATTGAGACACCGATTACCTCGAACTTCCGTGAAGGTCTGAACGTACTCGAGTACTTCATTTCTACACACGGTGCAAGAAAAGGTCTTGCCGATACCGCGCTTAAGACAGCAAACGCCGGTTACCTGACACGAAAGCTGATCGACGTTGCGCAGAATGTGAAGATCTCCATGGCGGACTGTGGTACCCACGAAGGGGTAGAAGTTTCCGATATTGTTGTCGGTAATGAAATGATAGAGCCGCTTGCCGACCGTATCTACGGACGTGTGCTTGCAGAGGATGTAATCGACCCGATCACTTCCGAAGTACTGGTTTCGGAAGGTACCATGATCGATGAGGTGATGGCGAAGAAAATAGAAGAGGCGGGAGTCCGCTCTGTCGTGATGAGGGCACCGTCAAGCTGTAAAGCACCTAAAGGGATATGTGCGAAGTGTTACGGTTTGAACATGGCAGACAACAAAATAGTCAAACCGGGTGAAGCGGTCGGTGTCATTGCGGCACAGTCTATCGGTGAGCCGGGTACCCAGCTGACACTGCGTACCTTCCACACCGGTGGTACGGCAACTGCGGGCAAAGAAGAGCGTCAGGTTATTGCGACACAGGAAGGATTTGTACGTTACTACAACCTCTCTGTCTACAAAAACAGCGAAGGGCAGCTTATTGTTGCGAACAGAAGAAATGCCGGTGTCCTGCTGGTTGAACCGAAGATCAAGGCAATTTCCAAAGGGAAAGTTTCTGTGGTAGTGACACATGACGAGTATGTCATTTCCGTGAAGACAGAGGGGCAGGATGAGGTCAGATACAATCTGAGAAAATCCGATGTTGCCAAATCGAACGAACTTGCCGGAGTTGCCGGTAAAATTGAAGGAAAACTCTTCCTGCCGCTCAAAGACGGAGATATGGTCGAAGAGGGTGACTCCATTGTTGAAGTGATCAAGGAAGGATGGTCTGTACCGAGCCGTATTCCGTTCGCGTCCGAACTGAAAGTAGAAGACGGTGCACCTGTGACACAGGAGGTCAAGGCCGAGTCCAAAGGTACGGTCAAGTTCTTCCTGCTCAAGGGTGACTACCTCGAGCCGACAGACAAATTCAACAAAGGAACCAAAGTAGACGAGAAAGGTCTCTTTGCCGTCATCGTCGATGATAACAACAGAGAGGCGGCGCGTCACTACATTTCAAGAGGTTCTGTTGTTCAGATTGACAGTGATGCCGTGGTAGAACGCGGAGCTACCCTTTCTGCACCTGAGGTAGCGACGCAGGTTGTCATTGCCGAGTGGGACCCTTATGCAGAACCGATCATCGCTGAACAGAAGGGAACGCTGAAATTCGAGGATATCATTCCGGGTGTGACAGTCGTTGAACAGTTCGACGAAGTGACCGGCGATACCAGACTTGAACTAAATGAACACATTCCGGCAGCATACAAGCCTGCGATTGTGTTGGCAACAGAGTCCGGTGAACTGATCCGCTATCAGCTGGATCCTAAGACGATCCTCTTTGTCAATGACGGTGACGAGGTGAATATTGCAGACATTTTGGCAAAAACACCAAAAGCAGCAATTAAATCGAAAGATATTACCGGAGGTCTGCCGAGAGTCTCCGAGCTCTTTGAGGCAAGACGTCCGAAAGATATCGCCCTGATCGCACAGATTGACGGTGTGGTGAGCTTCGGCAAGCCGCTGAGAGGAAAAGAGAGGCTGATCATTACAGGCGATAACGGTCAAATGACCGAGCAGTTTGTAGACAAAGGCAAAGTCATTCTGGTGCATGCGGGTGAATATGTCCATGCAGGTGAGAAACTGACAGACGGAACTGTCTCAAGCCATGACATCCTGGCAGCACTTGGCGAGAAGGCGCTTTATGAGTATATTGTCTCAGAAGTACAGATGGTCTATCGCCGCCAGGGGGTTAACATCTCCGACAAACATATCGAGATCGTGACATCACAGATGATGCGTCAGGTCAAAGTGATCGACAGTGGTGACAGCAACTTCATTGCCGGAGACATCGTCTCCAAACGTAAGTTCAAGGAAGAGAACGAGCGTGTCATGAAGCTTGGCGGAGAGCCGGCGATTGCAGAACCGATGCTCGTTGGTATTACCCGTGCAGCGGTCGGTGCGGACTCCATCATCTCCGCAGCGTCATTCCAGGACACGACGAAAGTACTGACCTCTGCATCCATTGCAGGTACGGTCGATACGCTTGAAGACCTCAAAGAGAATGTCGTTATCGGACGTCTAATCCCGGTTGGTACCGGTATGATAGACAAGGATGACGTGAAGTTGAATGTTCAGTAACGTTTCATTTAATACTCTACGGAAAAACTTTCCGTAGAGTATGCTCTTGCCATCAACTTTCTGTTTTTTACCTATTCCCCGTCTTTTTTGGAAGCCATTTTGTATAAGTTTTTCTAAAGAATAATCCGATATAATACACCTCCATTTTTCTATCGTTACACAATTTTAGATCATTTTTAGGATGTTTTGAGATGGTGTAACAGCCAGAAATTCAATTCGCTCACAGAGCATAACAACACTAAAAGAAAGGAAACGATTTGCCAACAATTAACCAATTGATTCGTAAAGAACGTAAGAAGGTGATCAAGAAGTCCAAATCACCAGCGCTGGAGAGTTGCCCTCAAAGAAGAGGGGTATGTACAAGAGTATATACAACGACTCCAAAAAAACCAAACTCAGCTTTGAGAAAAGTTGCAAAAGTAAGACTGACATCAGGATATGAGGTGATCTCATACATCGGTGGTGAGGGTCACAACCTTCAGGAACACTCCATTGTACTGGTACGTGGCGGTAGGGTAAAAGACCTTCCGGGTGTGAAGTATCACATTGTTCGTGGTGCGCTTGACGCTTCCGGTGTTGCGAACAGAAAAGTCGCAAGAAGTAAATACGGAACCAAGAGACCTAAGTAATCTAAACGTTTGTTTGGGTGAAGTTGCCGCATAAGCGGAGCAGTAGGTTGAGTTTAGCTTAGTAATGGGCTTAAGCAGGTATTCATCGATAAAACCTTCGGGGATGATACTTGAGTAAATCAATGCAGATTGAAGATAAAGGAAACAGAGAATGAGAAGAAGAAAAGCTCCCGTTAGACCGGTACTGCCAGATCCAGTATACGGTTCGAAAGTACTGACAAAGTTCATCAATGCCGTCATGCTTGACGGTAAAAAAAGTGTTGCGCAAAAAGTTGTTTACTCTGCGCTTGAGAGAATTGAAGAAAAAACCGGTGAAAAGGCGATCGACGTCTTTAACAAGGCGATGGATAACGTCAAGCCGGTTATGGAAGTAAAAAGCCGTCGTGTAGGTGGTGCTACCTATCAGGTGCCTATTGAAGTAAGACCTGTAAGACAGCAGTCACTGGGAATCAGATGGATCGTTGATGCAGCGAGAAAGAGAAACGAAAGAACCATGATGGAGCGTCTTAGCAACGAGCTGATGGATGCAGCGACTGAAAAAGGTGCTGCGTTCAAGAAGAAAGAAGACACATACAAAATGGCAGAAGCGAACAAAGCATTTGCTCACTACAGATGGTAAGGAAATAACTTATGGGAAGAAGTCACAAACTTGAAGATTTGAGAAACATCGGTATTGCCGCGCACATTGATGCCGGTAAAACGACAACTACAGAGAGAATCCTGTTCTATACAGGGGTTGAGCACAAGATAGGTGAAGTTCACGACGGTGCTGCAACCATGGACTGGATGGAGCAGGAGCAGGAGCGTGGTATTACCATTACGTCTGCGGCGACTACCTGTGAGTGGAGAGGCAAGCAGATCAACATTATCGACACTCCGGGCCACGTTGACTTTACCATCGAAGTTGAGCGTTCTATGAGGGTCCTTGACGGTGCAGTATCTGTATTCTGTGCGGTTGGTGGGGTACAGCCACAGTCTGAAACTGTATGGAGACAGAGAAACCGTTACGGTGTACCTTCTATCGTGTTTGTCAACAAAATGGACAGAACCGGTGCAGACTTCTTTGAAGTTGAGCGCCAGATCCGTGACAGACTCAAAGGTAACCCTGTGCCTATTCAACTGCCTATCGGTGCAGAAGATAACTTCGAAGGGATTATCGATCTTGTTAAAATGAAAGAGATCGTATGGGATGCCGAAGCGGCAATGGGTTCAGCATACCATGAGCAGGAGATTCGTGATGAACTTCGCGATCAGGCTGAAGAGTACAGAGAAAAGATGATCGAAGAGATCTCTTCTTGTGAAGCGAACGAAGCACTCATGGAAAAATACATGGAAGGCGAAGAGCTGACCAATGAAGAGATCATGAACGGAGTCAAGCAGGCAACGATCAATATGGAGATCGTACCAATGACCTGTGGTACAGCGTTTAAGAACAAGGGTGTTCAGACACTGCTTGATGCGGTTGTAGACTTCCTGCCTGCGCCGACAGAAGTACCGCCTATCCGTGGTACCAAAATGGATGACCCTGATGCAGAAGTTGTTGTTGAATCTACGGACGACGGTGAGTTCGCATCACTGGCATTCAAGATCATGACTGACCCGTTTGTCGGGCAGCTGACATTCATCCGTGTATATCGTGGGTCTCTGGAGTCAGGATCATACGTACTCAACTCTACAAAAGAGAAGAAAGAGCGTGTTGGCCGTATTATGAAAATGCACGCAATTAAGCGTGAAGAGGTCAAAGAGATCTATGCAGGTGAGATCGGTGCGGTAGTCGGACTGAAGAACACAACTACAGGAGATACACTCTGTTCTGAAAAAGACAAAGTGGTTCTTGAAAGAATGGACTTCCCGGATCCGGTTATCTCTGTTGCGGTTGAGCCTAAGACAAAAGCTGACCAGGAAAAAATGGGTATTGCTCTCAGCAAACTGGCTGCGGAGGATCCTTCTTTCCGTGTTGCAACAGATGAAGAGTCTGGACAAACGATCATCTCAGGTATGGGTGAGCTTCACCTCGAGATCATTGTTGACCGTATGAAGCGTGAGTTTAAAGTTGAAGCAGAAGTAGGTGCACCTCAGGTTGCATACCGTGAAACGATCAGAAGCTCTGTCAACAAAGAGTACAAGTACGCAAAACAGTCTGGTGGACGTGGTCAGTACGGACATGTATTCCTCAAAATCGAGCCGCTTGAGCCAGGTAGCGGATACGAGTTTGTCGATGAGATCAAAGGTGGTGTGATTCCAAAAGAATTCATCGGGCCGGTTGACAAAGGTATCCAGGAAGCGATGCAAAGAGGTATCCAGGCAGGCTATCCTGTAGAAGATGTCAAAGTAACACTTTATGATGGTTCTTATCACGATGTTGACTCCTCCGAGATGGCATTTAAACTTGCAGGTTCCATGGGGTTCAGAGAAGGTGCGAAAGAAGCCAACCCTGTTATCCTTGAGCCAATGATGAAAGTTGAAGTGGAAGTACCCGAAGAGTTCATGGGAGATGTCATCGGTGATATTTCCAAAAGACGTGGTAACGTCTCCGGTATGGACGACAGAGCGGGTAACAAGATCGTTAACGCGTTCGTTCCACTTTCTGAAATGTTCGGTTACTCTACAGACCTGCGTTCTATGACACAGGGTCGTGCGACATACGCGATGGAGTTCGATCATTATGAAGAAGTGCCGCAGAATGTAGCCAAAGAGATCATCGAAAAGAGAAATAGTTAATCTTTCGTAGTATTTCACTATAACTTTGAAGGAGCATCTCAGTCATGTACTGGGAGTACGCTCCTTCGATACAACCTTCAAATTTACAGCAAACTACTACAAAATCTATAACTATTTAGACCTGAATACAATCCAATAAAACCTTAGCTGTTATGGAAAGCAGGAATACTATTCTATTTCAATCCCGGTTGAACTATAATAGCATTTTTAAAGGGACACAATGAAAGTCATTATCGACCTGATAGAGGATATACGTGAATCCATTGCCAATGCGGAAGAGTATGTTGTCACAGCCGGACTGCTCAAAGAGGATCAGGGTGACCCTTTAAAACTGATCTACGCGGGGGAGGCACCTTTGAACAGGTATCATCTTGATCCTGTGGCAAAAAGACTTACCTTTGAAATGGACGGCAGTAATGCGAAAATCACTGTAGGAGAGCTTATCCCTCCTCTTTTGATAGCTGATATGGATACGATGATGTATGAGCTTAGAATGGATGTAAATGCACAGTACAACGATATGGAGATTGTAGGTTTTGGGAAGAATGAGGAGATGAAGAAGTATCTCCTCTTTGTCAAAGCCTGATTATTAGGCGTAGATGCTCTCTTTGCCAAGCTCTTTTGCAAGCAGGGCATAGAAGAGTGCTCTGTATTTGTTTCTGTTGGAACTGCCCATTGCTTCACAGACCTTTTTAATAGCCGTATCGATGGCTGCATCGTCGGTGACACCGAGTTTCTTTTTGGCAAAATTCTTTTTGACTGTTTCGAGTTCTGAAGCCTGGGAACAGGAGACTGTTTCGGCATCCTTGTTGTAAATGGAAGGTCCGAGACCTTTGGTAACGCTTGCAATATAGCCTTCATCCAGCCCCAGCCCCAGTTTTTTTGCCGCTTCTGTATAGAGTGCGATTTTATCGTCAAGTTTGCTCATTCTTCTTCCTTTATATGTGAGATAACAGGACTATTATAGCCTGAAATTATCTTTAGGTCAAATGTGTCGGTGTTTGTTCAAGTAAAATCCAGTTGAGACTGATATGGTGTTTTTGGCAAAAATAGGCAAGTGATTCGTAGGGTATCTTGCCGCGTCGTTTGATGACAGCGAAATATTTGGGATCCAGCTGCAGTGCCGAAGCGATATCACGGTCGAGTATTTTGTCTCTGCCTGTCTGCTGCTGGAGTATCTCTCGTACACGCTGCATGACAGTATTGAATGTGATCATACGCATCCTTTCTTTTGGGATGTTGTATGATACATCGTTTTGGAGCAAGTAGAACAATAGATGTCAGATTGTCATATTTTCAAGTGTCTCTAGAACGCTTCGCTGTCTATTTCTATGACGGTATGGACATTTCCTCTGGGATTGAAGTCGGCAATAAGTTTCATCGATTTGGGTTTGAGTTTTGTATAGAGTGTATCGAAAATCTCGTTTGCGGAGTTCTCGTGTGAAATATAACGGAACATAAACGAGTTGATATAGAGTTTGAGCGCTTTAAGTTCGATAACTGTTTTATCGGGTACATAGGAGAGTCTGAGAGTAGCGAAGTCGGGGTAGCCTGAGCGCGGGCAAAGACACATGAACTCAGGCAGTTCTATGTTGATGGTATAATTTTTCTCATGTTCATTGGGCCAGAAGTTCTCTGCTTTGTTGATGTCAAATTCGCGTATCTCTTTTTCACCGTATTTCATGGTTGTATATCCTTTAGTTGTAATATCTGATGAGGGCATCTTCATTGATCGCCTTGGCTATGCCGAAGCCCTGAAGGTATTGAATGCCCATTTGTGCAAGTTTTTCTTTCTGCTCGGGTTTGTCTACCCACTTGGCAACAGTAACAATGCTAAGCTCATTGGCCATTTGTACCAGTGATCGCAGCATTGCTTCTGTATTGCTCTCGTCAAGTTTGGTTACATAGTCTCTGTCGAACTGAACAATGTCGAAATGAAAATGTTTCATGTACTCCATAGAGGCATTGGAAGAGCCGAAGTTGTCGATGGCAATGCGGACCCCTTCGCTTCTAAATTGGTTCAGTGTCTCAAGATAGCCGCTAAGATCGTGGTGTGTTTTGCGTTCATAGAGTTCTATGATAATGCGTGAAGGATCGACACCGCTTTGATGAAGCTTTTCGAAGAACTGTTTTTGAAATGTTTTATCCCGTAATGAAAACGGAGAGAGATTAAATGAAAAACAGACATGGTGCCCGACAAGCGGAATAAGCTGAAGAATATGTTCAAAGAGTGCCATATCATAGACACGTCCTTTCCCCAGACGGTTGATGATGGGTAAAAATATTCGGGGAGGGATCTTCCCCTCGTCGGAGCGTAGCTGCACCGAGATTTCATAAATATCAACACGCTGTGTACGTATGTTCAGCAGTGGTCTGAAAAGGAGTGAGAGCTGCTTTTTCTCCAAAGCATCGAGTGCAGCCTCTTCCATTTTTGAAAGCTTTTGTGAGTCCTGAACTACATCTGTTTTATGCTGTGTATTAATAATGTCTTTCAGACGTGAAATATCCTGATCCAAATTTCCGTCAATATTGGTGATAACGGCAAAGGCATAATCTATGTCGATGTCGTCTATGGTACGATATTTTTCGATGAATTCTGTGAAGACGGCTTCTATCTGTGGTGATTCCGAATTGATGGCGATCAGAAATTCCGCACCATACCGCCTCGCTATTAATGCGCGTGTCAATCCGTGTGCCCTAAGTTCCCTGTCGAGCAGATGGATGATCTTGAACAGCATGTGATCTACATCGGTTGAACTGTAGTTTTCATTGATGGTCGAGAGGTTGTTGACAATGAGCAGTGCCAGTGTTTTTGGATGGTATTTCCGCAGTTTGTTGGCAAAAGCAAGTTGGTTGAACCCCTGTGTGGTTTGGTCGACCAGACTCTCTTTGACACTGAGTTCCATCAGAAAATAGATGAAATAGACGGTGATGAAAACCAGACTTCCAAAAAGCAGTGCTGTCTCCAGGTCGAAGGAGAGACTTGTATTGCGGATAAAGGTGGCATAAAAAACCAGAGAGAGAAGAAGCACAATGGGGATTCCTGCCCGCAGTGCGAGCTTGAACCTTCGTTCGCGTTCTTCAAGTTCAGAGAGCAGCATCAGACATCCAGGTGCTTGACATCTTTGGCATGCCGTTCAATGTAGTTACGGCGCGGTTCTACTTCGTCACCCATAAAGAGGGTGAAGGTGTCGCTCGCCTCTTCCATATCGTTGATAGTTACTTTGAGCAAACTTCTGTTCTCCGGGGTCATGGTCGTTTCCCAAAGCTGCTCGGGGTTCATCTCACCCAGACCTTTGTAGCGCTGAATGTAGGCACCTTTTTTGGCATTGGCCTCAACTTCCGCGAAGAGTGCCAGCAGATCTTTGTCTTTGAACTCGTCGGTAATGTGCTCCTGGATCTTTTGATGAATATGGATCGCTTCGTTGTAGTGCGGGTTGGTAAAGAGGATGTCGTCAATGATCAACTCCTCCAGCCCGTCATTGGTCTGTACATAGTAGTGCAGTTTTTCGTCCGTTACGGATTTGTTGAGGATATTGTAACCAAGGTCACTGATGTACTGCTCTACTCTCTTTGCCAGGGTTTGGTTGTCCGTTCCGACGACATCGGGGTTCTCGATCATATAGCGCAGCACTTCGACCAGTGCAAAACGCTTTTCGATCTCTTTGAGTGTCATACGGTAGTAGGCAACCAGTTTGAAGAGGTCGATCAGGTCGTTTTTGCCCATGGTTTCACTCTCTATGACATCAATACCATTTTCGATAAGGAAGTCATTGAGGGCTTTATCATCTTTGAGGTAGGTTTCATTTTTGCCTTTTTTATAGCGGTAGAGCGGCGGCTGTGCCAGGTAGAGGTAGCCTTTTTCGATGACAGGGCGCAGGAAGCGGAAAAAGAAGGTCATCAGCAGCGTCTGGATATGGCTTCCGTCTACATCGGCATCGGTCATGATGATGATTTTGTGATAGCGCAGTTTCTCTTCGTCAAACTCGTCACCGATACCGCACCCCAAAGCAGTGATCATGTTTTTGATCTCGTCTGATTTGAGGATCTTTTCAAGGCGTGCCTTTTCGACATTGAGGATTTTCCCTTTCAGCGGAAGGATAGCCTGAAAGACCCTGTCACGACCCTGCTTGGCAGAACCGCCTGCAGAGTCCCCTTCGACGAGGTATATTTCACTGATTTCGGGATCTTTGCTCTGACAGTCGGCCAGTTTTCCGGGCAGCGTGCCGACACTCATGGAGTCCTTGCGTTTGACAAGATCACGTGCACGTTTGGCCGCATCGCGTCCTTTGGCGGCCAGAAGTACTTGCGCCATGATCGCTTTGGCTTCGATAGGGTTCTCTTCGAGGTATTTGTTGAACTGTTCGGTAAAGAATTTCTGTACCAGGGGACGAACATAGGAGGAGCCGAGCTTGCCCTTGGTCTGTCCTTCAAACTGCGGTTCGGGGACACGTACGGATACAATGGCAACCAGACCCTCTTTACAGTCGTCACCGGTGATTTTGGTGTTCTTCTCTTTGGCATTGGCATTTTTGGAGATATAACTTGAGATAGCCCGTGTCAATCCTGCACGGAAACCGGCTTCGTGTGTTCCGCCTTCGGGTGTTTTGATGTTGTTGACGAAAGAGAGGGTCTTTTCGCTGTCGGAGTCATTATACATCAGAGCAATGTCAATTTCGATGTCATCGGCTTTGCCCTGGAAGAACTGTGGGTTGGAGATGGGATTTTTGGTATTCATATCTTCAACGAACTGCTTGAGCCCGCCTTCGAAATGGTATTTTTCTTTGGTGCCGTCACGCTCATCTTTGAATTCTATCGTGATGCGCGGGTTGAGGTAGCAGAGTTCCTTGAAGCGCTTCATCAGAATCTCTTTTTGGAACTCGATGCTCTCGGTGAAAATGGTGCCGTCTGGCCAGAACTCTATCTTGGTGCCGGTTTTGCGTGTGGTACCGGTGATCTCAAGCGGTCCCTGTGGAATACCCTTTTCAAAATCCTGCTCATGGATATTTCCGTCACGGAAAACAGTCAGATGCAACTTGGAAGAGAGGGCATTGACAACGGAAACACCGACCCCGTGCAGACCGCCCGAGACCTTGTAGGTATCTTTGTCAAATTTTCCCCCTGCATGCAGAACGGTCAATACAACAGTTGCCGCAGACATTTTTTCGGTCGGATGCTCAGCGACAGGGATTCCCCGTCCGTTATCTTCGATAATCGCCGAGCCGGTTTTTGTCAGTGTCACTTTGATTGTGTCACAAAAGCCTGCCATCGCCTCATCGATGGAGTTGTCTACCACTTCGTAGACAAGGTGGTGAAGCCCTTTTGTCGAGGTGTCACCGATGTACATTCCCGGTCTTTTTCTGACCGCTTCGAGTCCCTTGAGGACTTTGATATTCCCAGCACCATATTCTGCCATGATTGACTCCGTTTTGAGTGGTTAGTTAAGTATATATATTTTATCGAAAAAAGCTTACATAAACACGGGTTTTCGGGGTGTTTTGCCCATTTTGATGGTCAGAGTAAGATCGGATAGGGATGATGGACCAAAAGAGGTTTGAATGGAGAGAAAAAAGAGACTAAAGCAATGCTCCCTGCTGCTGTTTTTTGGTCACGATAAGATCGACTTTGTCCGGGGTTGCAAACTGCTTTTTCTCATAGGCATCGATAGCATATCTTCCGATCATTGCGGCATTGTCCGAGCAGTACTCTAGGGGAGCTACATGCAAGTGTTTGCCAAACTCTTTGCAGAGTGTTTCATAGGCATTTCGGATGTATTGATTGGCCGATGCACCGCCGACAATGGCAAAGTCCTTCACAGGTTCGTTTTTGAAGATCTTTTTGCTTTTTTGCAGCAGATGGAGTTTGACGGCTTTTTGGAATGAGGCGGCAAGATCACATCTCTCCTGTTCGCTCATCGCCTCTGCACCGCCAAGCCGTTCGATCTCAAGCCGTACGGCATTTTTGAGCCCAGAGAGAGAGAAGGCGATGAGCTTGGAATTTCTTAATGGTACAGGCAGGTCAAAACGGTTCTCATCCCCTTTGAGGGCGAGTTGTTCGATGATCGGCCCGCCGGGGTAGCCCAGTCCCATCATCTTGGCGGTTTTGTCGAAGCTCTCTCCGACACTGTCATCCATACTGGTGGCAAGTATCTCCATCTTCTCGAAGCTTTCTACCCGTATGACCATGGTATGGCCTCCGGAGATGAGTAGTATAAGCATCGGGGAATGGGTGGGTTTTTCGATGAAGAGAGAGTAGATGTGCCCTTTGAGGTGATGTACGGGAATGAGGGGAATATTGAGCAGGGTAGCGAGTGTCTTGGCCATGGCGATGCCCTCAAGCAGGGTGACGCCCAGACCCGGCTGATTGGTGACAGCAACGGCCTTGAGTTTGTCAAACCACGGCTTGGTCTCTTCGAGTATCTGGGGTAGGGCTACGGCATGCAGGCGTGAAGCAAGCTCCGGGACGACACCGCCGTAACAGGCATGCTGGGCTTCCTGGGAGATCTTTTTGTGGTAGAGCACCTTTTTGGTAGCGATCTCGGTGATAGCGATGGAGCTGTCGTCACAGGAGCTTTCGATACTTACAATCATACAGATCTATCCTTGTTGCGCATTATTTGTTTTTTCATTACCAGTTGTTCGATCTCTTCCCATTTCCCATATCCGGAGTCTGTGTTGATATGCCCTGCGTTGTGGAGGATTGTGACCGGTATATTGTAGTGTTGGGCGATCCCCTCTGCTTCCTGAGTAGTGATCCAGGGATCGTTGTCCGAAACAAAGATCTGTGCCTCTTTTGCTTTGAGTGTTTCGGGCATGGGGCAGGGGAAAAAGGTCTTTATCGTCTGCTCATCGGTGTGTAGACTGGGGGGAGAGACCATAAAAAGACGCTCTACCGGAGCAATATCCTCCTCGCAGAGCCAGAACCAGAGGGTATTGGCAAGTGAGTGGCAGACGACGGTATCGGGTTTGAACGCTTCGAGTATCTGCCTGACCTGCTTCATCCATCGGTTGCGGTTGGGATAGTGGGGATGCTGGATGAGCGGAAAGCTGACAGTACCGTAGTTTTTGGCTACCTCTGCGGCAAGATGCGCCTGCCAGTGCGGATAGTCCGAACCGCCCCATCCGTGTAAAATCAGGAGACGCATGGCGGCTCCTGATCAGTGAATAGTGAATAGTGAATAGTGAATAATATCGGTTTGCATTGCTTGTCAATGCCTTTATTGAATAAAAGTTTTGCATAGCAAAACATACCACAACTCTTTACTCTTAGTTCTTCACTCTTCATTTTAAATACCTTCTCACTTCTCTATCCACCTCAATCACCTCTTCAATGCTTTTCGGTTTGACATCTTCAAACTTCTTATATGCATCCAGTACCATTTCACCCATGCCAAAAAAGCTGCACGCTTCTTTTTGGAATTTGTCGATGGCGACTTCATTGGCGGCATTGACCACGACCCCCAGATGTGGGTGCTGGAGCAGATGTGCTTTGATACTCCAAATGGGATAGCGGCTCTGCTCAATCGGTAGGAATTTCAGGGTGCCGATGCTCAGCAGGTCGGTAGGAGGGAGGATAGGCTCTTCGACCTTCTCCCTAAGGGCAAAAGCGATGGGCAGCTTCATATCGACTCCGGCGAAGTGGGCGGTGGTGGAGCCGTCGACAAACTCTACAAGGGCATGAATGATGGAGCGTTTCTCGATGACTGCATCGATCTCGGAGCTGTCAAAAAGCCATTTGGCTTCGAGCAGTTCGAAGAGTTTGTTGGTCATCGTAGCGGAATCGATGGTGATTTTGTTGCCCATACTCCAGTTGGGGTGTTTGAGTGCATCGGCAAAAGTGGCAGAGCGCATCTTCTCGATCTCCCAGTCGCGAAAGGCGCCGCCGCTTGCCGTGATGTAGAGTTTGGAGACGGGGCGTTCGTTCATCAGGTACCAGAGTCCGAAGTGTTCACTGTCTATGGGAGTGATTAGGTCCATATCGATGAATTCACCGGCAACGACGAGCGATTCTTTGTTGGCAAGTGCAACTTTTTTGGCCAGGGAGGTTGCCTTGAGCGTGGGTGCAAGACCTGCGTAGCCGACCAGCGCATTGACCACGGTAGGGCTCTGTGACTCTTCGATGACAGAGAGTATCCCCTCCGCTCCTGTACGTACATCAGGGTGATTGACGCGGGCTTTGTCTTTTTCATGGGCAATGGCGACCATCTTGGGCTGATGGATGGCGATCTGTTCATTGAGCAGATCGATATTGCTGCCTGCAACCAGTGCTTCGATTTGGATACCATATCGCTGTGCGACGGTGAGTGTGTTGACCCCGATAGAGCCGGTCGAACCCAGAAGAACGATAGACATCGCTACAGGAGTGCCCGAAGCGCGATCACCATCATCGGTGCGCCAAAGAGATAGCCGTCGATTCGATCGAGGATACCACCGTGACCGGGAAGAAGATCACCACTGTCCTTGACACCGGCTTCACGCTTGAGATAGCTCTCAAAGAGGTCACCGAAGACGGAAGCGACGGAAGTGAGCAGACTGACAACAAATGCGATCCATCCCGGTGCAATATAGAGTCCCGCATAGGTTCCGGCTGCTGTGGCGAAGAGAACCCCGCCAATGACCCCTTCGAGTGTCTTGTTGGGGCTGGTATCGGAGAATTTGGTACGGCCGATCGCTTTGCCTGTAAAGAATGCCATGACATCGGTCAGTGCAACGGTTACCAATAGCCAGAACATCGCGGCAATGCCGAAATCGTCATAGAGAATGAGGAAAAAGAATATGCCTGCTGCGGGGTAGAGGAAGGGAAGGATGAGCCGTTTGTCAAAGTTATGCAGGTAGGCGATCGCACCACCGAAAATAATGGCGACAAAATAGAACAGGTCATCAGGGTTAGGGTAGAAATAGGCGAAAATCCACAATAGAGCCGCCCAGAAGTAGGCACTTGGACCTACCAGCCTGAAGAGCTTCATCGCTTCAAAGAAAGCAAAGAGGTAAATCACACCCAAAAACGCCCACATAACGAAAAAATTGTCCATCCAGCCGATGAACCCCACTACTGCTAGCAGCCCGATTCCGGTCAGCCAGCGCTCCTGATGGTCTGTAAAAATTCTGGTCATGCCCTATCCTCAATCGTATTAGGAGAGATTATAGCAGTTTTTGCGTTAGAAGCGGCTATAGGCGTATTTCAACTCCTTCTTTGAGCACAGGAATGGTCTGGTATTTGTCATACTCGACATGGCTGCCCTCCTGGATCTTGACAAATTTGCGTTTGGTGTAGTCGACCAGATAGTTGCCCGGCTGGTCGGTAGAGAAGTCGACACAGAGTTTGGCAGCGGCATTGAGGACACTCTCGGGCAGATTCTGCTTGTCGGTACGGATGATGACATGAGAGCCCGGTATCTCTCTGGTATGCATCCAGATATCGTTGGATTTGGCAGCCTTGAGCAGTGCCTGGTTCTCTTTGGTGTTGCGTCCTACAAGTACTTTATAGTCCTCTATCCAAAAGAGCTCTCCCTCGCGCATCTTCTCTTTTTTGCGCTGTGATTTGCCGCGTTTGGGTACAAGCAGCTCCAGCTCGTAAGGCTCTTTCGCCTGCTCGATGGCATAGGCGACATTTTCGTAGAAGCTCTTTTTGCTCTGCAGGTTCTCTTTTTCGATATGAATGTTTTTAGCTTTATTTTTGGCACGTTTGGCAAGGCTGAAAAAATAATCGCCCATACGGCTTACCTTGACATCTTTTGGAAGCGTTAATGTTACTTCGTTTCCCTCGAAATCATAGGTCTTCAGTGTGGTATCGTAGGGTTTGATCTGGTAGAGGTTGGCAAGGATGAGGTTGCCGTAGGTTTGATAGGTCTGTGCCTGTGCCTCAAGTGCATTCTCATCGGGTAGTTTACTGAGTTCCTGATGGAGTTTTTTGATCTTTTTCTTTGTTAGTGAGAGTTTCTGTTGTTTCATCTGCGCGAGACGCTGCTGCTGTATCTGATGAAACTTCTCTTCGAGAAGCAGATCGATATTTTCTATAGGGGATGGATTCGTCTTTTCTAAGTGTGCTATATCCCTTTTGGGTAAAGGCAGGAGTTCTACTCCCGGACGTACCACACGGTAGGAGCTTTGTGCGTCGATATGCCGCAGTGCTTCGATGACAGTCTCGTCTTCATCGAGGAGGATGGCATTGGTGTTTTTGCCGGTAAACTCCAGCTGCAGGGTCACAACACGGTCTTTGTAAGCGCTTTTGGGTGCGACTTTGATACGCAGTATCCGGTCATTGTCCGCAACACTGACCTCCAGTACCCTGCCGGTACTCAGCAGTGAGTGCAGCAGTGTATCAAAGGGGGCGTTGTAGTCCTGAAGGGGGCGCTGGGAGGGGGCTTTGTAGACAAAGCTGTGTCCACGCGTCATGTTGAAGAAGTAGCTCTCATGCTTGTCGAAAGTGATCTCAATGGTATTGTCCTCTACCCGTCTGGCACGTGAGATAAAGGTAAAATCATTGAGTCGCTGGGCAACAGCATGGAGTTCTGCAAGTTTCATAGAGTGTACCTTGGGATTGTGTTGCTGAAATTTTAGCATAACTTTATTTCGCTATAATTCGCGTAATTTATTATCTATTTAAGTAAGGATTTTCCTATGGGACAAACAATCACCGAAAAGATCTTCTCCGAGCATGCAGGACGTGATGTCTATGCCGGTGAGATCGTCAGAGTACCGATCGATATGACCATCGG
Organism: Sulfurovum sp.; assembly: GCA_030826885.1. Lineage (GTDB taxonomy): Bacteria > Campylobacterota > Campylobacteria > Campylobacterales > Sulfurovaceae > Sulfurovum. The sequence goes on along the minus strand of JAUUDF010000008.1, from coordinate 42,647 downwards.
TAACGACATTACCACACCCATCTCCATCAAAGCATTCGAAGAGAGCGGTGCGGAGAAGCTCGCCAACCCCGACGGCTTTGCGATCGTCATGGATCACTACATCCCGGCAAAAGATATCGCTTCGGCCAATCAGGCGAAGATCAGCCGTGAATTTGCCTATAAACATGATCTGAAGTACTTCTTCGATGAAAAAGATATGGGGATCGAGCATGCACTGCTTCCTGAAAAAGGACTGGTCATTCCCGGTGATGTGATCATCGGTGCGGACAGCCATACCTGTACCCATGGTGCGCTGGGTGCCTTCTCGACAGGGATGGGAAGTACGGATATCTCCTTCTCTATCATTACCGGAGGCAACTGGTTTAAGGTACCCGAGTCGATCAAGGTCAATCTGGTAGGCAAACCGGGCAAGCATATCTACGGCAAAGACATCATCCTCGAGCTGATCCGTATTCTCGGTGTTGACGGCGCACTCTACAAAGCGATCGAGTTTACCGGAGAAGGCGTTCAGTACCTTGGGATGTCGGACCGTTTTTCCATGTGTAACATGGCGATCGAAGCAGGAGCAAAGAGCGGTATCTTTGCTATCGATGAAATCTCACAGGCCTATCTCGACGAGCGCGCAGAGGTCAATGGCGGACTCAGAAGCGAGCCGAAGATCCACTACTCAGACGAGGATGCGACCTATTGTCAGGAGATTACCATCGATATGGCGAAGCTCTCTCCGGTCATTGCCTATCCGTTCCTGCCAAGCAACGGCAAGCCGGTAGAGCAGGCGGTCGAAGATGATCTCAAGATCGATCAGGTGATGATCGGTAGCTGTACCAACGGACGACTCGAAGATCTGCGTATTGCAGCTGAAATCGTCAAAGGCAAGCGTGTTGCCAAACATACCCGTATGATCGTTACCCCGGCTACACAGAAGATCCTGATGCAGGCACAGCATGAGGGTGTCATCGATACCCTGATCGAAGCGGGTGCAGTTGTGAGCAACCCGACCTGCGGAGCGTGCCTGGGCGGTTATATGGGGATTCTCGGTGACGGTGAACGCTGTGTGGCGACGACCAACCGTAACTTCGTCGGCCGTATGGGGGCGAGAACCTCCGAAATCTACCTTGCCAACTCGGCAGTTGCCGCAGCAAGTGCTATTGCCGGTAAGATTGTGGATCCCAGAGAGATTTAAAGCAATACTATGAGGAGGAGAAGAGAAAAATTTAGCCATCTCTTCCCCTCTGCAAAAAAAGATGCCGATCTTCCTGACCGAAATGCCAAACAGGCACTCTTTTGGTTTTTTCTACTCTTTTTACTCCTCTATTTCAAATACAAACCCTACCATTCAGGTTCCCACTTAATTCATGGTACTCTGGAGTATTTTTTTACACTCTATCAGTTTGCCATCAATCAAACCATTGGCATTGTGCATGAAGCAGGGCATGGTATCTGCTACCTGCTGCCGTGTCCGACATTTTTGACGGTGCTCAATGGTACGCTTTTTCAGTGGCTTTTTCCTTTGGGGGTAGCATATTACTATAAAAAGAGAGGCAACCGGATGGCATATCTTGTCGGATTGTTTATTTTTGGCATATCGCTGGATTATTCGGCATGGTATATGTCTACAGCTTTGCAAAGTGCCATAGTCCCTGCAGCCAAGTCCTTTTTGGGCGTAGATGGTCTGCATGACTTTCATTACATTTTCAAAACCCTTGGAGTACTTGATGATGCGACACTTATCTCGGGGGTTACGAAAGGACTTTCTGTTTTGGTAATGATTGGCAGTATAGTTGGTATGTTTTTGGAGACTTATGTTGATTCAGGCAAAAAAAGGAGAATAGTATGAAACCCTATACCTATACATTTAGCGTACCGAAAGAAGCAATAGACCATAACGGCCATGTGCACAACGTCGCCTACTTGCAATGGATGATCGAGGCAGCGACCAGACATTCCGAATCTGTGGGATATGGGTATGGAGCGTGTTTCGCTCTGGGTGGCACATGGGTAGCAAAATCCCACCATATCGAATACCATTTCCCCGCGTTTTTGGAAGAAGTGCTACAAATGAACACGTGGGTGGAGGAGTCACGTAAAGCAATGTCCATAAGGCGTTATGAAATAGTCCGTCCGTATGATGGAAAGATAATTTGCCAGGGGCGTACCGAGTGGGTTTTTGTAGATGTCAACACACTCAAACCGGTAAGAATACCTTCGAATATGTTTCATGCTTTTGGTCTTTGAAGCCTGAAAAATCATAAACTGATCTAAATAAGACTTTTTTTATCCTATTTATAATAATTTGCCGATAGTTTGCTGATACTATTGCAGTATGACGAAAAAAAAGGAAAAAAACATGGCATCTAAAGCGATGATTATATAGGAACTGAACAATGCGAAGATTGCCCATATGAGATGGGTTAAACGTGCAGACCACCTCATTAGTGGACTGCCGGTAGATCAAGAGTTTATCCCTCTCGAACCAACCACATGCGGTTTTGGGCGATGGCTGTATGGAGAAATAGGACAGAGCCTGCGTGTTTCTGACGAGTTCAAATCCTATATTGAACAGATTGAATTTCATCATGATACACTGCATGACGTATATGGAGAGATTTATAAAATCTTCTTTATCATGCCCGAAAATCGTTCTTTGTTTCATAAAATACTGACACTCAACAGCAAAACAGTTTCAAAAAAAGAGATGGAGCAGGCAAAAAACTATTTTCATTCTTTGCAAAAAACATCGACAGAACTGATAAGACTGATTGAAAAACTCGAAGTTGCGGTCAAAGAGGCGGAAATGGACCACAGGACAAGACCTATGACAATGCACAAGCGAGCCTAAAGAGGCTTAAAAGCCATTCGGATCAAATCCAAATCCTCCCCCAAAGTCCGGTGTACCAAAGTTTTGTGTTGCAAAACCGGGGTCACTGTGGCCGAACTTCACCGACTCTCCCCGTAATAATGTAATATCCATTTTGGGATCGATCCCTTTGGGGCAGACTGCGGTACACTCCCCGCACAGGGTACAGTCCCACACACCGTTTGACTGTACCGCATCGACGATACTTTTGGCATGGGATTCGCGTTTGTCGATGGTATACCGATAGGCGCGTGTGAGCGTAAATGGTCCCAGAAAATCAGGATTGACGGCGTAAACGGGACAGGCGGAGTAGCAGCTGTCACAGAGGATACAGTCGGTCTGTCGTTCACTGCGGTGCTCATCTTCGGGAGTGAGCAGTGTTTGGGTGTAGCGGTGCAGCCATGTCTGGCTTTTGTTCAGGGTTTGAAGAGAATGGCTTTTGTCCACTTTGAGATCACGCAATACCGGATGATACTGCAAGGGCTCGATGTGTTCGTCGCCCTGAAGTTTGTAGCTGCAGGCAAGTACCTCTCTGCCGTTGACCCTCACTGCACAGGTACCGCAGACAGAGGCTCTACAGCCTGCCGAAAAGGTCAGAGAGCCGTCATACTTCTCTTTGATCTCATAGAGTGCCGCCAGGAGTGTCAACCCTTTCGAGACTTCAAAGCTTTCAACCGTTGTTTCCCGTTGGATGGATATTTTCATGCCTGATCCTTTTTCCATTGCAATACGATATGTTTTTTGAATTGTGTATCATCACTCTCGGGATAGTCACTTCGCCAGTGTGCACCACGGCTCTCTTTGCGCGCGACGGCAGCGGAGATGATGGCAGGGGCGAGCAGCAGAGCATTGGAAAACTCAAGAAATTCGATGAGATTTTGGTTGTTTTGGCGACTCTTGTCTGCGATACCCATCTGCTTGCGCGCGACCTGCATCGCGACAGTCTCTTCGAGTGCCTTGGTCAGTCCCGCTTCATCACGTACGATACCCACATAGGTATAAAAAAGTTTTCCGAGATCATGCTTGTGGATGTAGAAATCGACCGAAGGGGTTGTCTCAAAGAGTGCATCGATCTTGGCACGGCTGACCTGAAGCAGGGTGTCGTCTGCGGGTTTGTTACTGGCATAGAGGGCATGTTTGTAGGCATTCTCTCCGGCAAGACGCCCAAAGGCGGTGATCTCCAGCAGTGAGTTGCCTCCCAGACGGTTGGCACCGTGTACCTTGGCATTGGCGCACTCCCCTGCGGCAAAGCAGCCTTTGATGCCGGTCACCTCCATAGTGTAGTCGACATTGATCCCGCCCATCGTGTAGTGCGCGACAGGTTTGATCGGGATGAGATCTTTTGCCGGGTCAACGTCTTCATGCAGCTTGCACAAAGCGACCTCCTGGGGCAGCAGTGTCATCAGCTTTTGCTCGCCAAGATGGCGCAGGTCAAGATAGACCTCTTTGCCCTGCTGCATCTGCGTAAAGATAGCGCGGGCAACCTCATCGCGGGGTTTGAGCTCATCGACGAAGCGTTCACACTCACTGTTGACAAGGTAGCCACCCTCTCCACGGGCACTTTCACTGACCAGAATGGCAGAATGTTTGAGTGCAGTCGGGTGAAACTGTACGAACTCCATATCACTTACCGCAGCGCCTGCACGCATGGCTGCGGCGATCCCGTCACCTGTCGCACCATACATGTTGGTCGTATAGCCGTCATAGATCGCCCCGTAACCGCCAGTGGCGATGATGACTGACTTGGCATCGATTTGTTTGAGCTCTCCGCTTCTGATATCGAGCAGTACTGCTCCCTTGACGGTGTCATCAGGAACGATCAGCTCAAGCAGAAAGTGCTCATCGAGAAACGAGATACCCTCTTTGAGGCAGGTATCGTAGAGTGTATGCAGGATCTTCAGCCCGGTGTAATCCTGCGCATAGCAGGCACGTTTGGCAGAGGCACCACCCATTTTACGCTGTGCGATGGAGCGGGTAGGGCTTTGGTTTGGATCATCTTGCGGTACTTCGATTCTGGAGAAGGGGACACCGAGACGCTCAAGCCAGGCGATGGTCTCGGGTGCGTCGGCACACAAATGGCGTACGGTATCCTCATCGCAGAGTCCATGGGCGGATTTGACAGTGTCCTGAATGTGAAGCGAAACATGATCCTCCTCTACATTGCCCAGTGCCGCATTGATGCCGCCCTGTGCCATGGAGGTTTGGGAGTTGGTGGGATACATTTTGCCCACGACCAGTACAGAGGCTCCGGCTTCTTTGGCGGCGAGTGCGGCCGAGAGTCCCGCACCGCCGCTTCCGATGATGAGTATATCGATCATGCTATGTATTCTCCAAAAATGTGCTGATGTTTTGCGCAATACCTTCGAGCAGTTTTTTGCGTGCTTCAATGCTTGCCCAGGCAATGTGCGGTGTGATGAGCAGGCGCTCTTTGTGCTCAATGTGCATCAGAGGGTTTTCGAGGTCGATAGGCTCTTTTTCGAGTACATCTAGTCCGGCATATATCTCTCTGCGGTCAAGTTCGTAGGCAAGGTCTGTTTCGTTGATAATGCCGCCGCGCCCAAGGTTGAGCAGAATAGCTTTCTCTTTCAGCAGGGGTAGATTGGTTTCGTTTATCAGTCCGTAGGTCTTTTCCGTAAGTGGTGCATGGATGGAGATGATGTCGCTGGTCTCCAGAAGTATTTCAAGAGGCTGGTGGAGGTAGGGGGCATCGGTATTTTCTCCGCTGCTGGAGTGGTAGGCGATGTGTGCGCCAAATGCCGTCGCGACACGGGCGACCTCTTTGCCAATGTTCCCCAGTCCGATGATGCCCCACTTTTTGCCATTGAGTTCGTAGAAAGGGTGGCTTACATCGGTAAAGAGTCCCGAAACCGTCCATCGTCCGTCTGCAACCACGTCATGGTAGTAGGGCAGATGCTCAAGCAGGTAGAAGAGCATCGCAAAAGTGTGCTGCACAACCGAAGCAGTCGAGTAGCCTGCTACGTTTTTGACGACAATGCCCAGGGTCTTGGCTGCTTCAAGGTCAATATTGTTCATTCCCGTTGCGGCAATACAGACGAGTTCAAGATGCGGTGCCTGCGCCATTGTCTCTTTGTTTAGTACCACCTTGTTGCTGATGACGATGTGCGCATCTTTAATGCGCTCTGCCGTTTCATCGGGCAGGGTATTGGTATATTTGGTGACATCTCCGAACTTCTCAAGTGGTGAGAGGTCGAGATCTTTTCCAAGGGTTTCCGTGTCGAGTATGACGATCTGTTTACGCATGGTTATGCTCCTTGCAGTGTAATAATGAGGCTTCGTGAAGAAGCGTGGTCGCGGTGTTCATAGAGGTATACTCCTTGCCATGTGCCTAAATTGAGTCTACCATCTGTGACGGGAATTGTCAATGAGGTGCCTATAAGAAGGCTTTTGAGGTGTGCGGGCATGTCATCTTTCCCTTCGTAGGTGTGTCTGAATCGAGGGTAGGTTTCGGGGATGAGGTCGTTTAAAAAGGTTTCCGTATCACTGCGTACGGTGGGGTCGATATTCTCGCTCAGACAGAGCGATGCACTGGTGTGCTGCAAAAAAAGGTGGGCGGTACCAACGGTTATAGTCCCTTCAATGGCATCTTCCACCTCTGAAGTAATCAGGTGCATCCCCCGCTGCAGGGGAGAAAGTGTCACTATGCGCTGTTTAGTGATCATCGATCTGTGAAACGATCTGCGCAGCTCTCTCTTTGGCGGTTTCGACATCATCATCGAGAACCAAACTTACCGCCATGCGCCGACCAATATGGGATTCGGGCTTGCCAAACACCCTTAAGAAGCTGTTTTTGCCAAATACATCATCGGGAACCTCAAGTACCGGTGTACGGCTTTCGTGTTTTGCTTTGTAGGCACCACAGGCACCGCTTCCGTAAAAGGTGAAGTCAAGCGGAAGCCCCAGTACGGCACGTACATGCAGGGCGAACTCGCTCTGGCTCTGGGTAATGAGTGTGACCATGCCTGTGTCATGCGGACGCGGGGAAAGCTCGGAGAAGTAGACCTCCTCGCCTTTGACGAAGAATTCTACGCCGAAGATTCCGCGGCCGCCCAGACCGCCGGTAACAGCCTTTGCCATATCTTTGGCCTTTTGCAGTGCGGCTTCACTCATGGACATAGGTTGCCACGAGAGGATGAAATCACCGTCTTTTTGAACATGTCCGATGGGGTTGCAAAAGACAGTACCTGTTTCGTTACGTACGGTCAGCAGGGTAATTTCATAATCAAACGGTACGAATTCCTCGACAATGAGTTCACTGGCATCCCCGCGTGCTTCTTTGGCGATCTCCCATGATTTTTCGATGTCATCTGCTGTTTTGGCGATGCTCTGTCCGTGACCCGAAGAGCTCATTACCGGTTTGATGACACAGGGAAAGCCCATACGCGCTGCAGCCTCTTTGAGTTCCTCAAGTGAGGTGACAAATTCGTATTTTGATGTTTTCAGCCCCAGTTCCTCCGCGGCAAAGACACGGATATTTTTCCGGTTCATTGTCTTGTTGACCGCTTCGGCATTGGGGATGACATGAAATCCGCGTTTTTCCGCTTCAAAGAGTGCCGAGATACTGATTGCCTCGACTTCGGGGAGGATGTAGGTGGGCTGTTCTTTTTCGATCAGCTCCAGGACGGCTGCCTCATCCTGCATGTCTATGGCATAGCTGCGGTTGGCAACGAGATGCGCCGGGGCATTTTCGTATTTGTCTACGGCGATGACCTCGATGCCAAGGCGCTGTGCTTCGATGGCAACTTCCTTACCCAGTTCACCGGAACCAAGGAGCATGATTCTGGTAGCGTCTTTTTGGAGAGGGGCTGTAAATGTCATGGGAAAACCTTCGGTTTAGAATTAATAATTAACAATTAATAGTTAATGATTGATGAGATATTCTATCAAAAAGTTGTCTAAGGTGTAATGAGTTGGAAAATGTTTTGGGGGATTTGTGCAAAAAAGTAGTAGCGGGTGACAGAGCCGAAGCTCTGCCAGGGGTGTGATTAGAGTCTTGACTCGTATCTTCTGAGCATGAAGAGTTTTTTGAGGATCTTTTTGCGTGTAGCGATCTTCTCTTTCTTTCTTCTCTCAGTCGGCTTTTCGTAGTACTGGCGCGCTCTGGCTTCAGTTACGATGAGGTTTCTGTCACACTGTCTTTTGAATTTTCTGTACGCGTCATCAAAAGAGTCACGTGGTGAAAGTTTAATTCCTGGCATTTGATCTCACCCCCTTCCTTATCAAAATTTTCCGGAGACTACTCCGAAAGCGATAAAAGTGGAACGGATTATATCGAAAGCATTTTAAAATGTGCTAAAATGTCTTCAGGAACGTTTGTAATACCAGGAGTGAAGGAGACACCATGCAGCCGCTTTATCAATCGTGCTATCCTCTCGACAGGCACGCTTATGAGACATACGGGCTTACTGAAGATATCTTAATGGAGCATGCCGCACGCGGCATGGCCGATGCTATACACAGCCGTTTTCCCAAAGGTGCTTCTGTGTGCATTGTCAGCGGTGTGGGAAACAACGGTGCGGACGGTATTGTGCTTGCACGCCAGTTATGGGGTGTGTATGATGTGTCGCTCTGTCTGCCTTTTGGGGTCAAATCGGAGATGGCGCTACAGCAGTGGGAACGTGCGCAGAAACTGGGCATTGAAGCAGTTGAAGAGCCGCATGACGCCGATGTGATCGTCGATGCGATCTTCGGGGCAGGGCTTAACAGAGAGCTTGATGAGAAGACGCAAACGCTCGTACACAGACTCAATGCGTTGCATGGCTTCAAGCTGGCATGTGACGTACCGACGGGTATCGGCAGTGACGGCAGGCTGATGCCTTTTGCGTTTAAGTCTGATGTGACTGTAACGATGGGGGCGCGCAAAGAGGCGCTTTACCTCGATGAGGCCAAACCCTATGTCGGAGAGATTATCTGTGCCGACCTGGGCGTAAGTGCCGTGATGTATGCACTGCCTACCCATGCTTATGTGCTTGAAGCGAATGATGTGAAACTTCCCTCGCGTGCTTTTAACGAGTCAACTCACAAAGGCAGTTACGGCCATGCTGCGGTTTTTTGTGGAGAGAAAGAGGGAGCGGGCATCATTGCGGCTACGGCGGCAAGCCGTTTCGGTGCCGGGCTGACGACACTGGTAGTCCATGAAAAGATTGCGCCACCACCGTTTCTGATGCACGCGACCGATATGCCCGAAACGGTTTCGGCAGTAGCGGTCGGCATGGGGCTTGGCAACCATTTTGACGAAGCCTTTCTGCGTGAACATGTTCTTGAAAACCATCTGCCGATTGTCCTCGATGCCGATGCGTGTTATTCGGAGATACTCCTTGAAGTATTGGCACAAAAAGAGAGAGAAGTGGTCATTACGCCGCACCCCAAAGAGTTTTCTGCTCTCTGGAAGCGATTGACCGGGGAGATGCTTGACGTCGCTTACATTCAGAAACACCGTTTTGATGTCATGCGTCGGTTCAATGCCAGATATCCGCATGTCACACTGCTGCTTAAGGGGGCGAATATGCTCATTATGCAGGAAGAGACACTCTATGTCAATCCCCTCGGTACGTCCAAACTCAGCAAAGGCGGCAGCGGCGATGTGCTTTCCGGGCTGATCGTCTCTTTGCTGGCGCAGGGATATACGGGCATTGAGGCTGCAATTCATGGCTCTTTGGCGCTGACGCTGGCAGCACGGCGGTATGGTGAGGCCAGTTACGCAATGCTCTCAACCGATCTTATTGAAGAGGTGGCAAAGTTAGAGCAACCATAGGGTACAATACGCCTCATGAAAAAGATCGCTGTCCTTTTTAGCGGCAAAGGGACGAACTTTGCCCATATTGTCAAACATCTGCACGGCAAAGCATGTGAAGTGGCTGTCGCTGTGACGAATAATCCCCATGCAGAGGGAATTGAAGTAGCCCAAAAAGCGGGTATTGCGCTTGAGATCATCTATGCCAAAGCGTATGAGAGCAGGGAAGCCTTCGATGCGGTGGTGGTAGAGCGGCTTAAGGGCTACGCGCCGGATTTGACGGTTTTGGCAGGGTTTATGCGTATTCTGACTCCGGTGTTTACCGACCAGATCAAAGCGATCAACCTGCACCCTTCGCTGCTGCCGCGTCACAAAGGGCTGCATGCCATTGAAAAAAGTTTTGAAGATGCCTATGATGAGGGTGGTGTTTCGGTACACTGGGTGACATCGGAGCTCGATGGCGGAGAGATCATTACACAAAAGCGTATTGCCAAAAAAGGGCTGGATTTCGAGGCATACCACGATGCGGTACGCAAAGCGGAGAAAGAAGCGCTTACCGAAGCGATCATGCATGTGTTATAATTTAGAAAAAAGAGGACGTAGATGCAGTATTATGATGATAAAACCAATGCCAAAGGTGCCTATTTTCTTTTTGTGGGTGTGCAGGTGCTACTGTTGCTTATCGTATACGGGTTTGTCTATACGGCACTTGTCGCGGTCAAACTGGCGATTGCGAAGTACCACCTGACGGCCATGGCGTACCTGCCGGTCGTCTTTGCCATGTTCGCCTACCCTGTCGTGCTCTATAAAACACGCAAAATGTTTCAAAAACAGCGCCGGCTCTTGGCTACGGGATGGATGCTTGCATGGGCAGCCGTGCTCATTGTAATGCTCTACGCCTTTCTTGCGCAGCTTGTCAATGCCTGATTATAAAGAGTGGCATTGATACGGTATTTTCCTCTCAAACACCAGAAGATCCTCAGGCTCTCCATCCCCGCAGCGATCAATTCCCTCCTTGATATGCTTCAGGTCATTACAGACCTGATTATGGTCGGACGTATTTCTGCTTTTGCTGTTGCGGCGGTGGGGCTGGGGCTGCAGTCGCTGATGTTCATCTTTGCCGTGCTTACGCTGCTGAATGTCGGTACCTCCGCACTGCTGTCACGTTTTGTCGGCGAAAGGAGGCTCAAACGTGCTTCGATGGGGCTCTCCACGCTTCTTGGGTTCGCACTGCTGCTCAGTCTGCCGGCAATGGTGCTGTGGCACGTGCTTGCGACACATATTTACCTCTGGTTCGGTACTGCACCACAGGTAGCGGTACTCGGACGTGACTACGTGCAGGTGCTGACATGGATGATGCCGTTTGTCTTTATGAAACTGGTATTCGTTTCCGCACTCAACAGTGCAGGCGATACAAAAACACCGATGTATGTGAAGATCGCTTCCATACTGCTCAATGTGCTGCTTAACTATGTGCTTATTTTCGGAAAGTACGGCTTTCCCGAACTGGGTGTAACAGGTGCAGCCGTAGGTACGGTGATCGTCAACATTACAGAGTTTCTGGTCTATGTCTGGCTTTATGTCGGCGGAAAAACATTTTATGTCCCCATGGTGCGTTACTCAAAACGTCTGCTTAAACGTGCATTGAAGGTAGGGATACCAGCATCCGTAGAACGGGCATTGACATTTGGCAGTTTTATGCTTTTTACAGCCATTATCGCCAAATTCGGTACGGCGGCACTGGCAGGCTACCAGGTGGGGCTTAGAGTAGAGGGGCTTGCTTTTATGCCCGGCATCGGCTTTACCGTTGCGGCGATGGCCCTGATGGGGCAGGGGCTTGGTGCCCAAAACCCCGAACAGTCCAGAGAAGATGTGCTGCTGGTACTCAAGTACGCATCGGGGTTTATGTTTTTGCTCTCTTTTTTCATGATCTTTATGCCCGAGAAGATCGTGTGGGTATTTACGGACGATGCCGCAACTATCAAAGAGGCGAGTTTGTATCTGCGTATTGTCGGAATTTCGCAGATTCCGCTGGCATTCAACTTTGTACTCTCCGGTGCGCTTCGAGGGGCGGGCGATACCAAACGCACCCTAAAGATCAACCTCGTTTCGCTCTGGGCGGTGCGGATTATTCCGGCTTTGGTGCTGAGCTGGTACTTCGATGACATTCTGTTCGTTTACCTTGCGATGATTGCCGATACGTTTGTCAAAGCTGTCTGGCTCTGGCGAACGTTTGACAAAGGAGAGTGGCAGAAGATCAGGGTTTGAGTGTATGAAAACATACAAACAAATATGTATGGTATTGCAGTAACCGTTCTGTGGTTGAGCTATGGTATAATGGTGTGACTAAAGTTATATAATTAAGGACAGATAATGAGTAAAGAAGTAAAAACACTTGAACAGCGTATCGAGCGTATCTATAAAATGGCGAAGGAGCACTTTGGAGAGGTGCGTTTTGTGGGGATCAAACTGCATACCAAAATCGGCTGGGTCGCGAAGATACAGTTTGACGAGTTTGAATCGCTTGTCGCAGAGGGTGAAAATGCGGAGACGGCACTGAAAAACCTGAGAAAAAGACTGAAAAAAATTATTGACCGGTATAATATGGTGTAGCGTAGAAACGCTGTTTCATCGAGTGAATAGTGAGGAGTGAATAGTGAATAGTGAAGGTCTTCATAGTACTGCAATGTTTTTATCAGGTGAAAAGTTGTGAAAAAAAATATTGTTTTGATCGGTTTTATGGGCGTGGGCAAAGGAACGACCGCGCGTGCGTTTGCCAAAAAATACGGGGTCTACAACATCGATACGGATGACCTGATCGAGTCGAAAGAGAACAAAGAGGTCAAAAAGATCTTTGAGAAAAAGGGTGAAGCCTACTTTCGCCAGTGTGAGCAGAAGACAGCAGACTGGATAGAGAAGTGTGTCAAAGGCACACTCATCTCATGCGGCGGCGGATTTTACAAAGTAAAGAATATTGACAAACTGGGTACCGTTGTGCTTTTGGATGCATCGTTCGAGTGGATACACAACCGTCTGAAAACTGCAAAAAACAGTAAACAAAAACTTGCAAAAAGACCGTTGTTTCAGGAGCCCAAAAAAGCGAAAAAACTCTATGAAGAGCGGGAAAAAGCCTACAAAAAAGTGGCTGATGTCGTGGTGAATGTCGAAGGCAAAGAGACAGAAGAGATTCTCAAAGAGATTGCCAAAAAGTGCAAGATGGACTAATCAGAGCATACGGTCTGTCTGCTCTGCTTCAAAGAAGATCCCCAAAATAACGATGATGACATAGGTAACTGTCACGATTACAATCGTATTGCTTCCCATTGCGCGAAGCGCTTCTTCAATGGAAGTGAGATGCTCTTTGACACCGATGAGCAGATTGACCCAGATGCCAAACGCAAGCAAAATAAGTACGCCCTTGAGGTTAAGCAGGGTAGACTTTTTGACAGTTTTCTTTTTCATGAGACTCCTTTGTCCAACTGCGCTTCCCAATACTCCAACCCTTTGTATATGCCGGTGAGAATACCGAAGATTAGCATAGTGCTTCCCATACAGTAGGGAACCTGCTTGGCAAATGGAGCCGGATCCTGACTGATAATAAAAATGACATAGCCCCACATGGCTACGGCAAGTACCGCACTGACGCGTTTAAGCCACTGAATGATCGTACGTTTGTGTTTGGTTTCCATGTACTTATTTTATCGAAATTCGATATAATTTCGGCAATACTTTACTTTAGGACTATCCAGCGTTATCGGGTAGAGCCTGTAACGAGAGAGCATGCAGAGATTTGAAGCCTATCTATCGCGGAACCTTCCGAAAGTATCGACCTTTCATCCTGTTTACGAAGAGGCACTCGGGGCGATGCTTCAGGCGGGAGGAAAACGTTTCCGTCCCATGCTGCTGCTTGGGATCGTCGATGCCTATGAGCCGATGCTCTATGACTCTGCGCTTCCTGTGGCACTGGCACTGGAGATGTTCCACACCTACTCTCTTATTCACGATGACCTTCCTGCAATGGACAATGCTGATTTGCGCAGGGGTCATCAGACATTGCACAAGCGTTTCGATGAAGTGACTGCGATTTTGGCTGGGGATGCACTCAACTCCGACGCTTTTTTGCTCATTGCCCAGGCGCCGCTGAGAGAAGATGTGAAGATCGAGCTTATCCGTCTGCTGGCAGCTAACGGCGGATCGGCGGGGATGGTACTCGGGCAGGCGATCGACTGCTGGTTCGAGAACAAACCGCTGACACTCGATGAGGTCAAGATACTTCATATCAATAAAACCGCCAAACTTATCGCTGCCAGTCTGGCGATGGGTGCGGTAATCGTAAGGCTTGAGAAAGCAGTACAGAACCGGTTGTACGATTTCGGCATCGATCTGGGGCTGCTTTTTCAGATACAAGATGATATTATTGATGAAACACAGAGCGAAGAAGAGGCAGGCAAAACCACAGGCAACGATGGCGAGAAGAACAGTTTTGTAACGCTGCTAGGGCTTGAAGCCTCCATTGCAGAGGCAGATGCACTGGCAAAAACATTGCAAGAACAGTTTGAAACATTCGATACACCCCTTCAGAAGGCGCTTCGCCCACTGATGGAAACCTATCTATACAGACATCACTAAACAAAGGAAACATGCATGGCAACAATGAGTGAAGAGAACCAAATGCGTAAAAAAATGGCGAACACCATCCGCTTTCTGGCGGCTGACATGGTACAGAAGGCAAACTCCGGACACCCCGGCGCACCTATGGGGCTGGCAGATATTGCCGTAGTACTGAGCGAGCACCTCGTCCACAACCCCAAAAACCCCAAGTGGCTGAACCGCGACCGCTTGGTGTTCTCCGGCGGACACGCAACAGGGCTTATCTACTCTCTGCTGCATCTGTGGGGGTATGATGTTTCTCTTGAGGACCTGAAACAGTTCCGTCAACTCGACTCCAAAACACCGGGGCATCCCGAGTATGGGCATACAGCGGGTGTGGAGATCACTACCGGACCGCTTGGGCAGGGAATCGCCAATGCCGTCGGTTTTGCCATGGCGGAAGCTTTTACCAAAGAGCAGGTCAATTCGGAAACCTGTGAGCTCATTGACCACAAAGTCTACTGTCTCTGTGGTGACGGTGATCTGCAGGAGGGTATCAGCTATGAAGCGTGTGCCCTGGCAGGACATCTTGGACTCAAAGACCTCATTCTCATCTACGATTCAAACGAGATTACCATCGAGGGTGATACGAACATCGCCTGGAGTGAAAATGTTGCCAAGCGTTTTGAAGCACAGAACTGGAATGTCCTTACGGTCAACGGTCACTGCTATGACAAGATCGATGCGGCATTGAATGAAGCAAAAAAAGCTGACAAGCCTACCATCATCATTGCCAATACTATCATTGGCAAGGGTGCCGGTGAATTGGAAGGCACGCACCATACCCACGGCGCGCCGCTGGGTGAAGAGATTATCCGTGCGTCCAAAGCCAAAGAGGGGTTTGACCCCGATGCGACTTTCCAGATACCCGAAGATGTGCTGCTGCGTTTCAGATGTGCCGTAGAAAAGGGTGAACTGGCGGAAAAAGAGTGGATACACAGACAAAAGGAAGCGCCGCTTGTAGAGCAGAACGTGGCACTCGAAGCACTGCTCAACCCAGATTTCTCCAAAATCGACTGGCCGGATTTCAGTGACGCGGCAGAAGTGGCGACAAGAGACTCCAACGGGAAAATCCTCAATGCCATTGCCAAAGCGGTACCAAGCTTCCTTGGAGGCTCTGCCGACCTTGCTCCAAGCAATAAGACTGAACTTAAAGATATGGGCAATTTTCCCAAAGGGAAAAATATGCACTTTGGTATCCGTGAACACTCCATGGCTGCCATTACCAACGCTATGGCACTCTATGGTACGACCATGCCGTTTAATGCCACTTTCTTCGTTTTCTCCGACTACCTCAAACCTGCAGCGCGTATTGCGGCGCTGACAAGCATTCAAAACTTCTTTGTCTGGACACACGACAGCATCGGTGTTGGCGAAGACGGTCCGACACATGAGCCGATAGAGCATCTCAGTCAGTTCAGGGCATTGCCAAACTTTTATGTCTGGCGTCCTGCTGATGCGACCGAAAATGTCGAGGCATGGAAAGCTGCGCTGAACATCAAGGCACCGCACGGTTTTGTACTCAGTAGACAAAAGCTTAAAACACTCAAGCCAAAAAGAGATTTCGGTGAGCCCGCAAAAGGTGCCTACATCGTTAAAAAACGCGAAAACGCAACCTTGACTTTGATGGCAAGCGGTTCCGAACTGATGCCGTGCCTCCAGGCAGCCTGCCACCTTGAAGTTCTCGGTGTCAACGCCAATGTCGTTTCGGTACCGTGTTTTGACCTTTTCAATGAACAGGATGCGGCGTACAAGGCAGCGGTTATCGATCTTGAAACAAAAGTGCTTGCGGTCGAAGCGGCACGTGCGACAGAGTACTACCGCTATGCAGACGATGTGCTTGGTATGGAGACCTTCGGTGCCTCGGCACCTGCGGGAGAACTTTTCGAGAAGTTCGGTTTCACCATTCAGAACATCACCAAACGTGCCTGTGACCTGATGGGTGTCGAGTACAAAAAGATCGATCTGGGGAAGGACTGATACGTCTAACCCCTTTTTAAGAGCTCCTGCTCTATAATCACACTCTCCAAAAAATGTCGGGGTGTGGCGCAGTCTGGCTAGCGCGCTACCTTGGGGTGGTAGAGGTCGCAGGTTCAAGTCCTGTCACTCCGACCATTGATACACCATTCTTTATGGTGTTTTTACACTTTCTTGTTTTTCTTTTCGGTGACCAAAATGTGACCATCTTGCTTGAAAATATCTACTTTTGCATCTATTTTCAGATAAACATCATAGCTGATATGTAAGTTTAACTCCAGATTTGATTTTTTTCTTATGTTATAATAAACAAAAAAGGATCCCATGATGTCAGTGGCTACTTTACTCAATTACACCTATGACGACTATGTTAAATGGGAAGGAGAATGGGAGCTGATAGACGGTGCGCCTGTTTCCATGGCTCCTGCTCCTACTAAAAAACATCAGCGCTTGGCAGGCGAGATATTTATGGCTTTAAATCATACTATGCAGGAAGATTGTGCTCTTTGTGAAGTCCTCTATGAAGTAGACTGGAAAGTCTTGGAAGAGACAGTGCTGAGACCGGATATTGTCTTGGTATGTGACGATGAACATGAAGCCTATTTGACCAAAGCACCTAAAATCATAGTAGAAATATTAAGCCCCGCAACCGCCAAAAAAGATGAAACAGTCAAATTTGACATCTATGAAGTGGAAGGTGTGCAGTATTATATACTTGTCTATCCTGATGATTTAAGAGCGAAAGTCTATACGCTTAAAGAGGGTAAGTACAGGAAGGTTGGTGATTTTACGCACGAGGTACTGGCATTTGATGATTTGGACTGTACTTTGACACTGGATTTTGACAAAGTGTTTAAAAAGTTTAGAAAATAGTGTCGTCTGGTTAAAAAATTGCGTTTTTAGAGGGTACTCTTTTTATAGTATGGTAGACACTTCCCTAAAAAACGGCATTTTGCTACAATACCCTTAAAACAATCAAAGGGATGCAAACCATGACACACATAGAAAAACTCAAACAGTTTCTTGAGAGCATTGTTGTGCCTGACCTCGAGAAAGAGATTAACACGCTTTTTGAGATGGCGGAGCATGACGGAATGATGTCTTTGGGAGACAGGGAAGAGCTTGAAGAGCTTCAGGAGATGCACCGGGAGTGTGTCGATATGCTTATTGACATTGAAGCCGATGCAATGGATGAAGCCGAGGCGGAGGAGATCATCTCTTCGTTGAAGCAGTAGGATTACTGTTTTTTAAGCAGCATTCCTCTGATGGTGTCTTCATCGATGAGACCGTCCTCATATTTGATCACCAGTATTTTTTCCGTTTTGTTGGTGTAGAAGTCGTTAATCCCTTCTATATTTTTCAGTTCAGCCATTTTCCCTTCATCGAACAGATCGGTAGGGAGGAAAAGGTTTTTTCTCAGTGCCGGGTTACGCATGCCGAGTATCCAGAGAATCCAGAATCCGCTAAGTACAATGACGGCAATGGCAACACCCTGTTCATGGTAGTGTCCGTAGAGCCATCCGCCGATCGCACCGCCGAGGAAGATTCCCACATAGGCAAAGGTATTGGCGACACCCAGTGCTGCACCTTTCTGGTGTACTTTGGCAAATTTGGAAACAAAACTCTGCAGCAGCGGTTCGAACATGTTGAAGCCAATGAAGAAGAAGGTCGCACCTACCGCAAAGAGCCAGAAGTTGCTGCTAAAGCCCATGAGGGCGAAGGAGGCGATTATAAAGAGGATGGAAACAATGAACACCTCTTTGCCTTTGCCGTACTTTTCACCCAGTACCGCGGCAGGTCCCATGGCAAGAATACCGAAAATGACTGCCGGAAGATAGACCTTCCAGTAATCCATACGGGTCATGTCAAATTTGCTGTTCATCAAAATAGGAATAATAAAGAACGCGATTGCCATCGTAGAGCTGTGAAAGAGAAAGGTAATGTACATACGCACCAGGTCTTTGTCTTTGAATACCTCTTTGATCTTCGCTTCCTCTTCAGAGTAGTGGTGCTCGATGTGTGGCGGTTCGGGAACAGCGGTAAAGAGAATGAGCAGGGCAGTCAGTGCCAGTGCGGCAGTCAGCCAGAAGAGTGCGCTGACGCTCCAGTAACCAGCCACGATCGGCCCGATGATCATCGCTGCGGCGAAACTCATGGCGATGGTCATTCCCATGATGGCCATGGCATGTGCGCGTTCATCTTCTCGTACCTGATCGGCGATCATCGCCGTAACGACAGAACCGATCGCCCCGGCACCCTGCAGGAAACGTCCCGCAAGCAGTACATAAATGTTGTCAGCCATTGCGGCAACCGCTGAACCAAATGCAAAAAGCAGCAGGCCGAAAAGCAGGGTCTTTTTTCGTCCGAACTTGTCACTCATGACACCAAACGGTACCTGAAGGAGTGCCTGCGTCAGTGCGTACCCACCCAGCGCGATACCGGCAAGGAATGCCGTACCGCCCGGAAGTTCCTTTGCATAGCTTGAAAGTACGGAAAGGACAATGAAAAGTCCGAAAAAGCGCAGTGCTACAATAAGACTGAGGGGTAAAACCTTTTTAATCATCTTGATATCTCCCATAGGGTAAAATTTGTCCTAATTATAGTCCTATTAAGTAAAATGAAGGTTAATCTATGAAGATCGTTCTTGCTACGGGTAACAGAGGAAAACTCAGAGAGTTCCGGCAGATGTGTCAGGATGAGGTCGTCGCCTTTTCCGATCTGCTTGGATCGTTCGACATCGTGGAAGACGGTGGTACTTTCGCTGCCAATGCGCTTATCAAAGCCAAAACCATTTATGCCAAGCTCAAAGAGAAGTTCCCCGATGAAGCGTATATTGTCATTGCCGATGACAGCGGCATCTCCGTACCGGCACTCGGTGGTATTCCCGGCATTTTCTCTGCTCGCTATGCCGGAGAGGGAGCAAGCGACAAGGAAAATCTTTACAAGCTTATCGATGCGCTCAAAGAGAAAGGTCTTGTAGAAGCCCCTGCCTACTATACCGCGGCAATAGCCATAGTTTCTGATCTGGGAGAGTATGTGGTGCACGGATGGATGCACGGCAGGGTGATTACCGAAGCAAAAGGAGACAAGGGGTTTGGGTATGACCCGATGTTCATTCCGTCCGAATATGACAAAACGCTTGGAGAACTGGATGATGACATCAAGTCCAAAATATCCCATCGCGCTAAAGCGCTCGTGTTGGCGAAGCCAATTATACAAATGTTGAAAAGACAATAGAGGAAGCAATGACAAGTAATAAAAAACAACAATTTATGAACGATCTGCAGGCAGTGTATCTGGAGCTGCAGGATAGACAGGCGGAACTGAACGGGTTTTACGAACTGCTCAAGGGTGAGCATGCAAAAGCGAAAGAGACGGTTGATGCGTTTTTGAGTCTGCTTGAACTGCCCTACAATGACGATACAGTTATGGCGGCACTTACCCGTATTGTCAATCTGCGTGAAGATGCACTTGAGCAGGTCATGCAGAAGCTTGGAATCGATGAAGCGCAGATACGTCTGAAAAAAGAGCTTGCCTACGGATTTGTAAGCATGATGCATATTGCCCGTCATGAAAGCCTGATAGGGTGGATAGAGCAGCAAAAGCTGCTTACGCCGTTTTACCGTTCACTTATTTTCGGGGTACACTTTGTCGGACTGCGTATGAGTGAATGGCAGAGTCACTGGACGCATCATATTATCAATACGGTTAATCCGGAACTTTCGGCACTTTTTAACGGGGACGATGCGAAAGTCTTCGAGATGCTTGAAGCCAATGCCCTTCTCGATACGGTAGAGGAGGGATGCATCGGGGATCGCTGTTATTCGGTACTGCAAAAAACACCGGAGGGCTATAAAAGCGTTGCCTATGCCGAAGCGTTTGCCAAAGAGGTAGAGGCGGTGGTGGTTGCCCTCGAACAGCTCATAGCGCTGCTACGCCAGCATGAAGATGAGGTTTTCAGACAGAAAGAGGCATGGATAGCCTACTTTACCGCACTCAAAGAAGCATTCGGACATACCAAAACCGATGAACTCATTGGTATGTGGGCAGAGGTTGACAGACGCTGGATGGCGATTACGACCCCCATTCAGGTAGGGCACCCGCTGGAGTACTATGAAGACCACTACCGCAATGCGGTGGCACTTGAGTGGGATCTGCGTATTGTCAACCCTAAACTACAAGAGGGGTCACATACCCGTAACAACATCAAACTTTTTGCCTATGAGATGGCGGAGAAGTTTGGGGAAGATGCAATGCGTATCATGACGAAAAACCTGCTTCAGGTCGATCAGACACAACTTTATATCGGACAGCCGATGCTCTATTACGCAGCGGAATTTAACGGGCTTTTCTCCGCACAGGTTGTGCCCAATGACGAGCGTGTCAGCAGCGAACTTGGCAAAAAGATCTTTGCCTATGCGGATTTTGTGCTTGAGAGCAAGAAATCCAAGCCTGTCATGCAACTCTCGGTAGAGACAATGGGAGAGGCGTTTGTGCGCAAACAGCGTAAGCTTGCCATAGAGGAGCCTGCGCTCTGGCACCGTCTCTACGACATCTCCACCATCGGGCACGAGTACGGACACATTCTCTGGATTGACACCGATACCGAAACGAAGATGAATGCAACGGGACAGTTCAAGAACATTGAAGAGTTTAAGGCGACCACTGGTGGTCTGATGGCATTTTTCCGAAATGAAGAGGAAGCACTCAAAGGACATATTGTCGACGATCTGGTAAGCCGTGCGGTGGGACTGATGGCATGGCGTGAAGTAGGTGAGGTGCTGCCTTACTATTGTGAAGGACTGATCCACCTTGAGCTGCTGTTCGCTTCAGGCGTGGTACGCTACGAAGGCGAGGTACGCATCGACTACGACCGTTATGATGCGATGAAAGATGCCTATATTCAGGCGTATGAAGCACTGGCACAGCACTATCTCGCCAAAGCGGATGCCAACGACTACCTTGGCCGTTATGCCGTGAAGGAAGAGGGGATATTCTTACCGGTAAGTCGGGAAGTAAGAGATTTTGTAGAACACTACTATGCCCGTTACAAAGAGATTGGGCAGCAGACGGCAGATATGGACTGACGGAAAGGGAGGGGAGCTTCTCTGACCCCTCTGTATCCGCCGCTGGTCTTTCATAATGTAGCGTGAAAGTGTTTTGCAGAATGCAGAGTAACAGACATAGTTTTTATGACCTATTCTGTCACTGTGCTTGAGCTGCAGTCTAAGGTAGTCTTCTTGTTCGTGGTAAAGAAACATCACACCGCTGTAAAAAAAGCCTGCCTTGTTCAGCATTTTGACCACTTTGTCTATTTGGGGGATTCTCTCAAGTGAGATATCGGCATAGATCATATCGCAGTGTTTGGCTTTGAGCTGGGCAAGCAGAATGGAAAATTTCTGTTTGAGATCTTTCCCGTAGCGGTCTATGCGGATTTTGGCGATGTTCGTCGGCGGATCGAACGTATAGCTTAGAAAAATATGTTTCGGTACTTTTTGCTTCCCTGCTTTCGCTTTTTTAAAAGGAATACCGGCACCTTTATAGATGTGTTTGATCTGTTTTTTGTAGACTTTCGGCAGGAAGAGGTGTTTCTTCTCTTTAGAGAAGAAGTAGTAGCCTACAAGTACTGCCCCGCGTTTGGATTTTTGTGCAAGTTCGTTGTTGACAATGGTTGTATCGACGGGGACCTTGCCCAGCATGAGTGCCGACTCGCAGAAGCCGTGGCTGAGGTTGGCCTTTTGGCTGTAGATATGGAACATGATCGCCTCTCCGAAAATGCCATCGAGTCCAATGGCTTTTGCGTGCTGCATAACAAGATTGAACATCCTGTTCATGATGCCCATACCCTGAAATTCCGGATCTACCACAGCGACACCGATTTCAGCGATGGTTGACTCCGGTATGAGAACCAGAGCAAAGTGGCCGATGATCCTTTCTCCTGTTACAGCCACGATGGAGTAAAATTTCTTGCCGTGCGACTCAAAGACCTTTTGCGGATAGTAGAAGAGATCTTTGATGTAACTGTAACCGTAATTTTTGTAGATCAGTCTGGCAATACCCTCTTCGTCACCTTCTTGAAATAGCCTGACTTCAACAGGAATCTTTTTCGAGGTATGTTTATTGGAAATCTGTTCCCTCTTTTGAGGCTCTTTTCTCTCCTCTTCGTGCATCGGATGGGTGAGATATTTGATGATGGTAAATTTTTTGCCCTCTTTGCCCAGGTTATGGTATTCGAAAAGATCCATCAGTGCATAGATGCGGTTGAAACCCTGGGAAGCCTCCTTCTCAAGCGGAACACTGGAGTGTTTTTTGGCCGACATGGGCAGCCCCCAGTCATGCACATCGAGGCGTACCCCTGTCTCAAAAGGGTGAATGGAGATTTGAATGTATCCTTTCTGGTTGGGGTAGGCGTGTTCAATAGCGTTTAGAATGAGTTCTCTGGTACTCTCTTTGATCGCATCGATATCGGAGACACTGAAAGCTGATGCTTCGCAAACATCATCGATAGCATCATTGACAAGTTTGATGTATTGCGCCTGGGCGGGAATTTTCAGCTGAGTACTTTGATGCACGGCTATGCCTTTTGGAGAAGAAAGGAGAGCGCACTGGCGGTCATGATCTTCATGCCGTATTGCAGGGCATCGTCATCGACATCGAAGCGGCTGTTGTGCTGGGAGATGCATGTCTCTTTCTCTTCATTGCAGGTTCCCAGTCTGAAAAAGGCACCGGGAATACGTTTGAGGTATTCGGAGAAGTCCTCTCCTCCCATCACGGGGTCTACAAGGTCGATGACATTTTTCGCTCCCAGCACCATTTTGGCTTCTTCGACAACAATGTCTACCATTTTGTCATCGTTGATCAGTTCGGGCTGTCCGAATTCGTAGTCGAAATTGTATGTCGCTCCCATTGAGGTGCAGATGCCTTCTATGGAGCTTTTCATCATCGCCGGAATGGCGTTGCGCACCCCTTCATTGATGGTACGTACCGTACCTTTCAGCAGAACATGGTCACAGATGATGTTCGAGGCTTTGCCGCCTTCGATGGTGCCAAGGGAGATGACGGCAGGGTGGAGCGGATCGATACGCCGTGAGACGATATGGTTGAGTGAATTGACGATCATGGAGGTGACCAGTATGGCATCGACTCCCTCGTGCGGTCTGGCACCATGTGCGGACTTTCCGAAAACTTCGATACTGAAGATGTCTGCAGAGGCCATCATGACACCGTATTTGTAGCCTATCTGCCCTGTTTTGAGGTAGGGGTAGGCATGGAGTCCGAAAATACCGTCGACCCCTTCAAGCGCTCCCTCTTCGATCATCTCTATACTGCCGCCTTCTTTACTCTCTTCGGAGGGTTGAAAAATGAAACGTACATTACCGGGAAGGCTCTCTTTGTGCTCTGCGAGTGCAATGGCACATCCGAGTGCAATGGCAGTATGGCTGTCGTGGCCGCAGGCATGCATGATTCCTTTTTCTCTGGAAGCGTAGGGCTTTTGTGTCTGCTCTTCGATGGGAAGCGCATCCATATCGGCGCGTAAAGCCACGGTAGGCGCATTCTCGCTTACTGTTAGGCTGGCTACGAGTCCATAGTGCCTCTCGCTTTCGGTGATTGTGTAGCCACTTGCTTCAAGAATGCCTTTGACCATATATTTCGTATGCTCCTCATGCCCGGAGAGTTCCGGATGCATATGCAGGTCATGGCGAATTTCAACAATACGTTCGTTGATGGTATCGATGGTATTGAAGATTTTCTCTTTTAGTTGTGTATTGTCCATGAAACAACCTCCTTTAAAACATGCTGTCTTTTCCTATTATACATCTTTTTAACGACGAATGTAAATTCTATTTCGTGATTGGAGCAGGAGCAGAATACTACAAAGAAAAACCGGAAGCAGATGCCTATGTACGGTTTGATGCCTTGAATATCATGGTAAGAATATAGCGGTTCAACAGCACATTGGGCATATTGGCACGACAGGTACACAGTTGTGTGTTTTGGACACTTTTATATGGTGAAAGTCCAAGAGTATGCACCAGTTTGGCACCTTCACGCCGTTTTGGGAAGCAGCCGACTCCTGCTGTATATGCTTGTGCATTCATCAGGTATCTGTAGTAGCGCAGGAAGAGCAGACTGGCTGCCTGTTCGGTGTAGCCAAGGAAAGTGAGCGGATATTCATACCCCTCTTCATCTTCCTTTGCAAAATCATCAGCAGTAATGGTATGCTCTTTTTTTCGCAGATTCAACAGTGCTTCGAAGGGTTCTTCTTTCAGACGCAAAGAAAGAAGCATGCCAAAAAACTGCTGATAGTAGGTGGCGATCCAAAAACGGCTTGATGGATGCAGTACCCATCTTTTGAATGTATTGAAAGGGATATTGGCATGATTGTTGGTGACTTTTTTGAAAAAAGTATAGGCGATGTGGATTGCCGGATTCGGATCATCCAAATGGTGTAACTCTGTAATATGGATTGCCCTGCTTTCAATAATATTGGACGGCAAATCGAGTATATAGGTTTTATGCTTGCCTATGACACGCTGTATGCCTTTTTCAAATATGGCATCTTCTACAGCATCCATGTCGATGGCATCAAAGGCCGGAAAAACCGTTTCGTCAAACTGTTGCATCGCCTCGATGAAGTAGCGCTGCCTCTCGATGTTCGGACTGGTGATGTTACGCTCCCACCGACTGAGTGTCACGGTATCAAGACCGTGGAATACAGGATGAAATTCAAACAGCAGCTCAACGAGATCCTGTTGTGTCAGTCCAAAACGCGTACGACACGTTTTAATATAGTCGCCAAAATACATATGCCTCTCCTTTGGCCTATATTGTACTTGGCATTTTTTTAAATGAACATTTTTTTATGCTCTTATAGTATTTTTCACTCTTTTCTATACTACGAATATATTTCAAAACAATTAAAGGAGAAAAAATGATTTCAGTCAAAAAAACGACGTTGAGTATTTTGGTTTCTGTTGCAGCGGCTTCCGCACTCTATGCTGCACCGACAAAAGCAGAGCTTGATTCTATGAAAAAGATCGTAGGGTATTTCCCTGAGTGGGGGATCTATAGCGGACATGACAATTATGTACCGGCCAAAGTACCCTTTGAGAAGATTACGCATTTAAATTATGCATTTGCTACCATCAAGGATGGTGTGATCGCCAACTTTGACAACTACGCGGCGACGGAAGCGTCACTCGGAGAGCCGTGGGACAGTCCCTACAAAGGCAACCTGGGGCAGTTCAAAAAACTGAAAAAAGAGTATCCGCATCTTTACGTGCTCGTTTCCGTAGGCGGATGGACGCAATCGGGAAATTTCCATGATGTGGCGGCGACGCAGGAAGCACGCGACAGGTTTGCGGCAAGTGTCGTACAGTATATCCGTACTTATGACTTTGACGGTGTCGATATTGACTGGGAATACCCCGGAAGCTATCGTGCACCGGATACGACCGACAATGCCAACGATCAGGGAACCCCCAAAGCGGACGATAGCGAAAAGGAGACATTCGCATTATTGCTGAAGACACTGCGTGAACATCTGAACAAAGCCTCCCAGGAGGATGGAAAGTATTATCAGTTAACCGCCGCGATGGGAGCATCGTTTCAACATATTGAGTTTGCGATCCGTCCAAATATGCTCAGTATCTCGACTTCATCAATTTGATGACATACGATATGCATGGTGCATGAGATACACAGACAAATCACCAAAGTGCACTCTATGCCAACCCTAACAACCCCGATGAGTTGAATGTCGATGCCGTTGTGGAAAAATTTCTCTCTTACGGTGTAGATTCCAAGAAGCTGATTGTCGGCACACCGTTTTACTCTCGCGGATGGAAAGAGGTTGTGCCTTGTGAGACGTCAAGTGGAAACAAAGGGCTTTTTTGTGCGGCCGACGGAGGTGCGCAAAGCATCTGGGACGGCGGCAGGGCAGGAGGAATGAACCCATATTACCATGTAGCCGAGATGGAAAAAGATCCGAGTTTTACACACTATTACGATGAAGCGGCGAAGGCTCCTTATCTGTATAGTGAGAGCAAGCAGGAGTTTTACACATATGAAAACAAACGCTCTTTGCTGGCCAAAGTGGATTATGTGCAGCAAAAGCATCTTGGAGGGATGATTATCTGGGAACTTTCAGCCGACTTGCCGGTTTCATCTCCTGATGCACTCTTGCCGGTGATCGCTGACAATTTCTATCCGCAGGGAATCCACATTGGCAATGAAAGCAATACTACGGATGATGATACTTCCAATGCGGACGGCTCCGGCAATGACAGCGGTACGGATAACGGTGGTATCGACGCAACGGGAGGCGGACAGTCTACCGATACATCGGGAGATACGAATGGTACCGGTGATACTCAAAACAGCGGGGAGAACACCGGCGGTACAGACACTGTAGGTATAGTACAATGGGATGCCTCTGCCGTCTATGTCGGGGGTGAACTGGTCACCTATGAAGGGGTGACCTACAAAGCGAAGTGGTGGACACAGGGTGACATCCCTGGTTCAGAGGAGTGGGCCCCCTGGGAGGCTGTCGATGGTACTTCCGATACCGGAAGCGGTACCGATACAGGTACCGGTTCGAGCTCAGGCGATGGTGACGGTGCTGCCGGTACGGATGAAGGTAACGATTCGACTATGGGAGAAAACGTCGACAGTACCGGTGAGGGAACATGGGATGCTTCCAAGGTGTATGTCGGCGGAGAGATCGTGGTCTACAACGGTAAAAAATACAAAGCACAGTGGTGGACACAGGGGGATGTACCCGGAACTGAAGAGTGGGGGCCGTGGAGAGAGGTCGATGAGACCGCTCCGGTGGACGATCCAAATCCCGATCCTCTTCCTGTTGATGAGAATACGACCGATACAGGTGGCAGTAATGAAGGCAATACGACTGTAGCCGTCAACGGCACGGTCAGTCTGCAGGCATTGCAGCAAAAAGAGGCGGAGTTGACCGATACGCCGCTGATGAAACTGATCAAAGCCTCCATTCGTACATTGCCGAACGTGGAAGTTGAACAGATTGTACCTGGACGAGCGGACAATCCTGCAAATGCCAAACGAGTAGAGTCCATTGTCAGTGCGTCGGACTGGAACTATCTTTTCACTGAGCGTTCGGCCGAATATACTTACGAAAACTTTCTCAAAGCGGTCGGAAAGTTCCCGGCTTTTTGCGGAGACTATGAGGATGGCAGAGATGCAGATTTGATATGTAGACGTTCATTGGCGACAATGTTCGCCCACTTTACACAGGAAACGGGCGGGCACAATCCCGCAAGCGAAGTTCCTCAATGGCGTCAGGGGCTTGTATATGTACGTGAAATGGGTTGGACCGAAGAGATGCGTAACGGCTATAACGCGGAGTGTAGCCTTGATACCATGGCAGGGGAAAGCCTTCCCGTGCGGGAAATTTGAAGACGGCAGTTTCAAAAGCTATTTCGGGCGTGGTGCCAAACAGTTGAGCTACAACTACAACTACGGAGCGTTTTCGGAAGCGATGACGGGAGATAAAAGAACACTGCTCGATCATCCCGAACTGGTAGCGGATACCTGGTACAATCTGGCCAGTGCGGTATTCTTCTTCGTCTATCCGCAGCCGCCTAAACCGAGCATGCTCTTTGTCATAGACGGTACATGGCAGCCAAATGCATCGGATAAAGCGAATGAACTCGTTCCCGGGTTTGGTGTGACGACCAACATCATCAACGGCGGTGTGGAGTGTGGCGGCAGCAGTGAGCATGCACAGTCGCTTAACCGTATTGATTACTATAAAGAGTTTGCGAACTACCTCAATGTGCCTGTCGGCGAGGATGAGGTACTCGGATGTGCCAATATGAAGCAGTTTACCTCGGAAAGTGCGGCAGCACTGCCGATATACCGGGAAGAGGACTGGAGTTGGAATGCCAACAGTGCAGACGGGCGATCCTACAGCTGCCAACTGGTGAACTATCAGACCCCATACAGTGCCTTTAGAGATGGTGACTATGTGCAGTGTGTGGAAGATAAGTTTTCTGTCACAGCCAAGTAGCTACCCAGAGTTTGGCGCTTTGGGCGCCCTTATCACTTTATAACCTCTTTTTAGCTATAATCCCCACAATTATGCCGTCATTTTAATGACTATTGTGAGGATATTTCATGTTACTTTTTACTCCCGGTCCTACTCCGGTACCCGAATCTGTCCGTCTGGCGATGGCAGAGCCTACCCTGCATCACAGAACACCTGAATTTGAAGCGATATTCAAAGAGACAAGAGAACTGCTGTTTGAACTGATGGCGACCGATGAGGTGGTGATGCTTGCCTCAACCGGTACGGGTGCGATGGAGGCGGCGGTTACCAACCTCTGTCACCATACGCTACTTAACGTCAATGCCGGAAAATTCGGTGAGCGTTTCGGCAAAATAGCCAAAGCGCATGGGCTTGGCAGTGTTGAGATCAAGCATGAGTGGGATACTCCTGCAAATGCCGATGAGGTCGTTGCCGCACTCGAAGCCAATCCCGACATCGACGCAATCGCGATCCAGATCAGTGAATCGGCAGGAGGACTCAGACATCCCGTTGAAGAGATAGCAAAAGCCGTCAAAGAGAGAAGACCCGATGTGATGGTCATTGCAGACGGTATTACCGCGGTAGGTGTGGAGCGCATCGATGTGACACATATCGATGCACTGATTGCGGGGAGCCAAAAGGCGCTGATGCTACCCCCGGGACTGGCAATTGTAGGGTTGAGCAATGCGGCGGTAGAGAAGATTGGTGAAGGAAGAGGGTACTATCTGAACCTTGCTTCCGAGATCAAAAAACAGCGACAGAATACCACAGCCTATACCGCAGAGACAACATTGGTTATCGGACTTGGCGCGGTTCTCAAGCAGATCAAAGAGAATGGCGGACTGGGGAAACTCTACTGCGATACGGCACGTCGTGCCAAATCGACCCGTTTTGCTCTCGAAGCGCTGGGGCTGCACTCCTATCCAAAAGTACCGGCACGTTCCATGACAACGATTGACGATGAACATGCCAAAGAGATACGTGACCTGCTCAAGACCGACTTCGGTGTCAATGTCGCCGGCGGTCAGGATCATCTCAAAGGGAAAATCTTCCGTATCAACCAGATGGGGCTGATTGAGCCGTACGAGATGGTATGGGTGGTCAATGCGGTAGAGCTGGCACTGGCGAAACTCGGACGCAGAGCTTACGACGGTACAGCAAGCCGCGTCTTTAATGAAGAGTATTTTAAAAGTATGCTCAAAAGCGAGAATGCATGATATTTGAACACGAGATCCCCAGCGGATCGAAGCTCTATTTTGGCGACACGGCGCGTATCAAGCGCGAGATCGAATTTGTTTCGGCAGAGATACTTGAAAACCTTGGTTTCGAAGAGATCGTTACACCGCTCTTTTCCTACCATCAGCACGAGTGTTTTGAAGACCAAAAACCGCTGGTACGCCTCAACGATGCCGAAAACCATGAGGTGACACTACGTGCAGACTCCACAGCAGATGTAGTGCGTATCGTCACCAAGCGTTTGGGACGTACGACCGAATCGAAGAAGTGGTTTTATATTCAGCCTACGGTGACGTTCCCGACAAAAGAGCAGTATCAGATAGGGGCGGAGATTCTCGGCGGTGATTTTGAACAGATCGTACGTACAAGCAGTATGCTGCTTGCCGAGATAGGGGCACAGCCGCTTATGCAGGTTGCAAATATCCGCATCCCGCAGCTGTTGAGTGAAAAATATGGTATTTCGTTGGACGTGCTCAAAGCGATGCATGTCGAGGAGATTATGCGCAGTGATCTGCCATGGATTGAACCGCTTGTCCGCATCAACAGTGTGGATGACCTTCAGGACTTAGATATATATCCTGATGATATCCGTGTCGAACTTGAGAAAATACAAGCCGCAGTGAAAAATGTTACATATGAGCATATGGTCATCTCTCCGCTTTTCTATGCGAAGATGCGTTACTATGATTCATTGACCTTCAGAATGTTCGAAGAGAACAGCCTGCTGGCGATGGGCGGGATTTATACGATCGACGGTGTGGAGGCGGCAGGATTCGCGCTCTATACCGATGCGTGTATCGTAAGTAAAATGAACAAAGGCGGTAAATGAGTAAAGCAGATTTGATTGTAGGTCTCCAGTGGGGAGACGAGGGAAAAGGGAAGATCGTCGATCATATGGCACAGACACATGACTATGTGTGTCGGTTTGCAGGCGGGCATAATGCCGGGCATACCATTGTTATTGGTGAAAAGAAATATGCACTGCACCTGATTCCATCGGGAGTACTCAATCCCAAGGCAAAAAACATTGTTGGAAACGGTGTGGTACTCTCTCCCAAAGATTTTATCGAGGAGATGAAGCAGTTTGACAACCTTGAAGGTAGACTGTTCCTCTCGGACAAAGCACATATTCTGCTGCCTTACCATGCGCAGATTGATCAGGCACGCGAACGCCTCAAGGGTGACAAAGCCATAGGAACCACAGGCAAAGGAATAGGGCCTGCCTATGGAGACAAGGTAGCACGTGTCGGTCACCGTCTTGGAGAATTGCTGCATCCTGAAAAACTCGCTGCCAAGATCATGGAGTTTTTTGCCATCAATAAACCGGTTTTTGATGCCATGGGTGTGGATGCCCCTGAAGAAGCGGCACTGTTGGATGAGCTGAAACACTACAAAAGTGTGCTTGCACCTTACATTTGCGATACCACACAGCTTATGTGGGAGATCCTCGATGCAGATAAGAAAGTATTGCTTGAGGGTGCACAGGGAACCATGCTCGACATAGACCACGGTACATACCCTTACGTTACCTCTTCGACAACAGTGAGTGCGGGTGCCTGTTCGGGACTGGGAATCAACCCCAAAGACATCGGCAAAGTGACCGGTATTGCCAAGGCTTACTGTACACGTGTGGGTAACGGCCCTTTCCCCAGTGAAGATATGGGGGATGAGGGTGACAGACTCAGAAAGAACGGGCATGAGTTCGGTACCACCACAGGCCGACCGAGACGCTGCGGCTGGTTCGATGCGGTTGCCATGCGCCATGCGGTACGTGTAAACGGGGTCGATCAGGTAGCACTGATGAAACTGGATGTTCTTGACGGATTCGATGAAATAAAGGTTTGTGTTGCCTATGAGTTTGAAGGCAAAGAGGTCGATTATGTTCCGTACGATCTTGAAGATGTCAAGCCGGTGTATCGCACTTTTCCTGGTTGGGACAAAACCGAGGGTATTCGTACCTTCGATGCGTTGCCAACGAGTGCACAGTCATACATTATGGCACTTGAGGAGATGATAGGTACCAAGATAGGCATCATCTCTACCAGTCCAGAACGTGAAGACACCATTATACGATAAGAGGGTATGGACACTGCCACTGAGCCGGGTCTCATGCATAAAAAATGTGTCGGACCGGCTGTATCAAGATAGGCTATAATATATAAATGAATTTACACAATAGTGAGGAGTAGAAGCGATGAGACTGAAACCACAACAGACAGGATATGTAGCGACCAAAATAGGGATCGATCTGGCGAATGCTCCTTTTGTGACCCTGCCAAAGGGAAGAGAAGCGGTTGTCGAGACGGCAAAGAAGATCATCGATGAGAATCTTGCTGCAGAACGCGCGCTCGATGAACAGGTGAAGAAGATCATTGAAGAGAATTATGATGAGATAGAGTTCCAGCATGCCGACGAGCGTCAGCTCTTTTTTATGATCAAGAAGAAAATGGCACCCGAACATGGGGTGATCATGAACTACGACGACCGCTATAATGATTTGGCACATAAAATTCTCGATGAACTGTATGAGAATTATCTTGCAGAGTACACCGTCAGTGACAATCAGGTTAAAAATGTCATCTTTAAGTCCTTTAAAGCGTTTGCCGATGCTTATGATGAGATAGATGACATTGTTTACGAGAAGATCAAGAACATGGAAAAAGAGATCATCCCCGGTTCGCAGGATTATGAACTGCTCTATGAGAGACTGTATCAGGAAGAGTTGGCAAAAAGAGGAATGTTGTAATGCAAAAAGTAAGTCTGTATTTTGAAAATGGGTTGTATCTGGAGGCTAAAAGTTTCGGTGCCGAGGGTACGGCGGTTGGCGAGATTGTGTTCAACACATCTATGACCGGTTATCAGGAGATTGTCACCGATCCGAGTTATGCAGGGCAGTTCGTAACATTTACCATGCCTGAAATCGGTAATGTAGGGTGCAATGCACAAGATATGGAGAGTAAGGGCGCATACTGTAAGGGGATCATTGTCAGAGAATACCAGCCGCGCTACTCCAACTTCAGAGCCGAAGAGAGTCTTGATACATTGCTTAAGCGTGAAAATGTACTGGGGATTACGGCAATCGATACACGCTTTTTAACCAAAATGCTTCGCAGTGAAGGAGCCATGATGATGGTTGCTTCTACGGAAGTACATGACAAGGCGGAACTGAAAAAGATCCTTTCCGAGTCTCCACGCATTGAAGAGATAAACTACATTGAACAGGTCAGTACCAAAGAGCCGTATGTGCACACTGAAGCACGTTACAATGCACAGACATTCGAGTATGAAAAGCCGCAGACAAGCAAAAAGATCATTGCCCTTGATTTTGGTATCAAGCGCAATATTCTCAATGAACTGACGCATGCAGGGATGGAGGTGACCGTCGTACCCAACTCTATGAGCGCGGAGGAGATTATTGCCAAGTTCGATGCCAAAGAGATTGACGGTGTATTTCTCTCCAATGGTCCCGGTGATCCGCTTATCCTAAAAGAGGAGCAGGAAAAGATCAAGCAGCTCATTGCACATAAGATTCCGCTTTTTGGTATTTGTCTGGGACACCAGTTGCTTTCCATCTCGCACGGGTACGATACATACAAACTGAAATTCGGTCACCACGGTGGAAACCATCCGGTAAAAAACAGTGTTACAGGTGCGGTCGAAATCACGGCGCAGAACCACAACTACAATGTACCGGAAAATATTACGGAAGTGGCGGAAGTAACCCATGTAAACCTTTTCGACAACACCATCGAGGGGCTCAAGTATAAAGATGAGCCGGTCATGTCGGTACAGCACCATCCCGAGGCGAGTCCAGGACCGCATGAAAGTGCCTACATTTTCAGTGAATTTGCCAAAATGCTCTAAATCTGTTTACACTTCAGGCAGCAGAAAACACAAAGGAATACAATGAACATAGCCATTCTTTTCGGCGGGTCGAGCTACGAGCATGAGATCAGTATCGTTTCGGCGATTACTATGAAAAAAGTACTCAAAAAAAGTACCATTACCTATATTTTCGTGGATGCTAACAGAGAGTTTTACCTTATCGACAGTGAGAAGATAAACTCTAAACTTTTCTCTTCCGGAGAATACAAAAAAAGCAAACCGCTGACATTGAAAAAGGGTGGCTTTTATGCGGAAGGGATGCTTAAAAACAAGCAGATACCGTTTGATGTCGCACTCAACCTGATACACGGCCGTGACGGTGAGGATGGCAAAATCGCTTCCCTGTTGGAGTTTTTCTCTGTCCCTTACATTTCTCCGCGTCTGGAAGCTTCTGCACTCTCCTACAATAAACTCTACACCAAATTTTTGGCAGAGAGTCTTGGTGTCAAAACAGTTCCCTATGAGCACCTTTGCAAAAACGGTGAACGCAAAATAACGATGGAATATCCTGTCATTGTCAAACCGGTCAGGCTTGGCAGCAGCATTGGTGTGAGTATTGTCAGGAGTGAAAGCGAACTCGACTATGCACTTGATGTAGCGTTTGAGTTTGACAACGATGTAGTCATTGAGCCGTTCATTGAAAGTGTGAAAGAGTATAACCAGGCAGGCTGTCTGAGCGATGCCTGGGAACTCTCCATTATTGAAGAGCCGCACAAAGAGGAGTTTTTGGATTTTGAAAAGAAATATATGGACTTCTCACGTGATGCACAGGTGCTTGCCGCAGAAATTGACGAAACGCTTAAAGAGAAAATCCGCCGGTCATTCAAAAAGATCTATGATCCTCTTTTTAAAGGAAGTATCATCCGGTGTGACTTTTTTGTTGTCGATGGAGAGGTAATGCTCAATGAGATCAACCCTATTCCTGGTTCGATGGCGAACTATCTGTTTGACGACTTTGAAGGGATGGTGTGGCGTCTTGCAAAGCATCTTCCAAAAGAGCAGACAGTCAAAGTAGACTACCGCTATATCCACTCCATCCAACAGGCAAAAGGGAAGGCATAGTACAATGCATTTTGTAGGATAAAATAGGAGTTTTTTTATCCTATTAAATCCACTCAAATGCCTGTATATCAGTGCTTTGATACAATTCCACCCCTTTTGTTAAAATTTATTTAACAAATATCTTTTTCTCTCTTTTATTTTAAGCTTCACATAGGAAAAGTTAACCTATAATTAATGCTGAATGTTGTCATTATACAACATAAATTTACTCAAGGGGGTATGCATGCAGTCAAACGCAGCATTGGAATACGATTATACAGTAGCAAAATTGTACACCTATACAACAATTTTGTTTGGTTTTGTTGGTATGCTAATTGGTACGCTAATCGCGGCTCAGTTGGCATTTCCTGAATTAAACTACCTATTAGGGGAGTATGGTACTTTCTCACGACTGAGACCATTACACACTAACGTAGTTATCTATGGATTTACAGTAAGTGGTGTGTTCGCTACTTTCTACTACTCGGCACAAAGAGTACTCAAGGTATCTATGGCTGAGTCAAAATTGGCTATGTTTGCCGGTAAATTACAGTTTGGACTTTACCTGATCGCGGCAACAGGAATGGTTGTTTCCCTTCTTATGGGAATTACGACAACTAAAGAATATGCTCAAATGGAATGGCCATTAGATATACTTATAGTGGTCATCTGGGTACTCTGGGGTGTGGCAATGTTCGCACTGATCGGAATCAGAAGAGAAAAAGCGCTTTACATCTCCATGTGGTACTTCATCGCATGTTTCCTTGGTGTGGCCATGCTTTACCTTTTCAACAATATGGAAGTACCTACCTATTTTGCATCAGGTGGTGTTGGTGCCATTACTCACTCGGTTTCCATGTATTCAGGTACAAATGATGCCTTGGTTCAATGGTGGTGGGGACACAATGCGGTTGCATTCGTCTTTACTGTGCCAATTGTCGGTATGATCTACTACTTCCTTCCAAAAGAGTCCGGTCAGGCAATTTACTCTTATAAATTGTCACTGCTCTCTTTCTGGGGTCTTATGTTCGTTTACCTTTGGGCCGGTTCACACCACCTTCTTTATTCAACTGTACCGGACTGGATGCAGACAATGGGATCTGTATTCTCGGTAGTACTTATTTTGCCATCTTGGGGTTCAGCGATCAACATGCTTCTTACCATGAAGGGTGAGTGGAACCAGTTGACTGATAATCCACTGATCAAGTTCATGGTATTGGCATCTACATTCTATATGTTGTCAACACTCGAAGGACCTATTCAGGCGATCAAATCTGTTAACGCGATTGCGCACTTTACAGACTGGATCCCCGGACACGTTCACGACGGTGTACTCGGTTGGGTTGCATTCATGATCATGTCGGGGCTTTTCCACATGGCTCCAAGAATGTTCAAAAGAGAGATCTACTCCAAAAAGTTGGTCGAAGCACAATTCTGGATTCAGACAACAGCCGTTGTTCTCTACTTTACTTCTATGTGGATCG
Organism: Sulfurovum sp.; assembly: GCA_030826885.1. Classification (GTDB taxonomy): domain Bacteria; phylum Campylobacterota; class Campylobacteria; order Campylobacterales; family Sulfurovaceae; genus Sulfurovum. The sequence goes on along the minus strand of JAUUDF010000008.1, from coordinate 6,705 downwards.
CAGGTATCACACAGGGTATGATGTGGAGAGCGGTTGACGAATATGGTAACCTGATGTATTCATTCATCGATACCGTAACAGTACTGCATCCATACTATGCGATCAGAGCACTTGCCGGTGTACTGTATGTGACTGGTTTCGTAATGTTCGCTTACAATATGATTAAAACAATGTCTTCTTCTCGTGAACTTGCAGAAGAACCACAGTTTAGATCACCTATGGCATAAGGAGGCAGTTTATGTTTCATTGGTTAGAGAAAAATCCGTTCTTCTTTGCGGTAGGTGTTTTCATCGTAATTGCGTTCGCAGGGCTCATTGAGATCCTGCCAAACTTTGCAGAAGCATCAAGACCGGTAGACGGACTCCGTCCCAATACGGTACTTGAGCTTGCAGGAAAAAATGTATATATGAAAGATCAGTGCATTGCCTGTCATTCACAGTTGATCCGTCCGTTCAAAGCGGAAACAGACAGATATGGCCAGTATTCACTCTCCGGTGAGTATGCCTATGACAGACCGTTCCTCTGGGGTTCAAAAAGAACAGGTCCGGACCTTCACCGTGTAGGTAACTACAGAACGACTGACTGGCATGAAAACCATATGTGGGAACCAACTTCAGTAGTACCTGGTTCCATCATGCCGGCATACAAACATATGTTTACAAATGTTGCAGATCTTGCAACAGCCTATGCTGAAGCCGTTACGGTAAAAAATGTATTTAATACACCATACGGTGACGACATTCAGCCAGGTAAAAAAGCATTTGAAGCCTATAAGCCAAAAATTCTTGAAGAAGCGAAAAAAATCGCTGCTGATATGAAGAACAAAGATGTCAAAGATATGGTAGCACAGGGGAAAGTACCTGAAATTGTTGCACTGATTGCATATCTGAACAGTCTTGGTTCAAGCCGTTATGATGCTAAGAAGTAACATAAATGGATATTAGAGAACTTCAAGGCTATGCCAGTTTCTTTATGACCGTTTTCTTGGTAGTGGTGTTGTACTGGTACATTGTATACCTGTACAGAAGTGAAAAAAAGGGGGAGAAGGATTACGAGAAACTGGGGAACATCGCGCTCGATGACGAGCTCGACAGTACTCCGGTCAATACGAGTGATCCGCTTCCAAACGATAAAAAGGAGCAAAATAAATGAATGCACTAATGATAAAAGCATTGGCATTTGCAGGGGTACTAATTGCAGCAACAATTATTGTTGTTAAGCAAATGAATATTGATTTGAGTGATCCTATCAATATGATTACAATCATTGGTGCCGTTGCAATCGCTACACTTACTTTTGGAGTATCGGCGAAATATATCAATCAGATGAAAACTGATACAGCAGGTGGTGAGCTTGCTGAAGAGAACTGGGACGGTATTGGTGAGTATAAAAATGAACTTCCCGCTGGATGGGCATACTCATTCCTGGGAACAATAATCTGGGCTTTGTGGTATTGGATAGCAGGATATCCTGTCAATGCATTCAGTCAGATAGGGCAATACAATGAAGAGGTGAAGGCTTACAATACTAAGTTTGAAACAGTGCATAAAAATGTAGATGCGGCAACACTTCAGCAAATGGGTGAGTCTATTTTCCTTGTACAGTGTGCACCGTGTCACGGTACAACAGGGGATGGACTTTCAGGTAAAGCACATGATTTTACCTCAAGAATTTCCAAAAAACAAGTATTGGCTGTGATCAAAAACGGTTCAAATCAGCTTGGATACCCAATGGGCGCAATGCCTCCAATGATGGCACAGGGTAAAGATGCTGAAGATATCGCGACTTATGTTGCCGGTGGAATGAAGGGTGAACAGCCAGCAGCCTTTGCAGCATGTGCTTCTTGTCACGGAGCAGACGGTAAAGGTATGAATGGCATGGCGGCAAATATTGCTGACTATGATGAAAACCTTATCAGTCATGTAATCAAAAATGGTAAAAAAGGTGCTATTGGTACAATGCCTGCATTCCACGACAGAATGACGCCGGTACAGCTCAAAGCACTTGCGACATACATTAAAACACTCAAAGGAGAATAAGATGGCAGCAACTGAAAATACAAACCGAGCCGTATTTGGCCTTAGTGGTGTAACAGGTATGTTGATCGCAACTGTCCTTTTACTCAGTATCCTTGTTTTCTTAACGGTATGGGGTCTTGGAGTACAGCAAAAATCTGCAACCAATCCTTATGATCCGACACCGATCACGAGTAATTTGGATAATGTAAAAATGATCAGCAAAGACAATGAAAATTTTGCATTTAAAGATGCTAAGTAATTTATAAAGGATAAAAGATGATTACAATTATGGATAAAGTACTGGGTTGGGGTATGGTCATTACAGCTATTTATACAGCATGGGCGGTACTGACACCAAACCACCTTTACGTAGGATAAATATATGTTCAAAGTTAAAGTAAGGTTCGCCTTGCTTGCTTTGTTACTCCCACTTCTTCTCAATGGGAACTACATACTTAAAAACAATCTCTTAAATCAGAAAGCCCAAGCCTATGTCGAAACAATGGCTGAAGAGTTACATGATAAAACCGGTGTCAGTGTCTATTTGATAGCGACCAATGAACACTTTCCGGAGAGATTTAACTTTGTAGCGTATAGCAAGAAGATTGAAGGAAACCTAAGCAAGCCGTATGTGCTGTTTATATTCGCTCCCTATGCATTGATTACACAGAAGTCTCAGCAAAGAGGGAGAGTGGCAATTATACCTTCTTCCGCCGATGCCCAAAGGCTATACAACCGAAGTGATGTGATGGATGCAACTGTAGACGTGATGTCGGGTGTTGACAAGAACAAAGTGGAAGACAAGCATGCCATAGGCGTAGTGCAGGGGATTTCGGAACTTTCAGACGAAATTGCCGATGCAAAAGGTGTCAAGCTCGAGAGTACCATCAAAGAGACAAGACAGGGACTCTGGGTTGTCAAGATACTTGTTATTTTGGGATCAGCCGCAGTATTTTGGCTGTTTCTCTTGAGACCACTATATATAAGGATGAAAAATGGCAAAAAAGCCTAAAGAGACAAGCTACTGGCCGCATATGATACTGGGCTTCCTGCTTGTAGGCATTACTCTGGGGTACTGGACAGTCAAATCCGCCACCTCTGTTCCCGTGCAGGAATCGAATGAATTTATGATGAAATATCAGCAAGCCGATCTGCATATAAATGATATACATGCACGTAAAGCCAATTTTGACAAAGGCTACACAATAGCGATAACAGGTGAAAAACGTGCGAGGGTTGCTGTTGAGAATGCAAAAAGAACGAAATCTGAAGAGTCTGTACTGTTGAGACAAGGTGTAAACAACTTCTCTTGCATCGTTAGCAATAAAAGTGACGCTACACCTGTAAGCGATGCCAACGTAACCTTCCTATTGACACGTCCACATACTGACAAAGACAACCAGCTCATCAAGCATGTTCCGTTTGCAGAGGGTGCATACCGCATCAAAGATATCAACATCACCAAGCCAGGGCGCTATATTTTACGTTTGAGGGTAATCATAGATCCCAATACGATTGGTTACTCTGAACTTCCCGCCTATCTTATTCCTGAAAAGGAATAGACCCGGTGTGCATTGTGCACACCATTCTAACAGATAATCTGCTATACTCATTTTTATGAATACATTGCATATTTACCCTACATCCAGAGCACTGCGTACCGTTCGCAGAGCTTACCGTAAGCAGGAAGGCTTTTTGCCTGCATTGATGCGTATGGACGAATTTGAGCAGAGAATCATGCTCCTTCCCGAAAAAGTAAAGGTCGATCCGATAAAGCGTATGCTTCTGCTGCGAGAAGCGGCTTCATTCGAGGGGTTTGAAGGGCTGCATTTTGAGAGAGAGTTGATCAGGTTTTTCAGTAAAAGCGAAGCGATTTTCAAATTTTACGAGGAGCTTGCAGCCGAAAAGGTTACTTTTTCGACACTGTCCCAGGCGGATGCCTATGCGGAATTTGGCAATCATCTGGAGATTCTTGAAACCCTCAAAATACGCTACTGTGCGTTACTTGAGGCAGAAGGTCTGACAGACAGGCTGCTCTACCCCGAACAGTATCGGCTCAACAAGGCATTTTTGCGTCGGTACGAGAAAATTGTGATACATCTGGAAGGATACCTGAGCCGTTTTGAACTTGACTTGCTGCATGAGGCGGCAGCCTTGGTGCCCATAGAGATACACTATCATACCGGCAGGTTCAACCGAAAAATGCAGGAGCGCTTCGGGGAGTACGGTATTACGCTGCCCAACTACAGCTATGTTGTCTTCGATCTGCAGAGCAAAGAGATACTGCATAGCGGAGCATCAGCAACACAGCTGGACATACCTGTGTATGCGGTAGAGGAGAGAGAAGAGCAGATTGCGCTTGCATATATACGCATCGAGGAGATGGTACGTTCCGGGATCGATCCGGAGGAGATCGTGCTGATACTGCCGGACGAATCTTTCAAAGAGCATTTTGCTCTCTTTGACCGATGGAACAACCTGAATTTTGCAATGGGTTATGACTACACCCAGACAAGACACTATCGCAGCCTCAAGGCACTTTACCGCTATTGGCAGCAGCCTGAAGAAGAGCAGCGTCAGCTGCTCATCCATTTGGGTATGGATGTGGAAGCACTCGATGTGTCCTATGGACGAAACAGAGAGAATATCAAAGGGTTTTTCGCTTTTTTGCAGGCAAATGGTCTTGCTGAAGAGAAGGAAGAGCGGGTTGTAGAGCTTCAGTGGCACTTTGAAACACTTTTGAAGCAGGAGACATTTGCCCTAAAAGAGTGGCTCTATCTTTGGCTCAAGGCACTTGAGCGTGTGACAATCGATGATGTGCGCGGAGGTAAGGTAACTGTCATGGGTGTGCTTGAGAGCAGGCGGGTGTCGTTTAAGGGGGTGGTGATCGTCGATTTCAATGAAGGTGTGGTACCCGCTTCCTCTTCCAAAGACCAGTTTCTCAACTCCCAGGTGCGCGCATTTGCCGGCTTGCCTACACGCAGTGACCGTGAAGCATTGCAGAAACAGTACTACCGCAGGGTGCTTGAGCAGGCGGAGCAGGCAGCTATTATCTACGCTACGGCAGATAACAGGCTGCCCTCGAAGTTTATTTACGAACTTGAACTCAATGAGGCAGAGCATGTTGCCGTACCCCGTACATTGCTCTATGCGCAGCCTTCGGCACTTGTTAAAGAGCAAGATCCAGTTGTCGATTTTGATGCACATGGCGTTGTCTGGTCGGCATCGAGACTCAAAACCTATCTTACATGCAAACGCAAATACTACTACCGCTATATCGTCAAAATACCTGCCAAAGATGAGAAGGAACTCATAGAGGGGCATTTCCTTCACCGTGTACTTGAACAGCTTTTCAGTACGCGCAATACCTATACAGACGAGGTACAGATGCACACGACGCTGGCAAAACTGATCGATACAATGCATCCGCAGAACGATGCAAGGGCAGCGTATCAGAAAATGCTTTGGAAAGAGAAGCTTCAACCCTTCGTGCGAAATCAGGTAGCGCATTTCAAGGCGGGATGGCGTGTCGTCTCCCGGGAAGAGGAGTTTGAGAACGACATAGGCGGGTTGCGTTTTAAAGGACGTATCGACCGTATAGACCAGAACGACACCCATACACTGGTGGTAGACTACAAAAGCGGCTCGACAGCTGAGGCAAACAAAAAACAGAAACTGGAGAATCTGACCGATTTTCAGATGAGCATCTACGACCGCCTGCTTGCAGGACGTTACCAAAATGTGTCACTGGCGTTCTGGAAACTCTTCGAAGAGGGGCTGCGTGAAGAGATTACGGTACTTGAGGAGAAGAATGCACTGCTTGATGCACATATTGTCGAACTCAAGCAGACAGAGCGTTTGGTTGCTGAAAAATGTGAAAGTCTCTCTGCATGTACCTACTGTGAATATGCGCTGCTGTGTGAAAGGGGTGCATACCTGTAACGTTTTTAATACTCCTCTTCTTTCATATGGCTTTGTGCCCATTGCTTAATGGTATCGCGCTGCTCTTTTGTCAGTTTTGCCTTTTCATGCAGCATCAGGTACATCGGCATGGGCATACGGAAATTGATGGTATTGACAATGCCTTTGTAGACTTTCTGCTTTTTGGCATCGTCATAGTTGCCCCACTCCTGAAAGTTGACCGCTTCACGCCCCTGCTTGATATGGCTTTTTACCTCCAGTGACATGGGGGAGACATGACCATACCAGGGCATTTTTGTCTCATAGGAGTGACAGTCGTAGCAGGAGGTTTGAAGCATGGTCATGATCTTCTCGGATGCCTTGATCTCTTTGGCTGGATCGATATGTTTGGGCGGCTCGGGAATCTCTATCTGAATTGCCTGAAGCAGTACGAAAGCACCGCCGACCCATAAAAGCAGTTGTTTGAACATGGTCTATCCTTGTAAAAATGTGTGCTATTATAGTACGAAAAAGTAAATATATTCAGACCTTCCATTTATGATAATATGATTACAAAATATAAATTTTTCCATCATTTTTACTTTTTGCATCTACAAAGAGGAAGGAAGTTTGGTTTAGACTATTTTAGCACCGCGGTTGACACCTATCAGGCATTGGCATTCTATACCAAGATCAATTATGTATTGAATGAGAAATTGGAGTTAAATACATTTTTAGAGCTCGACTTAGAACCTAAGACGCACAAACAAGAGAATTTGGAAGTATT
>JAUUDF010000043.1 GCA_030826885.1 Sulfurovum sp. | reverse complement strand
TCAAATTGAGGTAACCTTCGACATCGATGCCAACGGTATCCTGACTGTATCGGCTGTCGATAAAGGTACAGGAAAATCTCAGGAGATCAAGATCACCGGTTCGTCAGGACTGAGTGAAGAAGAGATCGAGAAAATGGTTCAGGATGCGGAAGCGCACAAAGCTGAAGATGAGAAGCGTAAAGCGGTCGTCGAAGCGAAGAACCAGGCAGACGCCCTGATACATCAGACCAAAAAGTCTCTGGATGAACTGGGTGACAGTTTCGATGCCGGTGAAAAAGCGAACATCGAAGCGGCAATCGCCGATCTTGAAACGGTACTCAAAGATGAGAACGCGACCAAAGAGCAGATCGACGAAAAGGTCAAAGCATTGACCGAAAAGTCACATAAGCTTGCTGAAGCGGTCTATGCCAAAGAACAGGGCGGACAGCAGGCTGGCGGTGCCGATGCCGGCAAGAAAGCGGATGATGATGATGTCATTGATGCAGAGGTCGAGTAAGGCCGCTGCATAAAATGCGATGAAAGTCGTAAGGGCATTATGCTCTATCAAGTTATATTGCTTCCTCCAACGAAAAAGCCCGGTTTCCCGAAAGGGAGCCGGGCTTTTTTTATGCCGTAATTTTGGTATTTTGAGAGTTTATATAAATTTGCATTTCATAGGAGGACGTGATTATGGGATGCAACAACAAAGAGGGATGCATCAGAATTTTTCAATATAGAATCCAAGACTGGCTTTCCAGCCTCTTAGACCATTATCTCCCACGGTACCTTGCAGGTTGAAACCAAACTCCGTCTCTTTAAACGCATCGTTAAAAATATGGATCATGGGACCCACTTTCCAAAGCACTCTCGCACCGGAACTATAGGCATTGTCGAAAAGTACATCCGTAGAGAAATCATTATCAAGCAACGTAGCAGCAGTAAACAGTCTGGCACGCACAGGCAGATCATGCCATGTGGTCAACGTGGGTGTATAGACACCAGCTTCCATATCGGTACTCCAACCGTCTGTATCGGAGAGACCAAAATCATAATTTACAGACAGGTAGTGTAGTGTGAGTCCAGCATAGGGTTTATAGCCGTTGATTTCTGTATTGTAACCGATAGTAGTAAAAAAATCGTAAATAGAAGTGTCACTTTTTTGATTGAAATAGTGTTGCATAATCTCTGATGTACCGGTGTAGTCCCCATCTGTATTCATCCAAAGGCCTGTAGCTCCAAAAGCCAAGCTGAGATTGGGTGTCGGATTGTAATTGATTCCGCCGCCGAATTGATAGTAAATGGAGTCTAAACCAATATCCCCGGTAGTGTGACCCAGAGTTGACCGGTTCTGCTTCATATTGGCAAAACCAAAGCCACCCGTTACAAAAGGACGCCAGGTATCATGGTTTTGACCAAAGATATAAGTACCTACGAAATTGCTGTTGGTCATTTTCGGGTCATTACCGGTATCATCCCCATCCATATGGTACCAACCGGTTTGAAGGTACAGGTTGTCTGCACTGAAAACAGTGGTACCTAAGAGCTGTTTATAGTGATCCGCTGCTGTTTTTGCATGTGTTGTCTGGCTTAGTGACAGTACGGCAATGGCCGCCATACTGAAATAGTGAGACCTGGTCATTCATATCCTTCTCATTTTTGACGGGCATGGGGTGCAGACCCATGCGGTTATAGTACTTTTGCACTTTATTTACAAAAGCGTTTACTCTCTTTTTTGTGAAGCCATTATAGCCAAAGTATATTAGATTTTTTAGGATATAATTATTGATAAAATTTGGAGTGAAGGAGTGTTGGAAATGAAAGCAGATAGATGTACCACGTTGGATGAAGCACGTAAAAAGATCGATGAGGTAGATGAAGAGATCGTCAGGCTGATTGCCAAGCGTAATGACTATATCAAACAGATTGCACACTTTAAAACCAGTGTGGAGGAGGTCAAGGCAGAGGACCGTATCAATGATGTCATCTCCCGTGTACGTCAGCAGGCAATCGAGCTCGACCTTAATCCCAATCTCATCAATGACCTCTATGTACGTATGATAGACGGTATGGTAGAGAGCGAGATTGCGGAATTTCGCAATGCAAAAGGAATGTAGCTCTTCTAAATGAGTTCCTAAACCCTGATTGATTGGTGTGTACTCTCCTACACACAGCTGTGTTACAATGGTGACATCCAAAAGGAGAGCGTGTGAAGATACTATTGCTTGAAGACGACGTGATACTGCAGGAGATCATCGGTGAGTTTCTTGAAGAGAACGGATATGAGGTTGATGCGTTCTACGACGGAGAGTGTGCACTCGATGCGATTGGCAGCGGGCATTACGATATGCTGCTGCTTGATGTCAATGTGCCCAATATAGACGGCTTTGAGATACTTTCCTATTTGCGGGAGATCGGCAATACCGTACCTGCAATCTACATCACTTCACTTGCGGGCATAGACGATCTGAAAAAAGGATTCGATCTGGGGGCGGACGACTATCTGAAAAAACCGTTTGATCTTGAAGAACTCAAAGCGCGCATAGAGCGTCTTGTTAAAGCACATCACCTGCACGAGGAGATCGAGATAGACGGCATGAAGTTCTGTCCAAAATCCCATCAGCTTATCAGCGATGAAAAAGTGATTGAGATGCGACAGAAAGAAGCGCAGGTACTGGAATACTTTGTACATAATCAGGGCAAGATTGTCTCATGTGACGAGATTATAGAGAATGTCTGGAGTGATGAGCACATCCCTACCCATGCAACCATCAGGACATATATTAAAAATCTCAGAAAGATGTTTGACAAGGACTACTTTGACAATATCAAAGGAGAAGGCTATCGTTTTAACATCGTATGAACGGCGTTCCCTTATCCGTTTCCTGACACTTTATCTTGGTTCCGTATTTATTTTGCTGGCGATCATAGGCTATCTCTTTTTTGAAAACAACCGAAGTGCAATGATGAGTGCCATGAAGTTTGAGATGATGTATCAGGGAAGGATGCTCTCTTCAAAGATTATCATGAAGGCGATGGAAAATCATCATCTTGATGAAGTGGACAGGTTGAATTTTCTTGAATCACTCAAACATTGCCGTTTTGATGTAGGGTATTACGATGCGGACAAAGATCCTCTTTTTACCGAAATCGATGATGTAACAAGGTTTGATACGGACTTTTATGTCAAGAACGGCAGCTGTTATACGGTGATAGAGGATCCGAGTGAGCATTTGGGAGTTCATTACATTGTGCTCAAGGAGAATGAACTCGTCGAGTCGTTTCGCCAGCTTCGTATCAGGATTATCGGTTATCTGCTGCTCTCGTTTTTATCGATGGGAGTGGTCGGCTACTTCCTCGGACGGCTCTTTTTGCAGCCGGTACGTGAACAGATAGAAGCGCTTGACCGATTCATTTCCGATACGACCCATGAGCTCAATACACCGGTTTCAGCCATACTCATGACCATTGAGTCACTGAAAGGCGTAGAGGAACGGAAAATGAAACGGCTGGAGGCAAGCGCCAAACGTCTTAGTGTGATGTACAGTTCACTGACGTACAGGCTTGAAGGAAAAGAGGAGACGGTTGAGATATTTTGTTTTATGAAAATTATTGAAGAGCGCGTCGGGTATATGCGGGAGCTTATGGATGCGAAACGGTTGGTCCTTTCCATGGAACTTGAGCCGACAATGGTCAAGATGTCCCGTTCGTCTGCAGAGAGGCTCATAGACAACCTCCTCTCCAATGCCATCAAATACACTGATGTAGGTGACAGTATTGACATTACGCTCAAAGAAAGGGTACTGCAAGTACACGATACCGGTATCGGTATCGATACGCATATGCAGGAAGATATTTTCAAACGCTACAAACGCGCCAATGAAGAGCGCGGCGGATTTGGTATCGGGCTGAATATTGTTTTTAGCATCTGTAGAAAGTATCGTATAAAACTTGATCTTAAGTCAACGAAGGGGAAAGGCAGTACCTTTATACTCACGTTTCCCCCGTTCAAATAGAGTTATTCCATACTCTCCATGAGAATACCGATGATGTCACTCATGGTCAAAATACCGTAGAGCTCATTGTTGTCGATGACCAACAGACGTTTGATAGAGCTGGTGACCATCATTCTTGCGGCATACTTGACATCCATGAGTGCAGAGACAGAGACAGCAGGTATGTTGGCAATATCATACACATTGAGCAGGTCGATATCGCCATCTTCCGCGACAATGCTCTGAAGGATATTTTTAAACGTCAGCAGTCCGTAGGCGCCGGAGGGAGTGGATTTTTCTACGACAACGGATCTTACTTTGTGCTCCCGCATCAGCTTGAGTGCTTCGCGTACAGGAGCCATAGGTGAAACGGTGATCAGTTTTTCTTTGGGGGTCATAACGTCTTTGACTAACATTTTAGTTCTCCTTTACATCATACATTTAATATCGTCTTCGAACTTCTGAAGTTCTTCTGTATCGAGCCCGGATACATGGCTAAGAGGGAAGGTGAAGGTAAAGCCGCTGTTGTCATGGTTGTCGAGATCGAACTCTTCTCTCAGGGCGCGCATGACCTTCATACTGAGTTTGCGCGGCAGTACAAAGAGCAGGGCCGAGACATTCTCTTCAAGCGTAAGCCCGAAAAAGACTTTTTTCTCCTTAAGCCCGATATTTTTTCCGTGTAGAATTGTCACTGAGCCTGCACCTGTTTTTTTCGCGATCTCTATGGCTGTCTCTTCATGTTTGTCGTCGATTACGGCGACAAGTGCGGTGAATTTCATAATAACCCCTCCTTGTGTTCCTGTTTAAGCTTCTGTTTTTTGTAATATTCTGCATGTATTCCGTACCCCATGACCGTCAGCATAGGAAAGAGCGAGGCAAAGGCAATCAGCCCGAAGCCGTCAATGAGCGGGTTTCTGCCTTCGATGTTCTCCGCCAGTCCCAGGCCCAGTGCTGCGACCAGAGGAACCGTGACTGTCGAGGTGGTCACCCCGCCGCTGTCATAGGCGATGGGTATGATGTAGTCGGGTGCAAAATAGGTAAATATGATCACCAGAATGTATCCTGCAATGATATAGTAGTGGATCGGATCACCGGCTACAATACGGTAGGCACCAAGTCCGATCCCTATAGCAACGCCAAGCGCTACAACCATTCTAAGGATATTCTGCTTGATGTTTCCTTCGCTTATCTCTTCGGCCTTGATAGCGATTGCCAGCAGAGACGGCTCCGCCATGGTGGTTGAAAACCCAATGAGAAAAGCAAAAAGATAGATGAGCAGATTGTTTTTCATCGCTGTCAGGTCGAATGCGATCGTTTCACCGATGGGGAAGAGCCCCATCTCAAGACCGACGATAAATGCATAAAGACCGACAATTACCATGGAGATACCTATAATGATACGTTGCAGGTGAGCAACCGGTTTTTTAATGATGACGTACTGGAAAAAGAAGATCACTGCCAAAATGGGGGCGACATCTCTGACCGTAGCGAGCAGATCCCAGAAGATGTCCTGCCATGCAAACTGTTTGACAATCTCTTCGGCTGTAACGATCGCTTCGGCTGTGGGTACCTGCGCACTTCCCGGTTCACCTACGGCATAGACGATGATGCCGTAGAGCTGTACAAAGATCATGGGTGTCAGTGAGGCAAAGGCGATGAGACCGAACCCGTCAATGGCAGGATTTCGTCCTTTGATGGAAGAGGCCAGTCCGATACCCAGTGCGGCTACGAGCGGAACGGTCACAGTCGAGGTGGTTACGCCACCACTGTCGTATGCCAGTCCAATGATCTCCTGGGGGGCAAAAAAGGTGACAAGTACGACCAAAATGTATCCGCCAATAATATAGTAAGCGATAGGGTGACCCAGTAAAATACGCACAACTCCCAGCGCGATTGCAAAACCGACCGAAAAGGCAACGGTCATCCGAAGCCAGAAGGCATCGATGAGACCGTTGCTGATGGAGGCGGCCTTTTGAGCGATGGCAATGAGTGCGGGTTCGGCAACGGTAGTAGAAAAACCCAGAGTAAAGGCAAAAACCAAAAGCCAGAAGACAGAGCCTTTGCGCGCGAAGTCCACGGCCAGTCCTTCACCGATGGGAAAGATACCCAATTCAAGACCGCGTATGAAGAGTGCGAGTCCCACTGCGACGATAACGAGTCCTGTAACGATGGAGAGCAGGTTGTCAGACACCGTGCGAATGATCGCTCCCTGAAACAGTGCAACAACAACGACGATGGGAAGCAGGTCCATGAAGGCGTTCTTCAGGTCCCCTGCAAATAGCTTCAGGCTCTCTTTTAACATAGAGCCATTATAGCCAAGAGTAGGAGAATGTGTATGAAAATTCAGTACACATCCATTGGGCGAAGAGGAGAATGTTACATTTTTTTATTTTTTTGTCGTCTCTCCATCACCTCACGCACTCCGTCGAATGTTTTTTCGTGTCCGAAACAGGCAGAGGTGTTGCAGATCATGAAACCGTCGTTGGTATCGGTACGCAGAAGTGTAAAGGGGTAGGGGAGCGTATCTACATCTGTAATATGGTTTTTGAGCTTCTCCTCTTTGGCTTTGATGATGACATCGTCAAGCAGGTAGCGGATGACCATTTTGCTCAATTTCGGTGTAGAGATGGGTTGTCGCATGACATCGTAGGAGTGAATCTCCAATGAACGGAAGACAAATTTTTTGTAGACCGGGTCGATGAGGGAGGAGACGGAGTGCAATACACTGACCATAGTTGCCAATGATGAAGGGTAGGAGCTGTCATAGATTTCCGCTTCTGTTTCGAACTCACCTCGGGAGAATTTCCACATGCCGTTTTTGTAGTACTTTTCAATGGCAGCGTTGGTCAGTTTCTGTGCAACAATAAGATAGGTTTCATCGAGCGTACTCTCATAGGCCTCTATGAGGGCTTCTGACAAATAGGCATAGTCTTCCAAAAAAGCGTGGATTTTCGGTTTTTTGCCAATGAGTGTCGAGTGAAAGAGCTGGGAGTTGACATACATTGAATCGAGCAGACTCTGCAGTGATTGCATCGCAGGTTTGAGATACCTTGCGTCGACTCTTGCTGCTTTGAAGAGTGAGGTGATCATCATGGCATTCCATGAAACAATGATCTTTTTGTCGATAAACGGATAGACCCGCTTATCCTCCCTGCGTCTTTTCAGTGCCCCGATCGCCTCTTTGTAATAGGGTATATTTTCCACTGCCGCCGGATCATCGACACGGACAATGTTCTTGCCTTCGAAATTACCCTCTTTGGTAATGTGCAGCGCTTTGGCCAACGCCTCATGTGCCTCTTGGGGAATACCGGCTTTTGTGAAGGATTTGAGCGCTTTGTCGTAGCTGTAGACAAAGTATTTACCCTCTTCACCCTCGGTATCGGCATCGCTGGCAGAGTAGAAAAGGTGTTTCTCCTGCATTTTGTCTAACATGAAATCGAGTGTCTCAAACGCGACAGTTTTGTAAAAGTCGTTTCCTGTGGCATGGTAGGCTTTGAGGTAGATAGCAGAAAGCTGCGCATTGTCATAGGTCATCTTTTCAAAGTGCGGTACCAGCCATTCATTGTCAGTCGAGTAACGGCAGAAACCGCCGTCTATAAGGTCTCTCAAACCTCCTTTGGCCATATGTGAAAGCTGTTTTGCTGCCATGTTGAGTGCCTCTTTGCTGCCGGTAATTTTATAGAGGTCAAGCAGCAGGTCAAGCAGGGATGCCTGAGGAAACTTGGGGGCTTTGCTGAATCCTCCGAAACGATGGTCGTAAAGGAGTCCTGCATGTTCGATGGTACGTTGTATGATGCTTGTGTCGAGTTTGGTCGCCTGTATCTTGTCTTTGTTGGGGTTGAGCTGTTTGAGTACCTGGTCAGCCTCTTTGACAAGGGTGGCTTTGTCTTTTTTGTATTTTTTTGCAATCACTTCGAGAAGCTGGGGAAAGCCCATCATACCGTACCGCGGCTCGGGCGGAATGTATGTAGCGGAGTAGAAAGGTTTGAGATCTTCAGTCAGGAAGATGGAAGTCGGCCAGCCGCCAGGACGGCCGTTCATGAGTTGATAGACCTCCTGAAAGTGTTTGTCAATATCGGGACGCTCTTCTCTGTCGGCCTTGACGCAGACAAAGTACTTGTTAAGCAGTTTGGCTGTCTCTTTGTTCTCGAATGATTCACGTTCCATGACATGACACCAGTGGCAGGAGCTGTAGCCAATGGAGAGAAAAATAGGTTTGTGTTCAGTTTGCGCTTTGGCAAATGCCTCTTCCCCCCACGGGTACCAGTCGACAGGGTTGTCGGCATGCTGCTGCAGGTAGGGAGAGTGTTCGTTCTTGAGATGGTTGGACATGGATTTTTTTACCTCACACATAATTGTTAACGCATTTTTGCTAAGATTACACAGCATATACACAAATAGTATCATAGAATACGCTAAAAAGTTCAACACAAAAGAGAAAATATGTCCAATATGTTTAAAAAGTTACTCATTTTAGGTCTGATCTTCAATACTCTGGTTTTCGGTGGATTTAACAGTGTGCTGAAAAAACAGACGTTTCTTCAGCCTGAAGAGGCATTCCATATTGAAGCGGTGCAAAAAGATGATAATATTGTCACCAAAATTACACTTGCAGACAAAATACATATTTACCAGGATGCACTGAAGTTTCGCATTGTCAAACCCAAAAACGTTACATTGTCACCCAAGCTGCCGCCGGCACATGAAGTCGATGGTGAAAAGGTCTATGAAAAAGGGTTGAGCGTGAGTATTCCCGTCAAAGAGATAACCTCAAGGGTCAAAGGGGATTATACGCTTGAAGTGGAACTGCTGGGCTGTTCGGATAAAGGCATATGCTACCAGCCCTTTAGAAAGCAGTTTTCTTTCAAAGGAGCCGAATCTGGTGTGTTCGACAAGATCTCCTCTTTGACACACGAGGGCAATACCGCCAAAATTGCCGATGTACTTGGAAAGGAAAATGCTTTTTTCATCATTGTGCTTTTCTTTATTTTTGGACTTTTGCTGGCACTGACACCCTGTGTATTTCCTATGATTCCCATCCTCTCTTCCATTATTGTTTCGCAATCGGGCAGTGAAAAACCAAGTGTTGCCAAAGCATTCTTCACTTCGCTGGTTTATGTGGTCGCTATGGCACTGACCTATACCGTAGTCGGGGTTGTCGCCGGACTGGTAGGTGCGGACATTCAAACGGCTATGCAGAACCCGTGGGTTTTGAGTGCTTTTGCCGCGATGTTTGTAGCACTTGCCTTTTCACTTTTTGGCTACTATGAGATCGGCCTGCCTGCCTCATGGCAGAGCAAGCTCAGTCGAGTGAGCGATGAAGCGGGACAGAAGGGTGGTTTCGTAGGTACTGCTGTCATGGGTGTACTTTCTGCACTTATTGTCGGTCCCTGTGTCGCGCCGCCGCTTGGCGGGGCCGTTCTGTTTATTTCCCATACGGGTGATGCCCTGCTTGGGGGGCTGGCACTGTTTGTCATGAGTATTGGTATGGGAATGCCGCTGCTACTGGTAGGCATTGGTGCGGGAAAATTCATGCCAAAACCCGGCGGCTGGATGAGTGTGGTCTCCCAGGTTTTCGGGGTCATGATGCTCGGTCTTGCCATTTTCATGCTCTCGCGTGTACTGCCGGAGTGGGTTACTCTTATACTGTGGGCGCTGCTCTTCCTCGGGTCGGCACTCTATATGGGTGTTTTTGACGATAGCGACAAAAAACCGGGTGCAAAAAAGCTCATTCAGCTTTTTGCCGTTGCACTTATGCTCTATGGTGCATCCCTCTTCATTGGTGCACTCAGCGGAGCAGATTCGATGTTCAGACCGTTTGAACGCTTTACTGCACCAAAGGGAACAGTGACAGCTGTTGCAACAGATAAAACCGGTCGCCGTGGCTACAGCATTGATCGCCTGCTCAAAGAGGTGGCAGCATCGGACAAACCGGTCGTGGTGGATTTCGGCAAAGAGAGCTGTACGGCCTGCAAGGAGCTTGAAGAGATCACTTTCCCCGACCCCAGGGTCAAAGAGGCGCTCAAGCGTTTTACCTTTATCAGGGTAGATGTGACGGACAATACAGATGCCGAAAAAGCGCTGCTGAAAAAGTATGAACTCTTTGGTACGCCAAACATCATCTTTTTTGACAAAAACGGCAAATATATGCCCGAAAAGAGCCTGACAGGGTTTGTGAAACCGGAAGATTTTGCATCACACCTGGAGAGAATCAAGTAAACGATAGATTCAGTCGGTTGAGGTTCTGAATACAACCAAGTAGCCTGGTCGCATTGTCAGATAATTTTGTTCGGTGTCATACCATTGAGAGTTTCAACCAGAATCTGGTCGAGCAACTTTGGCTCAGAGAGCAGATACCCCTGGGCATAGGTTATTCCCATCTTTGAGAGTTTGTCCAGAATACTTTTCTTTTCAATGAATTCAGCCACAGAGTCTATCTCCAGAGAGCGGCAGAGTTTTGCAATGTTTGCCACAATTTTACAATCATTGGTATGTGTATCGATATTTTTTATCAAGGATCCATCTATCTTTAAAACTTTCAGTATCCCTTGTGCTGTAAGATCGGAAACCATTTTGAGTGAAGAAAAACCGCTACCGAAGTCATCTACGGCAAACTGTATACCGAATCGTTGGTGGAGATCGACAATAAGATCAGTATTTTCGACAATATTTTGTTCTGTCAGTTCGAAAATGAACTGTTCATTTCCGAAGGTTTCTATGAGTTGTTCGAGTTTCTTCTGGTAGCGTAAATCCTGTAGGGAAGTGTAGCTGACATTGATAAAGAGTTTTTTGGAGAGCAGGTTGATCTCTTGTTGATACTCTTGTATTTTGTCGAGTACCAATAGATCCAGTTCTTCTATCTTGCCAAGGCTGTAGATGCTCTGTATGAATCTTCCTGCAGGGATATAGTGTGTGCCATCTTTGATTCTTGCAAGTACCTCCAGACTATCATATTCTCCACTGTGGATATTGAAAATGGGCTGGAACATGACATCAATGGCTCTCTGTTGAAGTTTTTCGATGATAAAGTTTAGGTTTTGTTGGTTGCTGATAAGCCAGTTCTGCAACTCTTGCAGATCCGATTTTTCAAAAACAAGATGGTGTGTTGTGTACATCTTCGCCTCTTCTTTGAGATGCAAAAGCAATTTTCTAAAATCATGATGTGTATTTCCCTGAAAAAATCCCATCTGAAGGGAGGCAACGACTGCTTCGATCATAATCTCTTTGTGATCGATCATGTGTTGACAGTTCACTGTAGTATAAAGTTCAGAGAGGATTTGCGCAAAAAGAGATTCATCCAAACCGATATTGAGCATATAGTAATTGGCAGTTGTTCCTTTGACAAGCAGTATTTTATCTTCTCTGTCATGAACGATTTTTTGAAGATGTGTATCAATCGTTGAAAGTATCTGATTGACAGTTTTTTCTCCATACATAGCGTTGAGTGCATGCAGCCCTTTGAAATCAATGAGGGTCAGATAGATGTTTTTCTCTTTGTACAGGAGCTGCTCCAACAGACGCAGCATACTCTCTTCAGCGTGTGCATAGGTCAAAAAATAGAGTTCGGTGATATTTCTGTTAAAGTTCATTACTATTTCGATCAGTTCTTTAAACGCAATATGTGCCTGAATATATTCGCCTTTTTTATAAAAAAGGTAGAAGGTATTGGCTCTCTTGTGTACAAGAACATGTATGTCATAAAGGTATGTACATAGCTGTGTATCCATACATACCATAAGAGACTCAGGATAGTGCATCTGTTCGTGAAACTGACATGACTCGGCAGAATTTAGAGGAAAGTTTTTTAGATCATCCTGCTCTATAGAGTATATTAGTGACTCAATGAAATCCAGGTGTGAACGAAAAAGAAGGTAGTTACGAAAGGCCGACTTGTTCATCTCTTTGAGAACATAGATATTTTTTTTGATATAGATCTTGGAGATACACTCAATCATCCTATGCAGATAGGTGTCTATTTGCAGACATTTTGACTTGTCAGTAATCGACTGTACAATCACCTGCATCAAAAGAGAACGCAGAAGCTGGATACTGTTGTACACTACAGAGTAGGGGATATCGAGATCTCTGTAAAATTCCCAATAATAATGCTCATCGACCTCTATATCGCTTTCAAAGTCACATAGATAGCGTTTGAGGATATCTTCTTGTGCTTTGATAAACGTTTCAAGCTTTTCCTGATTACCTGTAAACTCTCGCAGTGCTTCATCTTGATGAATGCTTTGTCTGATATGTACAAAAATATCATCCAGATTCTCCTGAATAATCTCTAAATAGCCCATTGTTTTATTACCACTTTATCTTTTTATAAGGGTTAAATGGTTGCTTGGTGAAGCCCCAAAACATATGTATCTTTTTTTATTATAGAGCAAAATAAATTATTTGTACAGAGGAAAGATGTTCAAGAGGGATAGAAGAGGTGTAGGAAGATATGCCGTTTCTACAGAAACGGCATACACTTATAGAATGAACATCTATTAGGCTTCTTTGCCGACAAAGTCAAGCGAGATGGAGTTGACACAGTGGCGTGTCATTTTGGGGGTGAAGCCTTCGCCTTTAAATACATGCCCCAGATGTCCGCCGCAGTTGGCACAGACGATCTCGACACGTCTGCCGTCTGCATCGGGGAGTTCTTTCACAGCGCCGGGAAGTGCATCATCGAAACTCGGCCATCCTGTTCCGCTGTCAAATTTCGCCTCTGAGCTGAAAAGCGGCGCGTTGCACTGGCGACAGACATAGGTACCGTTTGCATGGTGGTCCCAGAATTTGCCTGTAAAGGCGCGCTCTGTTCCTTTATTGAGGATCACATATTTTTCCTCTTCAGTGAGTTCGTTATAGGCCATGGTGATTTCTCCTGAACTTTTGTTGTACTATAGCGTTTTTTATGGCAGATGATCAAACAAGAAAGCGAATCTCACTGCAGAGACTGATAGAATGCTTCGTATTGTTTCATCAAGATCTTCAGTTTGGGTGTGATTCTTGTCTGGCAAAAGAGCTTTTGGGGATCGCGTCTGTAGTAGTTGAGGTATTGCGGGAGATTGCGTCGGAACGTAGCGAATCTGTAGACACCGGTAACAAGCGGTTTGTCAAAAAGTGACTGTTTTTGCCGTAGTATGGATGCAGCCTCACTATGCTGTGCCTCGTTGAAGCTGTAGACTGCGGAGCGATATTTTGCTCTGAAGGTATGATTGGAAGTGGCATTGTGTGTATGGAGGTGGATGCCGATGAGCACTTCCAGCGATATCAGTGTAGGGTCAAAGTGCACGATGACCGCTTCACTCGGAGTGCTCTCACCGATATCTGCCGCACCGATCCAGCCCTGTTCAACGAGATCGACACCTCTGAGTGACTGGAAGATCGCTTCGGTACACCAGTGGCATCCTCCTCCCAAACCGATTTTTTGCATTATCTCTTTTGTCTCTCTTTAAGTTTGTCTCTGGGCACAAATTCCAGTACTGTGGCATTGATACAGAAGCGTCTTTTACCTCCGGGTGCATCGTTGAAAACATGTCCGAGGTGGGCGCCTGATTTTTTGGCGATAATCTCTATGCGGTGCATTCCGTAACTGTTGTCTTCTTTTTCGATGACGGCACCGTCTACAGCTTTGAAAAAGCTCAGCCAACCCGAACCTGAATCGAAACGGTCACGGGTATCGAAGAGAATATCACCGCTTATCGTATCGATGAAGACCCCGTCGCCTGTATGTTTGAATTTTTCATAGCGTTTACAAAAACGGCTGTCGGTACTTTTGCGGTACGCGACATTGAAAGCCTCGCTTTTTTCGCCAAGCTTGAAGGCTCCGAGCATTTTGTAGAACGCCTTTTCATCCAGATACCCGACATACCGATAGCGCTCCTTGCCGTTTTCGATAAAAAGGATTGTCGGAGTACCCTGGATATTCTCTTTGAGGGTAAACCCCTGAAGTTGTGACGTATAGGCCGTACGCATCGGCAAAGTACCGTGGTAGTGATCGAGGACATCCATCTTGAAGGCTTCACAAAATGCACAGTGGGGTGCTTCAATGACAAGAACCTCTTTGCCTTTGAGCGGGGTAATGGTTCTGGTATCCGTTTTTTTTGAGGCTTTACTGAACTTCACGCCCGTCGCATGGTTGGGACAGTAGCCAAAAGGATTTTTCTTAAGATAGTCCTGATGATATGACTCGGCAGGGTAGAAACGATCAAGCGGTTTGATCTCGGTGGTGATGGTACCGTAACCGGCTTTGCTCAGTAGTTTCTGAAAGACCGCTTTGGTCGATTCGGCGATATTTTTTTGCTCCTGGGTCGTATAGTAAATGGCGGAACGATAGTTGTTCCCTCGGTCGTTACCCTGACGATTGCCCTGCGTTGGATCATGAAGCTCCCAGAACGACTTGATGAGCGCTTCCGTGGAAATGGTGCTGTCATCATAGGTGACCTTGACAGACTCTGCATAGTTGACAATGCCTTTGGATGCATGGTGACGGTATTTAAGTACTTTGTCATAGTCAGGGTCAGGGTAGTTCCCTCCGGCATAGCCCGAGACAGCATCGGTAACACCCGGAAGATTTTCAAAGTGTTTCTCCACGCCCCAGAAACACCCTGCTGCAAAGACAATGGTCTGGGTTTTGGCTGCAAGAGCAAGCGTCAGACCTATGATCAGTAAAAATGTTCGCATAAAACGATCCTTTTTTTTGTAAGTGTAGCATGAGAGTGTGTAGTTGTGTGTAAAAATCGCTATAATACCACATACCATACGTGAGCAAATCACGACACATTATTATAACGGAACAACATGCCTCAGACAAAACCCCAAAACGACCATATCGCTATCGGAGAGATCAATACCCTCAAAATAGAACGTGACACGGATTACGGCTACTATCTCAGTGCCAAAGACAAAGAGGAAGTACTGCTGCCGAACATTTACATTATGGAAGATGAGATGCCGATGGGTTCTTTGCTCGATGTCTTTGTCTATACGGACAGTGAGGACAGACCTGTTGCGACAACCAAAATGCCTTATGCAAAACTCGGGGAGTATGGCTATTTTACGGTGGTAGACTACAAAAGCTACGGCGCTTTTGTAAACTGGGGACTGCCCAAAGACCTTTTTGTGCCGCTTTCGCAGCAAAAAGAGCATTTTCATATCGGTAAAAAATATATACTGCGTGTCTGCCTGGATGAACAGACCGGCAGGCTCTACGGTACGCAGAAGATAGGCAAGTATCTCAACCGCAATATGAAAGGACTGCATCCAAACAAGCGGTTCGATGCCATCGTGCTGGCGAAGACACCGCTTGGATACAAAGTGGTTGCCGACAATCAGTACGAGGGAATGCTCTTTTCCAATGAGATATTCGAACCGTTAAGGGTCGGGGACAAACGGGAGGTGTACATCAAACAGGTACGCAAAGACGGCAAGCTTGACCTTTCGCTGCAGCCCATCGGCATACAGGCGAAGATCACCCAGGCGGAAGGGGCAATTCTGCAACTGCTTAAAGAAGCCGACGGCAGGATGCCCTTTACCTACAAAAGCGATGCCGAGGAGATCAAAAAGGTGTTTGGGATGAGCAAAAAGAATTTCAAACGTACCCTGACGGCACTCATCGAAGATGGACGTATTGTGCTGCATGAAGATGCGATCGGTCTGCCCAAATAGTAATAATTTACAGATAATGATACGGCATAATTGGAATATACCACAATAGAGGAGCCAAAAATGGATATTAACGATCTTTTAAGAATGGGTGGAGAACTTATTCAAAACAACAGCGATGATGCAACGACAGGTTTGGATATTGGTGATATCGCCAATGCGCTGGGCGGTCTACTCGGTAATGAAGAAGGTGGGCTTGATCTGGCTTCACTGGTAAGCGGGCTCTCGCAGAATGGTTTGGGTGAAATTGTCGGGTCATGGCTTGGCAGCGGTGAGAATGCATCGATCTCTCTTGATCAGGTCAAGGACCTTCTTGGTTCAGACAAAATTTCCGAGTTTGCTTCACAGCTTGGTCTGAACGAAGAGAGTGCTGCGGGTGCATTGGCTGATGCACTTCCTCAGGTGGTTGACCAGGCGACAAGTGGGGAGAACTCCATGGTCGATGACCTTCTTTCTCAGGTTGGCGGTGTCGGCGGTGCGATGAATATGCTTGGAAAAATGTTCGGGTAAACTGCCAAATGCAGGGTTTTCCTGCGTTGCTCATTTTTCTTTCAAAGTGACATATTTTTTCTCTATGTGATTTTTCCTTCGCTATACTCTCTTTATGAAACGATACTTACTTTTACTGATTCCCCTTCTACTGTTTGCCAAACCCTTCAAGGTTGCCAGTTACAATGTGGAGAATCTTTTTGATGCATGCTATGACGGTACGGAGTATGACGAGTTTGTCCCCGGCAGACACCACTGGACAAAAGCGATCGTAGAGAAAAAACTGCTCCATACAGCAGAGGTGCTGTGTGATCTCGATGCCGATATTGTCGGTTTGCAGGAGATAGAGAACGAACATATTTTCAACAGACTTCGCCGTCTTCTGCAGCGCAGCGGATGTAAGTATGGATATGGAGCGATTACCCACAAAAAAGGCGCACCTATTCAGGTGGCGCTGCTTTCGCGCTTTCCTCTTCGCCAAATAAAAGAACTTCGGGTAAGTTACTCGCCACGTGTACGCAACATTCTTGAAGCCGAGGTATCGGTAGAGGGGCATGCATTGACCCTTTTTGTCAACCATTGGAAATCCAAAAGCCGCAAAGGATACGAGAGTAAACGTATTGCCTATGCTAAAACACTAGCGAAACGACTCTCAAGCATGCCTTCAAACAAAGAATACATTATTCTTGGGGATTTCAATACCGACTACGATGCTCATTTGAGCCTTGCCAATCGCCTTGATGATACAGAGGGACGTATTGGCATGAATCATCTGCTTAAAACGGTATTTAACGGAAAACCTGTAACGGAGACGGCAATTTTGGGTACGCCCGGGGCGCACTATGACCTCTGGCTGGAGCTGCCCTACGGCAAAAGGTGGAGTCATACTTTTTATGGACGTAAAAGCACGCTCGATCATATACTGCTTCCCCCATCGATGTTCGACGGCAAGGGGATCGACTATGTCAACGACTCGTTTAATGTATTTAAAACGGGTTATCTTTTAAGCAAAAAAGGCTACATCAACAGCTGGGAAATCAAAGGCGGCAGACATACCGGAAAAGGATACTCCGACCACCTGCCCATCTCTGCACGCTTTGATACAAAACCCTATAAAAAATCCGATAGAGACTATGCCAAACCGGCTGTAGTAGGTAATATAGGTATGCTCTATGACAAAGAACGGCTGGATGTACCTGTCGATATTCACAATGCGGCCGTTGTGTTGAAAAGAGGGCGATATGCGGTGCTAAAAGATAGGCCCAAGGGTAGGGGGATTTTTGTTTTTGGCGCTGTAAAAGGGTTGAAGGAGGGCGGAGTTTATAATGTTCGTGTTCGGCAGATACATACCTATAAAGGACTCAAAGAGATTACCGATATGGTTGTACTGAGAGAAAGAGGGAACGTTGATACAGCTCTGTACGGTGCGACCCTTTCAAATCTTAGACAGAATGAAATTGTACAGAATATCACCGGGACATACAAAAGAGGATATTTATATACTCAGAGTAGAAAAATACCCATTTACTTTAAAAACCGGAAACTGACGCCGCCGGAGGGGAGCAGACTCAAGATAGCTGTAGCACACATTGGGTATTATAAGCGCATACAACTGGTTGTCTACAGCCGGAAAGATTTTAGCATACTGGAGTGAATGATGGCATACTATACGTGGATACTGGCATTTCATGTTATGAGTTTTATCAGCTGGATGGCGATGCTGTTCTATCTGCCAAGGTTGTTTATCTACCATCGTGAAAATGCCGATACCAAAGCATTTACCGATGTGGTCAAGGTGCAGGAGTACAAACTGATGAAATATATAGGGGTGCCTGCCATGTGGGCAACGGTTATTTCAGGAGGAACAATGCTCTATCTCAACACCGGCATCTTTGCGAGCGGCGGCTGGATGCATGCAAAACTCCTTTTGGTCGCGCTTCTGATAGGCTACCATCTCTCTTTGGAGAAAATAAGAAAAATCATGGCAGAGGATGGACATTTCAAAACAAGCAAGTGGCTGCGTGTGTACAATGAAGTGCCGACACTGTTGATGATCGGCATTGTCATTATGGTGGTTGTAAAACCATTCTAAATCAATGATTCTAAATTATTTTGTGTTATAATCGTTACATTCAAACAATAAAAGGAAGTACCCATGGAACTACCAGCACTGAAACTCCCGGCAATACCATTGCCTTTTGACATTCCTGTACTGGCACACCCGCCAGTCGATCATTTTGTGATTGCCATTCCTATTTTGGTTTTGGTCATTGAGATCATCAACCTTGTGGCCAAAAAGCGGGCTATCGGTACGATTTCATTCGTGCTGCTGGTCATCGGTATGGTTGCTGCGGTTGCGGCATATCTTACCGGAACTACCGATGGCAAGGAAGCCTTTGACGCATTGAGTCAGGCAGGACAGACGGAACTCAAAGCACATAAACTGCTTGGTACCTACCTGATGTTCGCCTCCGCGATCGTTGTTATTTTCAAAATGCTTTCGGCAATGATCCAAAGAGGATTGATGAAAGCAGTCTATCTTCTGGTACTGATTGTCTTTGTTGCCGGCATTCTCAAGCAGGGACATGACGGCGGTGAACTGGTCTACAAGTATGGTGCGAATGTCGAGCGTGTAGCCGATCTTGACAGTGAACTGTTCGATGCACAAGAGGAACTCGATGAAGCGAACGATAAAATTAAAAGTCTTAAAGAGGAAATGGAGTCTGCATCGGCAAAAGCCAAAGAAACAGTTGTCGAAGCGAAAAAAGCTGTAGGCGATGCTGTCGAAAAAAGTGCTGAAACAGCCGAAAAAGCTCTCAATGCAGTAAAAGAGACTGCTTCTGAAGCAACAGAAAAAGGAGCTCAGGTAGTGGAAGAGGTTAAACAAAGTGCTTCAGAGGCACTGGAGAGCGTAAAGGAAAAAGCAGCTGAAATGACACAGCCGACATCTGCTCCGGAAGTTGAAAAAGTTGCGCCTTCAGCACCGCAGAGTGTACCTGTCGAAACACACTGATTACACTCTTTTCTCACGAATTAGGATGATCCGTCATCCTCATCGGGCGCGAGTTCATAACGCTCTTCGGGCACGGTCTTTTTGAGTGTGGAAAGATACGCTGCCATCTGCTCAATCTGTTCATCTGTCAATGACTTTGCAAATGAGACCATAATGGTACCGAACGCACTGCGTGTTTTACCGTTTTTAAGGTCTTTGAGACGTGCAGCGAGTACCTCTTTCTTTCTTCCCTGGAGTCTTGGCGTAACACCTATACCTTCCGCATAGATGCCATGGCATCCGCTGTATCCGTTTTTCATGTAAAGCTGCTGCATCGATGCATCGGCACCATACAGTATGCTGATGAATATGCCAATAGATAATATGCTCTTTTTCATGCTGGTTCCTTTCAATAGGTTATTTTAGCCAAATATAGCCCCTCGGCAGGGGCAGGCTGCACCATGCTTTTGTCTCTTGTTGACAACTGTGCACTCAATGCCTCCTTTGTCCATTTTCCCTGTGCATGGCGCATAGCTCCTTCGACCATCAATCTTACCTGTGAACGTAAAAAACCGTTTGCTTCAAACATGATAACATGTATATCATTATGTTGATAGTAGCGTGCTTTGAATAGCGTACGTACCGTTGTATGAGGCTGTGAACCGGTTTTGTGGAAATAGAGAAAATCGTGTTCACCCTCAAAAATGCGGAGTGCTTCTTTCAGTTTTTGGATGTCGAAGTCTGGGGGATAGAAACTGAGATATTTCCGTTCAAAGACTGAAGGTTGGGTTATTTTGAAAAGGTAGCGGTAAGTGCGTCTTTTGGCATCAAAACGTGCATGAAAACCGTTCTGTGTGTGCTGAAGAGTGCGGATAAATATGCCGTCAAGTTTTTGGTTGAGTATATGCCTGAGTTTTTCTGTGTCTGACCAGTATTCGGGAATATTGAAATGGATAACCTGCCCGGTTGCATGCACACCCCTGTCTGTTCTTCCGCTGCCGACAACGGCTGAATCTATTTGAACACTGCGGAGTGCTTTCTCTATGGCATGTGTGACGGTAAGCGGCGTTGTGGTTTGGCGCTGAAATCCGTAGAAAGCACTGCCGTCATAACTGATGACCGCTTTGACACGCATCAGAAGTACCTTGCCACACGCTTTACAAAGATATAGTACCCCAGTGCAAAGGTCCCTGTGATGGTGGCGATCAGCATGGGTACGGTTCCCCATTTCTCCAGCGAAGAGGCTGCCAAATAGAGTGCCAACGTGGTAAGGAAGATAACGCTAAAGGAGTGGTTGGACTGGTAGCGTGGGTTGATCATGCTGAATGCGGCTACAAGATAGACCGAGAGCAGCGGAATGAGGCTGACAAACAGAAAGAAATAGAGACGGTGACGTATACGGCTGTCATTGGGTGCTTTGCTCCAATAGGCGATAGTATCTTCAAAATGGTACTGTTTTTTCTGCTTGGTGTCGAATGCCTCGAGTGTTTCATACTTAGCCTGCTGAAGGGAGCCCTTGGAATACGTATAGCCGTAACCGTTTACAAGAAGCAGTGATGTTTGATCATTATACTTGTTCATCCTTCCCTTCTGGGCGGCAAAAAACTGTTCATTGGTGATATCGGTTCGGTTATAGATGACAAGGTTTTTAAATGAGCCGTCTTTTTGTTTCTCCTTGACATAGATGTAGTAATCTCCAAATTTCTGTCCCAGTTTTCCTGGGATGATATTGAGCTTGGCTTCGGCCTTCTTCTCCTCCTTGAACGATTTGTAAAGCTGCTTGCTCATGGGCATGGCAAGAAAGGAGATAACAAGCAGCAGTATGGAAAATAGAGCAGCGATTACAAGAAGGCCTTTTAGAATACGATTAGCGTTCAGTCCCAGTGCGTAAAGAATGATCAGTTCATTGTCTGTAGAGAGTTTGACTAGTACGTTTGCCAGTGCCGCAATAAAAGAGAGCGGGAGGGTGTAGAAGACAATATCGGGGACTGAATAGCTGTAGAGCCGCAGAAGCTCTGTAAATGTCAGCTGTATCTGGGCTGTCAATGCCGCAATTTTGACCAGGTAGACCAGGGATATAATCAGGAAAAAGGGAACAAAAATAGTCAAAAAAGACTTGGAGAAGTTCGTTGAGATATACCCTCTGATACTAACCATAAATCAGCCTCTCCAACAGTTGATGCGTCTGTGTGTCATAGAGATAGACAATAAAAGTCGCCATTGCCAGAAAGGGTACGAACGGTACACCTCTTTCTCGGTAGATCAATGCCGGAACGATCGCCAGAACGGCAGAGAGAAAAAGGGCGGCAAAGAAGTTGGGAAAACCAAGCAGTGCCCCCATGGTACCGGCGACAATGACATCGGCACCGCCCATTGCCTGTCGTCGGGCAAGCAGTGAAGAGAGCAGACCAATGAAGTATAACCCTCCTGCTGCAATGGCGGCATACAGGGCAGCATGCAGAAAATCAGGCTGTATCAGTGAAAAAAAGAGTGCGGCGAAATTGACATTGTCAGGCACGGCCATATATTTAAAATCAATCATTACCAGTGCGAAGAGTGCGGCGAATGACAAAGCTGCAAACGGCAGATACCACACAAGGCCAAGTTTGAAGTAAAGCAGTACGAAGATAATACCCGTAAAGAGTTCGACCAAAGGGTACTGTTTGGCAATGGGTTCATGGCAAAAAGCGCATTTCCCCCGCAGAAAGAGCCAGGAGATGATCGGAATATTGTGGTACCACTTCAGCGGTGTGTGACAATGCTGACAGTGTGACGCAGGAAAGGCGATGTTCTCTCCTTTGGGAATACGGTAGATTACCACATTGAGAAAAGAGCCGATCATTGTTCCAAAGACAAAAACCAGTAAGGCTATAGCAATTGAAGTGGTCATAATATCCCTCCAAATCGTCTGTTTCGCTGTTGAAAATGCTGAATGATATCATCGAGCTCATCTGCCGTAAAGTCCGGCCAGAGCGTCTGTGTAAAGTAGAACTCTGCATAGGAGATCTGCCAAAGAAGATAGTTGGAGACCCTCTCTTCACCGCTTGTACGGATCAGCAGGTCGACATCACTGTACGGCGTTTGCAGTGCTGAAGAGATATCTGCTTCGGTAAGCTCTCTTTTCCCTTCGGCAATAAGTGTATTGACGGCATGGGTAATCTCTGCACGTCCGCCGTAATTGAGTGCAAGAATATGGGTGAGTGCGTCATTCTCTCTTGTTGCTTCTTCTGTCAGCTGGATACGCTCCTGGAGTTTTTTTGAAAAGGCTTCGGTATTGCCGATGGCCATGAATTTGACATTGTTCTTTTGGTATGTTTCCAGTTCGTTTTTCAGATATTTCTCGAGCAGTTTCATCAGAAATTCCACTTCGAGTTTCGGTCGCTTCCAGTTTTCGGTACTGAAAGCATAAAAGGTAATCGTCTCTATGGTGGGATGCTTTGCACAGTATTCGGTAATATCGCGAATGACTTCCGCGCCCTGCTCATGACCTTTGGTGCGACTCAGTCCTCGCTGCGCGGCCCACCGGCCGTTTCCGTCCATGATAATGGCGAGATTTTTCAGCGATTGTTCAGTCATCGGCCAGTGCTTTTGATTCATCGAGGATTTTTTGCGCAAGGGTCAGTTTGTCTGCCCTGCCAAGCGGTGTGACGGAGGTTTTGGTAATGAAGCTGATCTCGTTGTCATCCGTGCCGAAGCTTTCACTGTTTTCAAGCAGGTTATAACAGACAGCATCGACCTCTTTCTGTTCAAGCAGTGCTTTTGCATGCTCAAGTCCGTGCTCTGCATCCATCTCCGCTTTAAAGGCGACCGTACGAATGCCGTCTTTGTTCAGTGACGAAAGAATGTCAGGTGTCTGTACCAATTCAAGTGACCATGATTCTCCCAAAGAGGCTTTTTTGAGTTTGCTCTCCTGTGGAAACTTGGGTTTGTAGTCTGCTACGGCTGCTGCCATGAACAGAAAGGGTGTTTTTTGAATGAGCATGCGGGGATCGCTGCTGTTCATACTGGCTTTACTCATGACACCTTTTTTTGCGACACGGATGGCATCGGTAGTGTAATCGAGCATCTCTTCGGCACTCTCAACATCGATGGTGTAAACAGAGGCAGGCAGGTCGCTAGCGGAACGGGTCGTAATAAGGCAGACATCTGCACCTTTAAGGTAGAGGGCGGTTGCAAGGGCATTTGCCATTTTGCCTGAAGAGTAGTTGCTGATGTAGCGTACTTCATCGATCTTCTCCCGTGTTCCGCCTCCGGTAACTACCACACGTCTGTCGCTCCAGAAAGGATCTCGCAGCAGTGCTCTGGCACTTTGGTAAAAAATCTCTTCGGGTTCTGCAAGTGCGCCGGCACCTGTGTCGCCGCAGGCAAGCAGTTTACTCTGTGGTTCGACGATCTCAATGTCGTTGACCTTGAGCATTTTGATGGAGCCTTCGGTATAGTGGTTTTTCAGCATCTGGGTATTGGCTGCGGGAGCGACCAAGATAGGTCCCTTGAAAGCGAGTGCTGTTTGAAGCAGAATATTGTCGGCAATACCTTTGGAGAGTTTATTGACTGTGTTTGCCGTTGCAGGAGCGATGACGAGAAGTTCCGCTTCTTTGCCGGCATCGATGTGATTGAGAGAGGAACTCCAGTTTTCATTTGTGTGGGTAAGTACCGGGTTTCGTGTGAGCGCCTCAAAAGTTAAAGCGGAGACAAAACGTTCTGCCGAAGGGCTCATGACCACCTGTACGGAAGCACCTGATTTGACGAAGAGTCTGGCAAGGTCACACGCTTTGTAGGCTGAAATACTGCCTGTAACACCCAAAAGGATGCGTCTGTTTTGTAGATTGAGCTGCATTATTTGTCTCCAAAAAATTTATAGAAGAAGTCTTTGACTGTTCTGATGGGGGTACGTGAGATGGCAAGTGCACCTTTTTCAACATCTTTATTCACTGTGGTTCCTGCGGCAATCATGACATCGTCTTCAATGGTTACAGGTGCGACAAGCTGACTGTCCGAGCCGACAAAGACATTTTTGCCGATAACGGTTTTGTATTTTTGTTTGCCGTCGTAGTTGCAGGTGATAACCCCTGCACCGATATTGCTGCCTTCATCAATGCTGGCATCGCCGATATAGGCGAGGTGACCTGCTTTCACTCCTGTAAGAGACGATTTTTTCACTTCGACAAAGTTTCCGATGTGGGTATGTTTCAGTACAGACCCGGGTCTGATGCGTCCCATCGGTCCTACATCGGAGTATTCGACAATGGAATCTTCTACAACGGAATTGGTTTTGATATGCGCCTGAACAAGATGGCTTTCGCCAAGGATGCTGACACCGTTTTCAAGTATACACTCTCCTTCAAAAGTAGCGCGACAGTCGATGTAGATAGTCTCGGGAAGGCGCATAATGACCCCTTGCATCATGAGGGCATGTTTGATGCGCCGCTGCATGATCTCCTCGGCATGGGCAAGGTCAAGTTTTGAGTTGACACCCTTGAACTCCTCCTCCGCGACATAGACTGGGTGAACATGTCTGCCCTCATCGACCGCCATTTTGATGATGTCTGTGAGGTAGTACTCTTTTTGGGCGTTGTTATTGTCAAGCTGGGGGATGTAGCGCTCGAGCAGGTCGGTATTGACCGCGTAGATGCCGGCATTGACGGTTTTGAAGGCAAGCTGTTGGGGGGTACAGTCTTTTTGTTCGACGATCTCCTGTACCTCACCGTCCTTAATGACCACCCGTCCGTATCCGCTTGGGTTGTCAAGTTCTATGACCGACATGTTGATGTCGGCATCGCCGGCACACAGTGCTTCAAGAGAGCCTTTGGTAATGAGCGGCATGTCACCGTTGAGAATAAGGGTACGGTCGTGTCGGGTATGTACCCCTTTCATGGCACCTCCGGTACCCGGAAACTGTTGGGCATCCTGCATATGAAACATGATATTGCCGTAATGTGCTTCGACTGCCTGACGGATACGTTCTGCCTGATGGTAGAGTACTATGGTGACATCGTCGCTGATTTGCTGTGCGGCGTCGATGGCATGAAAGAGCATGGGCTTCCCGCTGATTTCATGCAGTACTTTGGGGGTTTGTGATTTCATACGCGTACCCTGACCGGCAGCGAGAATAACGACAGAGATGGACATGGATATGTTCCCTTTGTATAGATAGTATTAAATTGTGTGATTATACCTAAATGCTTTTAAGGAGAAGAAAATTAAAATCCAGCACTCCGTGATCAGGAGTGCCGGCAAGGGTGCTTAGCTAAGTAGTTCAGCCGGAATATTCCCGCCGTTTTGTGCCAGTTTGGCAAGTACCGCTTTGTGTAGTGCTATATTCTGTTCCGCACTGCCTTCGTAGCCTTCAATGCCCATCTCTGCCGCCAGCTCTTTTCTGTGTGCGAAAGAGCTGTCGAGTCCGAGCAGTTTGAGCAGGTCGACAATGGAGGTTTTCCAGTTGAGACCAGGGTGTTCCGACGAGAGTTCGTCAAGTTTTGCAAGTACGTCCACTTCGGACATTGCTGCAACCGCTTCTGCAGGTGCAGGCGCCTCTTCTGCCGCATTTTGGGCTGCAGGTGCTTCTGCTGCTACTGTCTGTACTGCCTCTTCGACTTTGTCATCACCAAAACCGAGTTTGCTCATAATGGAACCGAAAATACTCATGTATGTCTCCTGAATTGAAATTGGTATACAGCATATTATAGAATGTAAATATCATTGAATGATTACAAAGTATGGTTAAACCCTTTCCAAATTGAAAATCGGTTAAAATGGCATCCATTAAAGATAAAAGGGTTCGTGTGACATGTAAACATTTTGGCAGCTGCGGCAGCTGCAGTCTTTATGAGATGGATTATGCACAGCAGTTGCAGCAGAAAGTGCAGAGAGTTTCTGTACTGCTGGCACCGTTTTATACTAAAGCGCTGGATGTATTTGATTCCCCCCGGAGCCATTACCGCGCGCGTGCGGAGTTTCGCATTTGGCATGAGGGGGAGCGGTGTGACTATGCCATGGGCAATATGGCACATAAAGGAGCGATCAGCATAGAAGAGTGTCCCAAGGTCATCGTCCCCATAGAGGAGCGGATGTGGAAGCTGCTTGAGAAGATAAACGCTTCACAGGAGGTACTCAAGCACAAACTCTTTGCCGTAGAGTTTCTGGCGACGACAACCGATGAAGTTCTTGTGACAATGCTCTACCACCGCAAACTCGATGAAGCATGGAGTGAAGAGGCAAAAGCCCTTGAAACAGAACTACATTGTAAGATCATGGGCAGAAGCCGCAAGCAGAAAGTTGTGCTCTCGGACGAGTTTGTTACGGAAAAACTGTTTGTTGACGGACGCATATATACCTATGTCGAGTACGAAAGCGGTTTCACCCAGCCAAATCCTGCCGTGAATGTGAAGATGATCGAGTGGGCGATTGCCCAGGCAAAAAAGACAGGTGGAGGTGATCTGTTGGAAGCCTACTGTGGTCTGGGGAACTTCACACTGCCGCTTTCACGCTACTTTGACAAGGTGCTGGCGACGGAGATCAGCAAACGCTCCATCCATGCCGCACTGCAAAATTGCACACTTAACGGCATAGAGAACATCACCTTTGTACGTATGGCATCGGAAGAGATGACAGAAGCAATAGAGGGGAAACGGGTATTCTCACGCCTGAGAGAGGTTGACCTGAAAGCGTACGACTTTAGCACGGTACTTGTCGATCCGCCCCGTGCCGGTCTTGATGCCGGAACAACTGCGCTTATTGCCGATATGCCTTATATCATCTATATCTCCTGCAATCCCGAGACACTTGCACGTGATCTTGAGACACTGACGCAGACACATGAGGTAGTCGATGCCGCACTCTTTGACCAGTTTCCGCATACGGAACATGTGGAGAGCGGTGTCTTTTTAAAACGCAGGGCATAAGCTTTTTGACCTGTATTGATTGAGTGTACTCTCTGTGATGTGCTGTTTCCCTTACGAAATGAGAAGAATCCAGAAGGTTCCTACAGTCAAGAATACCACAGTATTAAGCAGCGTGACAAGACCGCCGACACGGTAGATCTCTCCGGCTTCAAGATAGCCGCTTCCGACATAGATGACGTTTGCAGAAGATCCCTGCGGGGTAATGACGGCATTGAAGTTTGTCGCAAAGAGAAGCATCAGCGCCATTAGTTCGGCAGGCACTCCCGCATCTACCGCTACTCCGAGAAAGACAGAGAAAAGAGCAAGCATCTGTGCCGTCTGGGAAACGAAAAAGTAGTGAATGAGAACGTAGGCAAACACTAAAACGACATAGGCCACAGGCCAGGACATCCTGGCAATTGCATGGGAGACATTGTCTCCTATCCAAGCCATAAAGCCAAACTTGTTGAGATAGACAGACATGCTGTAGAGAATGGCAAACCAGACAAGTGTACCCAGTGCATTGCCTTCATGGGAAAGGTCATCGAGCGTAAAGATGTTGGCGATCATCAAAATACCCAGCCCCAGAAACGCTACAGCTGTCTTGTTGAGTTCGGGAACAAAAGAAGAAGCTATCCAGAGTCCGACCATACCGATGAAGACTGCTGCCATGATTTTTTCATTACGATGTACAGGCCCCATATGATCGAGTTGGGCCTGTGCGATTTCCGGTGCATCAGGTGTCTCTTTGATCTCCGGAGGGTAGATCCACATTAAAAACCGGGGGATGAGAAAGAAGAGTATCAAGACGGGAGCAGCCGCAGCGACTGCCCATGAAGAGTAGGTAATATCCACTCCAAACACTTTTGCCATCTTTGCGCCGGCGGGATTGGCAGCCATAGCTGTCAGCCAGAGAGAAGAGGAGATAGTCAGTCCTGCCATCGAAGACATCATCAGATAGGAGCTGAGTTTCTTTCGTGTACCGTTGGATACTTTCGAACCGCTGTCGGAAGCCAGAGCATTGACAATAGGGAAAAGAACACCGGAACGTGCCGTATTGCTTGGAAAGGCAGGGGCAATGAGCATGTCTGCTGCGATGACAGAGTAGGAGAGTCCCAAACTGGTTTTGCCAAATTTTCGGATAATAAGAAAAGCAATCCGCTTCCCCAACCCGGATTTAATAACCCCGCGTGCTATGAGAAATGCGACGATAATCAGCAAAATCCAGTCTTCAGAGAAGCCGGAAAATGCCTGTTTCGCAGTGAGTGTTCCTGTGAGTATGGCTGCAGATACGGCAAGTATGGAAGAGGTGAAGATTGGCAGAGCATTGAGCATGACGGCAAAAATGGCTGACATAAAGATGGCAAAAAGGTGCCACGCTGTCTGTGGCGTAAACTGCAGATCGGAAGCAGGAAGTTTCGCTATAAAATGAGCCAGAGAGTCGGGTACCGGTGTGAACCAGAGAATGAGAGCAGATAGAAGAACAACAAGTTGCAGCATATGCTGCCTGCGCCTGTTGTGAGTGTGGTGTGACATTACTGATCCTTTTGGTAAAGATTGCCGATAGCGAGACATTCGTATATCTATTGTAATGCAGAATATCTTGTACTTCTCTTGTCATATGCAGATAGTGAAAAGTGTCTCTCCTGTATATTCAACGAAGAAGCATGTCGCTGCTGCTTTACTGCATTTTCATGACAATATCTTCGAGTGAATTGGCACACATTTGCAGCCGTTTGCCTATCTCCTTAAGCTGGTGAAGGAGCTCTTTTTCTACAAAAACTTTATGCGGATTTTTGCATTTGGAGAGAACCGCCATCTCCTGAATATAGATCGCTACAAGGGCATCATACGTGTCTCTGACCTCCTGGCATTTGGAAACGATGACTGCGCTGTTTTCTTTCTTGAGCCCATCGAAACCTTCACTCAGCAATGTTGCCGCATGTAACAGTTTGGTAATGAGAGGATGGTAGTCTTTATGTAGGTGGTCGACACCGTATGCATCCGCTTCGAGCAGGAAGTGCCTGACACTTACCGCAATCCAGTCGAGCTGTGTAATGACCCGGTAGATGGACTCTCTGTCAATAGGGGTGATGAATGCATTGAGCAGTTCGTGCATGTTCTTGTCACGGATATGTTGCGCCTGATGTTCATCCTTCAAGATACTTTTGCAGTACTTTGTTTTCTTTTTGGAGAAACACTGCAGCAGGTCTGCGATAATTTTTTCCACAATATGTGCATGCTCTCTCAGTCCGCCGATAAAGTCGACTTCTTTGGGAAGAATATATTGTTTAAGCAGGGAGTGTATCATGTGAGTGCTCCTATGAGTTGGGTAAACAGGGTGGCATAGAGTGCCCCCATCAGGATGGAAACGGGCACATTGAAAAGCCATCCGGCTATAATGTAGCCCGCTTTGCGCCAGCCTACATGGGAAGGTTTTTCAGCGGCACCGCTACCAAGCAGGGTTGCCGTGACCACCTGTGTGGTGGATGTGGGCGCACCGATGGCAGTAGCCAGGGTATTGACCAGTGCAGCGCCAAGCTGATTGGCAACGGCATGGATAATACGGATACGGTACAGTTCAAAGCCAAGTGTTTTAATAATGCTCCATCCGCCAAACATCGTTCCCAGGGTTATGGCAGTGGTACACATAAACACTACCCACAGAGGGATCTCAAAATGCTGGGTATCTCCGCTTGCGAGCAGCATCATACCGATGATCGCCATACCTTTTTGTGCATCGTTCGCACCATGGGAGAAGCCAAGCCATGCAACGGAAAAATATTGTGAGAGTACAAAAAGCGGACGAATTTTGACAGTAAATCGTCTGAAAATGAAAAAGATGATTTTCATAATGATAAAACCGACGATAAACCCCAAAAAAGGAGAAACAAACAGCCCGGCGATGACTTTCATGAGCCCTTCAAGACGGTAATGCATCAATGCATCGACACCCCAGTTGATATGGGTTGAACCCACAATAAAAAGTCCCGCACCTACCAGTCCTCCGGCGAGTGAATTGGATGAGGAGGAGGGGAGTCCGAACTTCCATGTGCCAAGATTATAGCTGATGGCGGCAAGAAGTGCAGCAATGACCAGTGCCTGTGCATGATGTGTATCGGTATGTGAAATCTCAATGAATGTGCCGACCGTATCGGCGACAGCCAGTCCGGAAATGAGAGGTCCGAGGAAGGTAAAAATACTTACGATCGCAATGGCGACACTGCTTTTCATGGCCCGTGAGGCAATGGCGGTGGCGACCATATCGGCGGCATCGTGAAACCCGTTGGTGAAGTCATAGGCGAAGACGGTCACCACGGTCAGTATAAGGAGTACCTGTGTCAAATCCATGCACTATTGTACCCCAGAAGCTCTGAAAGGCACGCAGTTACATCAAATCCCTGTGGGCTACCATGGCACAGAGATTCTGTACCACTTTCATACCGGCATTCTTCGCTTTCTCTGCAGCAGCATTGTTGACCAGTCCAAGCTGCCCCCAGAAGACTTTGACATCACCGCGTCTGATACAGGCATCGGCAATGGCATCGAAAGCTGCCGGTTTACGGAAAATGTCGACCATATCGACCTCAAACGGAATCTCTTCGAGTGAACGGTAGACCTTCTCTCCCAAAATCGTATCGCCTTTGGGGTAGACAGGAACGATTTTGTAGCCTGCCTCCTGCAGATATTTGGCGACACGGTGACTTGCCTTGCTCTCATCAGGAGAGAGTCCCAGTACGGCAATGGTCTTGACGCTGTTGAAGATGTCTCTTATCTCTTCTTTGTTTGCATTGACGGTAGGAAATTCACATTCCATGGTTTATCCTTTATTTGGTTATAATCTCGTTTAAACAGATATAATCATACTCAGGAAACAGTTATGTTGGACTTAGAAGCGATCAAAACAGCCTATGAAAGACTTGAAGGGGTGGTGCACCATACTCCGTTTTCATACGCACCCATTCTCAGTGAAATGAGCGGTTACGAAGTGTACCTTAAAAAAGAGAATCTGCAGCGTACCGGCGCGTTCAAACTGCGTGGAGCCTTCAACAAGATCGCAACACTTGTAGAGAGCGGCAAAAAAGGCGGTGTGGTCGCTGCAAGTGCGGGTAACCATGCGCAGGGTGTGGCGTTTGCCGCAAAGCATTTTGGCATAGAGGCGACGATCGTCATGCCAGAATCCACGCCATTGACCAAAGTACAGGGGGTCAAGGCGTTCGGTGCAAAGGTAATTTTGCACGGGAGCAATTACGATGAAGCGTATGCCTATGCAGTGAAGTATGGAACAGAACAGGGCTATACGTTCGTACACCCTTTCACCGATGAAGAGGTGATGGCAGGGCAGGGGACAGTGGCACTGGAGATGCTCGAAGTCCAGCCTGAGCTTGATGCCATAGTTGTCCCTGTAGGCGGAGGTGGTCTTATTTCGGGTATGGCGGTCGCAGCCAAGAGCATTCGCCCCTCCTGCAAGGTCATTGCCGTATCGGCAGACGGTGCACCGGCGATGCACCTCTCCTACGATGCCAAGAAGCCCATCGATACCACTTCTGTGCGCACCATTGCCGATGGGATCGCAGTACGAGACACCTCTCCCGAGACACTCTCGTATATTCTGAAATATGTAGATGATTTTGAAGGGGTATGTGAAGATGAGATCGCCTCTGCCATTCTCTTTTTGCTTGAAAGGCAGAAACTGCTGGTCGAGGGTGCCGGATCGGTCGGTGTAGCGGCATTGATGCACAGCAAGATAGACCTTCCCAAGGGCAGTAAAATAGGCATTGTACTGAGCGGCGGCAATATCGATGTGACGATGCTTTCGCTCATCATCGAAAAAGGGCTGATGAAATCGGCACGAAAAATGAAACTGATGGTCACACTGGTGGACAAGCCTGGTGCCCTGCAGAGTTTTACGCAAATTCTTACCGAGGTAGGGGCAAATATTGTTCATATCGGTTATGACCGTACCTCCATCGATCTTGAATTCGGTGATGCACATGTAAGCGTGGCGCTGGAGACCAAAGGGGAGGAACATCAGGCGCTCATCAGAAAGAAGCTGACAGAGGGCGGATTCGTCTTTAAAGAGGAACATTGATAAAATTAAAAATTAAAAATTAAAAATTAAAAATTAAAAATGGGGAAAGTGTGGTTGCGATAGATCTGGGGTCGAATACCCTGCGTGTGGTGGAGTATGATTGTGTGGCAATGCGGCCTACTGCCGAGTTTGAAAAGATCGTCAAAACGGCGGACATGCTTGGCTCTGCCGGCATCATAGACCATAAAGCGGTTGAACGGGTGATCTACGCGATCAAAGAGGCGCAGCAGCAGATCGATTTTTTGGGACAGCCGGTTCGGGCGGTAACAACAGAAGCACTGCGCAGAGCGGGAAATGCAAAAGAGGTGCTTGCACGCATTAAACAGGAGACCGGGGTATCGTTTGAGATTATTGACGGGAAGCAGGAGGCGGCGCTGACGCTACTTGCGGTCAAAGAGCGGCTGCGGAAACTTCAGAACAGTGCAACCCGGTTTGTACTCATCGATATAGGCGGCGGTTCGACAGAGATCATTTTTGTCTATGAAAACGAGGTCATCTCCCGCAGTTTTGCCGTGGGGATTGTCACTATCGCCCAGAAGTACGGCAGGCTTGAACAGATAGAGGCGGCACTGCCTGAAGAGATGCTTTCGATGCAGATGTTCGCAGCGGAAATACAGGCAACCAGAGGCAGGGTGGAGACATTCGTCGCGACGGCAGGTACACCTACCACAGTCGCTGCCATGAAATTGGGGCAGAGCTATGCAACCTACGATGCGGCAAAAATCAACGGAACGAGTCTGATGAAAGAAGAGCTTGATGTTTATTTGAAAAAGCTGCTCGCCATGCCGTTTGAGAAACGTGAGGAGACGGTGGGGACAGGGCGCTCCGATCTGATCGCTGCGGGAATACTGATTTTCAAGCACTTGTATACGATTTTGGAGCAGGAGCGTTGCATAGTCATTGATGACGGATTGCGTGAAGGGGTTGCTATTGACTACTGCATGCACAATAGAGACAAATAAAAAAGAGAATTTTTATCCTATTTTAAGAATGATACCATACACTCTAATATTATTTTGATATAATCAGAAAAAAATTATGGAGCGTGTGAGCATGCAGATGAGTGGTGCACAGATGGTGTGTGAGGCGATCATCGCCGAGGGAGTCAAGACCGTTTTCGGTTATCCCGGCGGTGCGATCATGCACGTTTATGATGAGATATACAAGCAGGATGGATTTGAACATATCCTGACACGACATGAGCAGGCGGCAGTCCATGCTGCAGACGGTTATGCAAGGGCAACAGGCGAAGTCGGAGTCGCCATGGTTACCTCCGGTCCCGGATTTACCAATGCGGTTACAGGATTGGCGACCGCCTACATGGACTCCATTCCACTGGTTGTCATCTCCGGACAGGTACCACTCTCTCTGATAGGAACGGACGGTTTTCAGGAGATCGATGCTGTGGGTATCTCCAGACCGTGTACCAAACACAACTTTCTTGTGCGTTCACTCGAAGAGCTGCCACGCATTCTGAAAGAGGCGTTCTATTTGGCAAGAAGCGGTAGACCGGGGCCTATACTTGTTGACATTCCCAAAGATATCACAGTAGATATCGGAGAGTTCAACTATCCTGACAGCGTTCACATCCCAAGCTACAAGCCGACATATAAAGGAAACAACCGACAGATTGAAAAAGCAGTTGAGGCAATTAAAAAAGCGAAAAAACCGCTGCTGTATATCGGAGGGGGAGCGGTGCTCTCCAATGCGTATAAACTGATACGCGAACTGGCGGAGAAAACACAGATACCTGCGGTTGAAACACTCATGGCACGTGGTGTGATGGGAGCGAAGAATCCTCTGCTTCTGGGAATGCTCGGGATGCACGGCAACTACGCCTCCAATATGGCGATGAGCGAAACCGATCTGATCATCTCACTGGGCGCGCGTTTTGACGACCGTGTCACCGGGAAGCTCTCGGAGTTTGCCAAATATGCGGACATCATTCATGTCGATATCGACCCGGCGAACATCGCCAAACTGGTCGATGTGGACTATCCGATCGTTGGAGATGTCAGTACGGTACTTAAAAAGATGCTGCCGCTGCTCGATGATGTCAATACTGCCCGTTATCAGGCATGGAGAGATATACTCAAGCGTTATGACGAACTGCATCCGCAGTCCTATGTAGACAGCGATGAGGTCATTAAACCGCAGTGGGCGATCGAGCGACTCGGTGAACTTGTCGGTGAGGATGCAATCATCACCTCCGATGTCGGTCAGCACCAGATGTGGGCCGCACAGCACTATCCGTTTGACAGACCGCGCCAGTGGATCAACTCCGGTGGACTTGGAACCATGGGCTTTGGTCTGCCCGCAGCGATCGGTGCAAAGCGTGCCTATCCGGAAAAGACGGTTATCAATATTACCGGAGACGGGTCGATTCTGATGAACGTACAGGAACTGATAACCGCAGCCGAGTACAAGGTACCGGTAATCAATGTGATTTTGAACAACCACTTCTTGGGAATGGTACGGCAGTGGCAGACATTCTTCTATGAAAAACGTTATTCCGAAACGGATCTGAGCTTCCAGCCTAACTGGAAAGCACTTGCCGAAGCGTGCGGCGGAATTGGATATGACGTAACGACGAAAGAGGAGTTCGATGCGGCACTTGAAGACGCAATAAAACAGAATAAAGTCTGCTTTATGAACGTTGCGGTCAACCGTTTCGAAAACGTACTGCCGATGGTTCCGGCAGGCGGAGCGCTCTTTAACATGATGCTGCCGCCAAAAACAGAAGAAAACGGAGGAGAGAAGTAATGTCAGATACCAATACAAGAAGAGTCATCTCCGTGATCGTTATGAACGAGAGTTCGGTACTCGCACGTGTCACTTCCATGTTTGCCGCGAGAGGTTACAATATTGAGTCGTTGACCGTTGCACCTATTCCCAATAGTGACAAGTCGCATATTACCATTGAGACCCAGGGAAATGCACGGGTGATGGAGCAGATTACCAAGCAGCTGCACAAGCTCATTCCTGTCTACAAGGTGATTGAGCATGAAGAGATGGTCGAGAAAGAGATGGTACTGGTGAAGTTTCCCATTGCGGAAAATTTAAGCGATATTGCATCACTTGCTTCTGCCTACAACGGCGGTATTGTCAATGTCGGCAAGGAGATGGTTGTCGCACAGGTGGCGGACGAGCCCAGACGCGTCAAGCATTTCATTGAAGCGGCGGAACGTTATAATCCCTGTGAGATCGTACGTGGTGGTGTGGTTGCCATAGAACGCTAATTTTCTGCAGGGTGTACAATTGTACACCGTATTCAACGTATTTTGGTGCGCAATTGCGCACCCTACAGAAGGATCGATATGACTTACAAACTCTCCAAAATTGCAGAAAAGATCGGTGTTTCATATGAGGGCAGTGATATCGATATTGACGGTATCCACACACTCGCCGAAGCCACTCCCTCTCAGCTCAGTTTCTTTAATGACAGCAAATATGCCTTACTGCTGCCAGAAACCAAAGCAGGTGCGGTACTCATCGATGCAGAGCATGCTAAGATGCTGCCTGTTTCATCCATCGCGTTGATTACGGAGGAGCCCTATCTCAAACTGGCATTGGCTTCAAAACTTTTTGCACATACACTCTCTACTGTTACGCAAGAGCCAAAAAGAGGAGAGCATTGTGATATCGATGACAGTGTGCGCTTTGGTACAGGTGTGGTACTTGGGGACAATGTCACCATCCTTGCGGGCAGCTATATCGGCGACAATGTTACCATCGGTTCAGGTACGCTCATCCATCCCAATGTGACCATTTATCACGGTTGCAAAGTAGCAGAGCGCTGCATCATTCACAGCGGTACAGTCATAGGTTGTGACGGCTACGGATTTGCGCATACAAAGCATGGGGAGCATGTCAAGATCTACCAAAACGGTAACGTTGTGATCGAAGAGGATGTGGAGATCGGGGCAAACTGTACGGTTGATCGGGCAGTATTTGGTTCGACGACCATCCGCAAAGGCAGCAAACTGGACAATCTCATCCAAATCGCGCATAACTGTGATGTCGGTGCCCATACCCTGATGGCTGCACAGGTGGGACTTGCTGGCTCTTCCAGACTCGGACGCAATGTCGTCATGGGTGGACAGAGTGCTACCGCGGGACACCTTGAAGTGGGTGATTTTACTACCATTGCAGGTAAAGCGGGTGTGACAAAATCGCTCGATGGCGGAAAGACCTATGCAGGTTTCCCTGCGATAGAGATAAGACTTTGGCGTAAAATGCAGGCGGCACTGATGCGTCTTGTTAAAAACCGTTAACTTTTAGTGTCTATAATTAAATAACAATAAAAAAAGGAGTTAATCATGAGTGGAAAAGTCACAGAGATTGCAGAAATGGATCTAAGCGGAACCAATGATGGAAAAATTACGGTAACGACTATTGAAGAGCCATATGGTGCAGGAAGTGAAAGTGTCGCGAGTATCGGTATTTCACTGCAGGCGAATGCGGAAGAACCGGATTGGAAAGTCCATATTCCAAAAGCCAATATCGATGCGGTGATTGAAGCGCTTCAGCAAGCGAAAGAGACGCTCTAAAAGCGGTTTTTACGCCTCTTCCTGTGCTTTCATGGTCTTGTACTGTGCGAGTGCTCTCTCCATGGCATCACGGTCTGGAATCTTACGACCGGCGATGTAGCCGATAATCTCTCCGTTTTCATCAAATTTTGGCTTGATCCACACCACTACAAGGTAGTATTTCCCTTCTGCCGTCATGTTCTTAATATAGCCTTCCCAGTAATTCCCCTGTTTGATGGTTTCCCACATACCTTTGAATGCGGCTTTTGGCATATCGGGATGACGGTTGATGTTATGAGGTGATCCTATCAGTTCTTCTTTGGTGTATCCTGTCATCTCACGGAATTTCCGATTGGCATAGGTAATGATGCCGGCCGGATCAGCTTCGGTGATCATGACACCGCCGTCAAATGGAACCTCTTCATCTACAGGGTCAGGTTTGGTAATCTCTTTGCCTGTAATAATGTTTTTGATTGTTCTACCCATCTTGTTTCCCTTTTATGTAGTATCACTGTAGTGAAAAAGAGACCAGGCAGTGGAGCATTTGGCAGCCTGGCGATCTTTCTATTATGAAAGACCCATAGCTTTCCGTCCCTGCTTCGCAACAGGTTTGGCTTTTTCAGTTACGATGATTTTTCAGATATTATATCATAAAAAAATAACACTATAGGATTTTCAAATATTTTTAGATAGATAGCAGGGAGGGGCAAAATCATATATAAATGACTTTAACGATAGTTTGCTACAATACGCTATTATAATCCAAGGGGCAATTTTGTCTGTCAAAGAAACGATCACATCACTTATCAATGAACGTATGCTTGTCATCGACGGTGCAATGGGTACACAGATCCAGGATCTTGATATACCCAAAGAGGCATGGATCGATGAGAAGGGAAGAGATCAGGAGGGGTGTAACGAACTGCTCAACGATACCGCGCCTGAACTCATAGAACGTATTCACAAACGTTATGCCATGGCGGGTGCCGATCTGATCAAGAC
Organism: Sulfurovum sp.; assembly: GCA_030826885.1. GTDB lineage: Bacteria > Campylobacterota > Campylobacteria > Campylobacterales > Sulfurovaceae > Sulfurovum. The sequence goes on along the minus strand of JAUUDF010000043.1, from coordinate 4,579 downwards.
CAATACCTTTGGATGCATGCCGTGGGTACTCGATGAATACGATATGAGTGAACGTGCCTATGAACTCTCAAAAAAAGGTGCGCAGATCGTTAAAAAGATCTGCGAGGAGTACACTACTGCCGAGCAGCCGCGTTTTGTACTCGGCTCCATAGGTCCTGGAACCAAGCTGCCTTCACTCGGACACATCCACTACGATGAGATGTATGCAGGTTACAAGGTCGTAGCCGAAGGGCTGATCGATGGCGGGTGTGACGTGTTTTTGCTCGAGACCTGTCAGGACCCTCTGCAGATCAAAGCGGCACTGCATGCCTGTCAGGATGCCAATACTGCCAAAGGAACCGATCTGCCGATCATGGTCTCTGTGACCATTGAGCTGAGCGGTTCGATGCTTATCGGTACGGATGCGGCGACGATTGTAACAATTATGGAACCGTTCGATATCCTCTCATTGGGGCTCAACTGCGGTACCGGGCCCGAGCAGGCAAAAAAACATCTCAAAACGATGAGTGAGCTCTGTGCGATTCCGCTCTCTATCCATGCCAATGCTGGGCTGCCGCAAAACCGTGGAGGCTACACCTACTATCCGATGGGGCCTGATGAGTTTACCGAGAAGCAGCTGGAGTTTACCGAGCTTGACGGGGTGAGCTTTCTGGGAGGGTGCTGCGGCACGACGCCACAGCACATTCAGGCACTAAAAAAAGCCGTAGCGACCATCAAACCCAAAGTACCTACAGGAAGTATCCCGCCGAGTATCGCGTCACTCTTCAACTCTGTGGAGCTTTTCCAAAAGCCCGCTCCCCTGCTGATCGGTGAGCGCAGCAATGCTACTGGCTCAAAAGCGTTTCGTGAGCTCATCCTCGCCGGAGATTACGAAGGGACACTGACGGTCGGGCAGGCACAGGTGCGTGACGGTGCACACTGTCTGGATGTCAACGTGGAGTTTGCAGGGCGTGACGGAGCGAAGGATATGCGCGCGGTGATGGAGCTCTACAACCAGAAGATTCCCCTCCCGCTGATGCCTGATGCCACCCGTGTCAACACGATGGAAGAGGCTCTCAAATGCATCGGTGGCAAGCCCATCATCAACTCTGTCAACCTTGAAGATGGCGAGGAGAAACTCGATGCGATCTGTACATTGGCAAAGAAGTACGGTACGGCACTGGTCTGTCTGACCATCGATGAAAAAGGTATGGCAAAGACCAAAGAGGAGAAGATCGCCGTAGCGGAACGCCTCTATGATCTCTGTGTCAACCGTCACGGTATCGCACCGCACAACCTGATCTTTGATGTGCTGACATTTACGGTCGGTTCGGGTGACGAAGAGTATCGTGATGCAGCGATCCATACCCTTGAGGCGATTCGTGAACTGCACAAACGCCATCCCGAAGTAGGCTCTACGCTTGGACTGAGCAATATCTCTTTTGGTCTGGACAAGCATGCGCGTATGTATCTCAACTCTGTCTTTTTGCATCACTGTATCGAGGCGGGGCTTACGTCGGTTATCATCAATGTCAAGCATATCATTCCGCTCAGCAAGATGAGCAAAGAGGATATCGAGGTTTGCGAGGAGCTGCTCTTCCATCCCGATGACCAGTCGCTCTTCAAGTTCATCGAGCACTTCTCTGACAAGGTGGTCGATACTGATGCCAACGATGAAGCCTATGATGCGATGAGTACTGAAGAGAAGATCGCCAAACTGCTGATGGATGGTGACAAGGAGCGTATGCTCCCTCTGGTCGAAGAGGCGCGCAAGGAGATACACCCGGATCGTATCGTCAATGAGATTCTCATCGATGCGATGAAGGTGGTCGGAGAGCTTTTTGGAAGCGGCCAGATGCAGTTGCCGTTTGTGCTGCAGTCAGCAGAGACGATGAAAGCGACGGTGGACTATCTCAACCCCTACCTGACCAAACAGGAGAAGGAGACCGATACGACACTGGTCATTGGAACAGTCAAGGGCGATGTGCATGATGTGGGTAAAAACCTGGTCGATATCATCCTCTCCAACAACGGATACAAGGTCATCAATGTCGGTATCAAGACCGAGCTGGAGACCTATCTCGATGTGATGAAAGAGAAGAAAGTACAGGCAATCGGGATGAGTGGACTGCTGGTCAAGTCCACTGCTGTGATGAAAGACAATCTCGAAACGATGGCAGAGATGGGGCTGACGATCCCGGTACTGCTCGGCGGTGCGGCACTGACACGTTCTTTTGTCGATGATTTCTGCCGTCCCATCTACAAAGGGCCGATCTTTTACTGTCGTGATGCCTTTGACGGGGTTGTGGCGATGAGCCGCATAGAGAAGTACAATGAAGAGATCAAGACCAATCCCGATGCCGTACTTGATACGAAGCTTGCCGGTGATATGGTCGAGCGTGAGACAAAGGTCAAAAAAGAGGTCGTCATCCCGCCATTTGAGCAGATAGAGATGCCCGAACCCGTCGATATCCCTACACCGCCTTTCTGGGGCAGACGTGTTTTGCAAAAAGAGGATCTCGATCTGGATATGGTCTTTGACTGGGTGAACAAAAAGTCGGTTATCAAGATGCACTGGGGCTACAAAAAAGGCAAAATGGATAAAGCCGAGTATGAGAAGATGCTTGAAGAGAAGGTCTATCCCGCCTATGAACGTCTCAAGCGTGAGTTCATAGAAAAAGGGCTTTTTGAGCCGACTATCATCTATGGCTACTATCCGGTACGCAGCAATGATCAGGAACTGCTGGTCTTTCCTGAAGTGGAGGGCTGGAATGTCGACGCCAATGCCAACCGAGAGCCGTTCAAGGAGGTGGTAGGGCGTGCCGAATATGCCTTCAGTTTCCCAAGACAGGGGCGTAAGCCGCACCGTGCACTGAGTGACTTCTTCCGTCATGAACGCCATGATGTGCTGCCGATCACCTGTGTAAGTGCGGGACCGAAATTCTCTGCCTATGAGAAAGAGCTCTATGACGCAGGCAAGTACCTCGAGTACAATATGGTGCACGGCTTCTCCGTCGAGCTTGCCGAAGCACTTGCTGAAGTGGCGCACAAGCAGATACGTATCGATCTTGACAGATTGGGCAAAGGAGAAAAACCAAACCTGCGTGATGTACGCATGAACCGTTATCCGGGGGCACGCTACTCCTTTGGTTATCCCGCCTGTCCCGATCTGGAGCAAAGTCGCATCATCTTTGATCTGCTCAAACCCGAAGAGTTCGGTATCGAGCTGAGCGAGACTTTCCAGATTCATCCCGAGCAGAGTACCACGGCACTGGTCGTGCACCACCCCAAGGCGACCTATTATGCAGTGTAGACGTGTCAAAGGATATTGATGTCAGACAGAACGAAGAAAACACTGCCTTGCCGCTATTGCAAAAACGAGGTGGAAAAGGGTGTCAAACGCTGTCCCCACTGCGGTACACTCAACCCCTCCATGGGAGTGAAACAGTCACTCATATGGACAGTTTCGGCCATTGTGGTGCTTTATGCCATAGGGGCGGCTGTACGCTATTTTAAACAATGACAAGAACTTAAAATACTATGTTATTTTAGAGTTTATCTAAGGTATGACTTGTTAGACTTCCGCATTACAAACAAAGGAGCAAACTATGAAACTATCTGTTTTTACATTCCAGTCTACTGTTGTGCTTCTTAGAACATGGCGTTAGCCTACTACTTTTTCTTAGCTGATATCCTTATCTATCACTTTATTTAATTTTTATTATTGTTCCCTCTTTAACCATACTGTGGTGTTGTTCTCGTTGAAATCTCGCACTGATAAGGATCATTGTATTGCTTATAAGGTCGTTTACAGCGGCAAGGTACACATTGTGTGATTGATAGAGGAAATTTTCTGCGAAAATGTAAAAGGATGCCTATGGCACAAGTAAAAATATATGGGATAGATTCCCAATTAAACCCGGTTAAAAAGCAGTTATCAGATGTGATACATCGCTGTGTGGTGGAAGCGTTACAGTTTCCTGAAGATAAGAGATTTCATCGTTTTTTCCCGATGAAGAAAGAAGATGTGGTGTTTCCACCCAATAGAAGTGATGCCTATACCATCATAGAGATTATGATGATAGAAGGTCTAAGCAAAGAGACAAAGAAAAAGCTCATTGCCTTACTTTTTGAACATATACGCAAAGAGATTGGCATACAGGCTGTCGATATAGAGATACTCATCCAAGACGCTCCTGCGTATCACTTTGGATTTCGTGGGATGAGTGGGGATGAGATGTTGTTGGATTATAAGGTTGAAGTGTGAGTTTTAAAGAGGTGGATAGGATTATGCTATAATCATCTAAATAAAAATATGATACGAATAGAGGTAATAACAATGAACAAAGAGCAAGTTTTAGATTTTTTGAGAGAGCATAAAGAAGAGTTTTCAAACAAATATCAAATCTCACAATTGGCTCTTTTTGGTTCATTGGCTAGGGGTGATGAAAAATCTGATAGCGATATTGACATCGCTATAGAGACGAAACTGAGTGATTATTTTAAGTTGTATGACTTTAAAGAAGAGCTTGAAAAACAGTTTCATAGCAAGGTAGATGTAGTGAGGCTAAGAGAGCATATGAATCCTCTGCTTAAAAGT
>JAUUDF010000031.1 GCA_030826885.1 Sulfurovum sp. | reverse complement strand
GTTTGGTCTGCAGTATTATAGCAGGAAAATACGATATACGAATGTGACTTTAGTCGCATTCACATCCGCGTTTTGCATAAAAGGCTTTTCTAAACGCTTCAAAACGGTTTTCGAGGATGGCCTCTCTCATCTGTTTCATGAGATCGAGGTAGTAGTAGAGGTTGTGGATGGTCGCCAGGCGGAAGTAGGTGAACTCTCTGGCACGGAAGAGGTGGCGAAGGTAGGCACGTGAGTAGGTTTGGCAGACCATACAGCCGCATTCGGGGTCAATGGGGCCTTCATCGGTAGTGTACTGTGCCGTTTTGATGTTGACTTTGCCAAAGGAGGTAAAGAGTGTGCCGTTTCGGGCATTGCGTGTAGGCATGACGCAATCGAACATATCGATGCCGCGGTAGACATTCTCTACCAGGTCTTCCGGTGTACCGACTCCCATAAGGTAGCGTGGTTTGTTTTCGGGCATGAAAGGGGTGGTCCACTCGACCGTTTCATACATATCTTTGTTCGACTCACCGACGCTCAGGCCGCCAATGGCAAAACCGTCGAAATCAAGAGCACAGAGCTCTTTTGCCGACTTTTCCCTGAACGCCTTGTCTGTACCACCCTGAATGATGGCGAAGATGTTCTGGTCGGCCCCTATACCCTCTTGCTGTTTCGCTCTAAAATAGTCGATGGACTCCTTGGCCCATCGGGTCGTACGGTCAATGCTTGCCGCAATACGCTCCTTGGTAGCGGGCAGGGCGACAAGGTCATCGAGGATCATCATGATGTCCGAGCCGAGATTGTGCTGGATGTCGATGACCTTTTTGGGGGTGAAGTAGTGTTTGCTGCCGTCGAGATGACTGCGGAAGGTAATGCCCCCTTCGTCTATTTTGACATTGTCCGAGAGCGAAAATGCCTGAAAGCCGCCACTGTCGGTCAAAAAACTTTTGGGAAAACGGGTAAATCCGTGCAGTTTGCCCATTTTGGCGACCACATCGTCACCGGGACGGATGTACATATGGTAGGTGTTGGCAAGGATGATCTGCGGTTTGAGGAAGGTCTGCAGGTCGGTCGCATCGAGGGCTTTTACCGCACCGACGGTGCCTACAGGCATGAAAACGGGGGTCTGAATGGTTGAGTGTGCCGTGTGGATGGTACAGGCTCTGGCACGGCCGTCGGTTTTATCTACTTGAAATTGCATTGTGTTATAATGTCCTCTTAAAATAAGTGACAAATTATATCCAAATAGGGCATAAATGAAGAACATACTGATACTCGCTGACGGCAGCATCGCCAAACATTTCGTAGAGTGGGTCGGACGCAAACGGGTGGCTGACAACAGGTACTATGTTACCTGTTTCAATGAGGGGGCAGTACCCGAAAAAATGGCCAAGAACATTACGCTTATCAAGGCCGATCCGACAAGCTATGCACGTATTAGGCATATTATGGACGAGGTAAAGTTCTCCCATGTCTTCATTGTTATGCAGAACAAGGAAGATGCGCTTTATACGCTTAAAAATGTCCGTTTGGTCGAAGACAAGATACGTGTGATTTTTGTGAACCAGTGGGATGACCCCGAAGCGGGGCGAAACGAGGAGAATGTAACCGTCATCGATACCGATGAACTTATTGCTGCACATTTGTACGATCAGCTTCCCAATGTGCCTGTTATTGCCCAGAATGTGGGTCTTGGCAAAGGAGAGATTATGGAGATTCATGTGCCGTTTGGCAGTACCTACGCCTTTCGCCATGTCGGCTCCATATTGCAGCGAAAGTGGAAAATTGCCGCCATTTACCGAAAAGAGAAGCAGATACTCCCTACCAATGCTACAACCATTCTTCCAAACGATACGCTTTTGGTTATGGGGAAACCGCTCGTACTTGAAGGGGTCTACCGTACGATCAATAAGCGAATAGGGCTTTTCCCGGAACCTTTCGGAAAGAATCTCTATTTGCTGCTTGATTTCAGATACGACAAGGCACAGGCGCTCTTTTACCTTAAAGAGAGCCTCTATATGCTTCAGAGGCTTGAGGAGAAGCAGCTCTATGTGCGTATTCTGCATCCCAATGACTTCGCACTGATAGACACACTCAAATCATTCGAATCGGAGAATGTGACGGTCTCTGTCTGTTACGATGAAAATGATTTGGAGCACCTTGTAGAGTACGACATTCAGGAGCATGACATCGGGCTGGTACTCAGCAGTATCGAGGCGTTCAAAGAGGAGAATGTCATGCAGACGCTCTATGCGCTACGCAAAGTGGTCTACCTGTTCGGAGATGAAGTACTTGAGAGCATAGACAAAGCGGTTATACTCATGGAAGATGATGACCGTAAAATGGAGTCTATCTCGGCAACGGCATTCGATGTGACAGAGTCACTCGGGTATGAGATGTGCCTGTGCGATTTTGACCCGGAAGGAGAGTTTGAAAACAAGCATATCATCATTGAACATTATGAGACACTCTCACATATTTTCAATATGGAGATAGAGATATCCCAAAAAATCTCCAATCCTCTCAGGGAGCTTTCGGGCATGGAAAACACCATTCAGATAGCCCCTTTTGAAAAAAAACTGCACGGCAACAGCATCTGGCGCTTCATTTCCACCAAGATAAGCGATTTTCTGCTAACCACCCGAAAACACCCCAAACTGCTGGTGCCGTATGCCATAGGGGATGAGTAGAGCGGAATTTAAGTGCAACTAAGATAGAATATAAGACATTTTCATCTTAGTTAATCCAAGGTTTTCCCCTATGATCGTTCCAATTGAGCTTCTGCCGCCAAAACCGGTAAAATACGATATTACTATTGACGCATTACCCAAACTCTCTTTTGACACCAAAGTGATCGTCGTTACCAATCCGACCGTTGCAGCACTGCACCTTGATACACTGCTTGCACACATTGAGGCACCGCTGTTGCATGTCGTGAAGGTACCTGACGGTGAGCGGTACAAGACACTTGAGACAGTTGAGAGCATACTTAATGAGTGTTTTGAACAGAAGCTTGACAGAAAATCGCTTCTGATTGCCTTTGGCGGAGGGGTCATCGGCGATATGACCGGGTTTACCGCAAGTCTCTACCAAAGGGGAATTGACTTTATTCAGATACCGACGACACTGCTGAGTCAAGTCGATGCGAGTGTCGGCGGGAAGACCGGGGTGAACAACAAATACGGCAAGAACCTCATAGGGGCGTTCTATCAGCCCAAAGCGGTCTACATCGATCCTGCATTTTTGGAAACACTGCCGGAACGTGAGTTTGCCGCCGGTTTTGCCGAGATCGTCAAGATGGCGGTGATGTTCGACCGTGACTATTTCGACTTTCTTAAAAAAGCCGACCTGAAGGATGTTGAACAGCTTAAAGAGGCGATAAGACGCAGTGTAGAGCTAAAGGCATGGGTAGTCAATCAGGATGAGAAGGAAGCGGGTATCAGAGCAGTACTGAACTACGGACATACCTTTGGACATGTCGTGGAGAACGAGACGCACTATGATACCTACCTGCATGGAGAGGCGGTCTCCATAGGCATGGTCATGGCAAACGCCCTTGCGGTAGAGCTGGGACTGATGAAAGCCGAAGAGGCCGAAGAGGTTAAAAATGTGCTGGCACAGGCAGGTTTGCCAACCGACTATGCCATTGCCGATGTCGATGATTTTTATGAACATTTCTTCCTTGACAAAAAAAGTGCGAACAACCGCATCAAGTTTATTTTGCCCGAAGGTATCGGTACACACCGCATGGTGGATGATATTGATGCAGATGTGGTTAAGCAGGTACTCAGACAGTTTGGTGATGCCTGATGTACAGACTTCTTGTTCTTCTGATGCTCTCTTTGGCACTGTATGCGCAGACAGGAGAGAACGGCAGCGTTACGGGAAAAAGTAGTTTCGATGCGATGCCTACCGCTTCTTTGCAGGAGTTGCTTCAAAAAAAGCAGCGGCTCGACCTTGATTTAAAAGAGAAAAACATCTGGTCGAAGATCTACAGCAACTACCATCTTTACCGTCAGCTCAAAAAGGAAGAAAAAGCGTTTGACAAGAAGATTGAACAGATCAAAACACTCTCAAAAAGAAGACTTCTGAACAAAGAGCAGCGAAAGGTGCTCTCATCACTTCAGGAACAAAAAAAGATTCTTGAAGGGAAACTGCAGCTGCTCAAAGAGTATGAGAATAATCCGTTCAAAAAATTTCTTACACCGCCGGAAATAGGCAAAGTGCCTCAGGTGGGCAATCCGTTTGCCATTATCTCCGCACTTTCGTTTCAGGAGCGCTTGAAGAACGACCAGCAGGAATACCGAAACCGGTATGAGTCCATTCAGAAAGTGATGAATGAGCTTAAAGAGAAACAAGCCATACTTGAAACACTGATAGAGAAAGATCCAAGTCACTATGAATACCGCAGGGAACTTCATGATGTAGAGGATCAGATAGCTACCTTTACGCCGGTTAAGGAGATTTTTGAGACGACACAGAATGTCTATAACAAAAAAATAGAAGAGATCAAGCTCAATCTGCAGGCAGAGATAAAAAAAGAGATCGAGAAGGCGACAACCATCGGCATCATCATCCTTATTTTTCTGATTGTGATCTTTCTTATCAAGTATTTGGTGCGCCGCTACATGTCTGACAATGAGCGTTTCTACACCATAAACAAATTTCTCAATATTACGTTTGTAACCCTTGCATTGTTGATTTTGCTTTTTGCCTACATCGAGAACGTTAATTATCTCGTGACTATTCTCGGGTTCGCTTCGGCAGGTATTGCCATTGCCATGAAAGACTGGTTCATGTCCCTCATGGGCTGGTTTGTCATTGTCATCGGCGGAGCGGTACATGTGGGAGACCGTGTCAAGTTTGTACGTAACGGTATGGAGTATGTGGGGGACATTGTAGACATTTCACTGCTGCGTATGACCATTCAGGAGGACATTACCCTGACAACCTACATGCACAACCGCAGGGCTGGGCGTATTATTTTCGTGCCAAACAACTATGTCTTTACCGATATGATCGCGAACTATTCGCATGCGGGGCTGAAGACGGTATGGGACGGTATAGATTTTATGATTACTTTCGATTCGAATGTGCAGAAGGCAACCTCCATTGCCAAAGATGTCACCAAAAAGTACTCCAAAGGTTACACTGACATAACCCGTAAACAGCTAAACAAACTGCGAAGCCAGTACAGTATGAAAAACACGAATGTCGAACCGCGTATTTACAGTTTCATAGAGCCTTACGGCATTAAAATATCGGCATGGTATCATACCAATGCCTATGCGACACTGACACTCAGAAGTACCATCTCCATGGAGATCATCGAGCGTATTCAGGCGGAAAATGACATTACACTGGCATTTCCTACACAGTCTATTTACATTGACAAAGATGTACGCAAGCCGCAAGCGGAAGCACCGACACTCTTTGATGGGGAACAGGCATGAAAAAAGTCTTTTTCAAAACATTCGGATGCCGGACGAACCAGTTCGATACACAGGTAATGATGTCCAAACTCGAAGAGTTTGAACTCAGTCAGGACGAGCTGCATGCCGACATGATTGTGGTCAACTCCTGCACGGTTACCAACGGTGCCGACTCTTCGGTACGTAACTATATCTCTTCGATGAAGCGGAAGAATCCCGAGGCACGCATTATCCTTGCGGGGTGTGGATCGCACTCCAAAGGGGAAGCCCTTTTTAAAGACGGAAAAGTCTTTGGTGTGATGGGGCATTCCGAAAAAGAGAAGATAAATGAAATACTCAAGCATGAGGAACGGTTTTATCAGATTGGTGATCTCGAACACATTGACTCTACCATTGTCGAGGAGTTTGTAGGCAAGAGCAGGGCATTCATCAAAATTCAGGAAGGGTGCGACTTCGCCTGCTCCTACTGTATTATTCCGCAGGTTCGCGGAGCGGCACGCTCACATAAAGAAGAGACGATCCTCGAACAGATACGCAAGCTTGCCGCGAATGGTTTTGGCGAGTTCATTCTCACAGGTACGAATGTCGGCAGCTATGGCAAAGACCATGGTACATCCATGGCAAAACTGCTTAAGAAAATGAGTATGATACGCGGTGTGCGACGCATACGCATCGGCAGTCTCGAACCCATTCAGATAGACGATGAATTCATGGAGCTTCTTAATGAGCCGTGGATGGCGAAGCATCTGCACATTGCGCTTCAGCATACGTCGGACAAAATGCTGAAAGTGATGAACCGACGAAGCGAGTTCGAGAGTGACCTGCGTCTGTTCCATGACATCGCTTCGCGCGGCTATGCGCTGGGAACCGATTTCATTGTAGGACATCCGGGAGAGGGAGAAGCGGAGTGGAAAGAGGCCATGACACGCCTTAGAGAGCTGCCGCTGACCCATGTACATGCTTTTTCCTATTCCAAGCGTGACAATACAGCCTCTGCGACGATGAAGCCGGAAGTGCGCGGAAACATTGCCAAAGAGCGCCACAGAGAGCTGACGGCACTTATAAAAGCAAAAAACCATGCATTCAGACGCACCTACAATGAGAACCTGGAAGTCCTTCTTGAAAGTGGTAAAGATGGCGTGTATACCGGTTTTGACCAGTATTTCAACAAAGTATCGGTAACAAGCAGCGAAGATCTCAGCAGCAACTGGGTTTTGCTAAACGATGTGGAGGTAACCCCGGATGGAAACTGTGCGAAACTATAGTCTCAAAGGTGTCAACAGAAGAAACCTGCGTATTATCGCCGGACTTTTTGCCGTACTGGTCGTACTGCTTGCGTTTGCCTTTTTCCGTGATACTGACAGGCTCATTACCCATAAAGAGGCAAATGCCCTGTATATGAAGAAGAAAATACAAAAGCTCATTGTAGACGGTGACTACATTCGCATCAAAACAGACGACGGACAGTACAAGGTTTACAAAGATGCCATTAACAAAAAAGCATTTTTCAGCAAGTATCCGGTCGAGGTCAATGAGGCTTCACCGCAGCTGTATGACCTGCTTTCACTTCTGATTATTGTAGGTGCATTTCTCTACCTCTTTAAATTTATGAGAGAGAGTCGTGCGCAGCAGATTCAGCAGATCGAGGCGGCGTCGGCTGTACCTGAGCGTGAACTCTCCCCCATACGTCCCATCACTTCGAGGGTGACCTTTAAAGATGTCGCCGGCATCAAAGATGTCAAAGAGGAGCTTGAAGAGATCATCGACTTTCTCAAAGCACCGCAAAAGTACCGTGAACTTGACATCCGTCTACCCAAAGGGGTGCTGCTGGTAGGTCCTCCGGGAGTAGGGAAAACGCTTATCTCCAAAGCGGTCGCGGGAGAAGCGAATGTACCGTTTTTTTACCAGAGCGGTGCGTCGTTTGTACATATTTATGTGGGCATGGGTGCAAAACGTGTCAGTGAACTCTTCCAGAAGGCAAAGCAGAACGCACCAAGCATTGTTTTCATTGACGAGATCGATGCAGTCGGCAAGAGCAGGGGAGAGTTTCGTAACGATGAGCGTGAGGCAACACTCAACCAGCTGCTGACCGAGATGGACGGCTTTGAAGAGAGTTCAGGGGTCATTGTCATCGGGGCGACCAACAAAATAGACGTTCTCGATGAGGCACTGCTTAGAGCCGGACGTTTTGACCGCCGCATACATATTTCTATGCCTGATCTTGAGGACAGAGTCAAAACCCTGGAACTCTACCTTGCACACAAACCGCACAATGTAGACATAGAGCAGGTTGCGCGTATGACGGTAGGTTTCAGCTCCGCCGCACTCGATACACTGACGAACGAAGCGGCTATCTATGCAATGCGTCAGGGGCGTAAAACGGTAGAGACCTCCGATTTTGAAGCGGTCAAGGAGAAAGTACTGCTGGGTAAACGAAAGATCCTCAGTTTTACCGAGGAGGAGCGTCAGATACAGGCAGTCTATCAGGGTGCCAAGGCGGTTATCGCTACCTGGCTGGATGTGGAGTTCGAAAAGATCGGCATTGTCAATACCCGTCTGATGCTGGCCGAACACGAAATTCTCTCCCGATCGGCACTGCTTAACCGCATCAAGGTCTATCTTGCCGGCTCCATTGCGACACAGATGCACTTCAATGAGCAGTTTACCAATGCCAGCGATGATATTCATCAGGCAAAGGAGCTCATTAGAAAGGTCATCTACGACTATGCCATGAGTGAAAACTTCATTGTTACACCCGCAGAGGAGGAAGCGCTCATGAAAGATATTGTTTCCGAACTCAAAGCACTCCTCAAGACCCTTGAAAGGGCACTCAACGAGGTTTCGGCGTATCTGCTCGAGCATGAAAACATTACCCATGAAGGGTGCAGGAAGATTCTCATTGAGATATTTTAACGGATTTTCACTCTCCGGTGAGGAAAGGTTTTTCAGTGATTATCTCGTAGAGAATGATCTGGCTGTGGCGGGCTTTAGTTACGGCGCGCAGCAGGCACTGGAGTACACGCTTCATGCAACCCATCGCATTGACAGGCTGATTCTTCTCTCTCCGGCATTTTTTCAAAACCAGAAACCCGCATTCATACGTACACAGCTTCGCTACTTTGCACACGATCAGGATGCCTACATATCTAAGTTTCTTGCCAACGTTGCCTACCCTTCAGGCGCCAATCTGACTTCCTGTGTGCAGCCTGGCACAAAAGAGGGGCTTGAAACGCTGCTTGGTTATGTCTGGGAAGCTGAGAAGATTGAGCAGATTTTAAAGCGTGGTACGGTGATTGAAGTGTTTCTTGGCGGTAAGGACAAGATTATCGATGCACAGGCGGCATTTGCATTCTTCGCACCGCTGACAACGACCTATTTCATCAAAGAGGCGGGACATCTGCTTCTTGAGGAGTGACGCATGGCTTTCATACCCAAAACACCATACCTTACGACAGACGGGATTATTGAAATTTATAGCGATGGTGTATTTGAGGGCATTGTTCTCATTGAACGTAAAAATACCCCGCTGGGGGTCGCACTGCCGGGCGGTTTCGTCGAGGTGGGTGAGCGTGTCGAAGAGGCGCTGGTACGTGAAATGAAAGAGGAGACGGGACTGGATGTAAGCATCACCTCTTTGCTCGGCATCTACTCCGACCCTGCACGTGATCCGCGTTTTCATACGGCAAGTGCCGTCTATGTTGCCAGGGCAGAAGGTGTGCCGCATGCAGGAGATGATGCCAAAGAGGCGCATATATACCCTCTTGAGAAGATCCCCTTTGACAAACTGGTCTTTGACCATGCGAAGATCATCGAAGATTACCTGCAGGAGCGAAAGAGAGAAGCGGCTCATTGTCAGTGAGCACAAGGCTTTTTTGTAGCATTTAACATTATAAAGGAATTGCATGGGCAATATTGTCATTACCGGATGCAGTACAGGCATCGGGCTGGAAACATCGAGGTACTTAAAGCAAAGAGGTGTGACTGTCTACCCGACTGCACGTAAAAGTGAAGATGTTGAAAAACTTAAAAACGAGGGCTTTGAAAATGCCATGCAGCTTGATGTTCGTAACCCAGAGCATATAGAAGCTGTCATTGAAGCGGTGATTGAAAAAGAGGGTAGCATAGATGTATGGTTCAACAATGCCGGCTATGGACAGCCCGGAGCGGTAGAGGACATTCGTACTTCGGTGCTTAAAGAGCAGTTTGAAACCAATGTATTCGGACTGCATGAGTGTACGAGACAGGTCATCCCTGTGATGCGAAAACAGGGATACGGCAAGATCATCCAGCACTCGTCGGTACTGGGACTGGTCTCACTCTTTGGGCGTGGTGCGTACAATGCGAGCAAGTATGCCATCGAGGGGTTGACGGACACGCTTCGGCTGGAACTGTACGGAAGCGGTATTTCGGTCTCACTGCTCAATACGGGTCCTATTACAAGCGATTTTCGTAAAAACGCGATGGAAAAGCTAAAGGAGAATGTAGACATCGAACACTCTGTTTTTACACAAAAGTACCACAAGAGCCTTGAGGCGAAAAAAAGCAATGTGCCTTTCAATGAAGGTGCCGATGCAGTGGCAAAGGTGGTACATAAGATCATCTTGGCAAAGAAACCCAAACCGCGTTACTACATTACCAAAGCAACCGTGATTTTAGGGTTTTTAAAGCGCGTTTTGAGTACAACTTTACTTGACAAAATTTTACTGAAGACAGGATAATACATGGATACTATTCGAATAGGGGTAGTCACTACCAGTGACAGAGCTTCACAGGGCATTTATGAAGACATTTCCGGTGTGGCGATCATGGATACGATGAAAGAGTACCTGCTTAACGAGTGTGAGTATGAATACCGCTGTATTCCCGACGAGCAGAGTGTCATTGAAACGACGCTCATCGAACTTTCAAGAGAAAAAAAGTGTGATCTCATCGTTACCACAGGCGGTACGGGGCCGGCTCCCAGAGATGTCACTACCGAAGCGACGGAGAATGTCTGCCAGAAACTGCTGCCGGGCTTTGGTGAGCAGATGAGAGCAGTGAGCCTTCAGTATGTGCCTACGGCCATTTTGTCACGTCAGACAGCGGGTATCTGCAACGGTTCGCTCATTATCAATCTGCCCGGCAAACCCAAGTCCATCCGTGAGTGTCTCGATGCAGTTTTCCCTGCCGTACCCTACTGCATCGACCTCATAGGCGGACACTATATGGAGGCCAATGAAGCGGTCATAAAAGTGTTCCGTCCCAAGGCAAAATAATGGATATGCAGTTGATTGAAAAGAACATCAATGAGATCATCGCTTCACTTGAAAATGAGGTGATGGCACTGATAACGGATGAGAGCATCGACAAGCAGATGACAAACATCCACATGAAGCCGCTTGCATCGACCAAGCAAATTCTTACCAATGCGCTTGATAGCATCAAAATGGTTGAGAAGCTCTACAAAGAAGAGTTAGAGAAGATAGAATGAACAACCTGACACTAATCGTGATTTTCCTGACGACACTGGTACTCTTCTTCTGGGGTGTCTGGAAAGCCCTGCGGACACAGCGTGTGATCTACATGCTGGCTATGGTGCCTTTCTTTGCCTTGATGGTCGGTATTTTTTTCCTTTAATGAAATTGGAGCAGTTATGTTTATAGAACTTTTCATGGTTGGTATTTTTATTGGTTCGATGTCGGGCTTTTTTGGCATTGGCGGCGGGATGATGCTCGTACCAATACTGCTTGCGATCGGCTTTGGGATTAAAGATGCCATCGGCATCTCCATTGTGCAGATGGTCTTCTCTTCGGTATTTGGCTCCTATCTGAACTGGAAAAAGGGGTCACTCATTGTCGGAGAGGGGATCTTCGTCGGTATTGGCGGATTTGTGGGTGGATATCTTGGCGGGTATGTAACGCACTATGTCTCCGACGCAGTGCTTCAGGTACTCTTTCTGGGTATTTTGATCTTTGCATTATTGCGCCTGATTTTCTCTAAAAACCATACAGATGATTCCCATACCAAAACACTCAACAAGGGCATTCTGTTTGCTATTGGTCTGATTATCGGAATTTTCTCCATTACACTGGGGATCGGCGGGTCGATCATCCTGACACCCATTCTCGTAGGACTGCTGCACTATCCGCTCAAAAAAGCGATCAGCGCGGGGCTATTTTTTGTTGTATTCTCCTCTGTTGCAGGGCTCGTCAGCCGTCTGATGATAGGCACCATCGACTTCTCCAACGGACTCGTTGTTGCAGTCGCTTCACTGGTGGGGGTTTTCATCGGTATTTGGATGAAAGATCATGTCAAAACACACCACCATAAAGCAGCCCTGGTCGCACTTTACCTCTTCTCTCTGCTTATTTTGGTGAAGAAGATGTTTTTTGCATAGGGTGTAGAATGGTATTTGGACCTGATAATGTGATTGTCATGAACTTTTGGCAAGCAACAGAAAAACTGGAATAAACGGAAGTAGCGCTAACACCGAATTGATCTTTAATGCCTTTTTGTAGCCTACTTTTCTGCTTCCTGCCTCAATAAAAGTAATAAACATCAGTATTATTAAACTTGCCGGCAATATAAAAATGGCAGAAAATCCAGTGATATTCCCTGCCATACATCCAGGATTGTTGTTACAGGGATCAAATTGACTTACAACCAAAACGCAAATCACTTGCAGCAACATAGGAATAGTGATAGCCTTAACAGATTGCCGTAACGATATTTTTTTCTGAACTGTTTCTCCTCCGGGGTTCTTCCAATGTAGATCCTTTTCATAATTGGGCATAGTTAATCATCCGAATGTAGGTACAACATTGAAAAGAAAAAGATAAAGACCCATCGATCCACACTGGATAAAGCGTATTGAAAGAAATGATCAGCAATATAAGAGAAGTTGGTGAACAGCCAGACAAACTCTTTAGCGACCAAAAGAGACAGCGATATGAGTGCTACAGTTTTTAATCTCATTATTATTTACAAGTGTAAGTATCTTATTAGGGAGCTCATTATCCCACTCTGGCTTTTTTCATATAATAAGTAGTATATCAAAAATGTCCTGCTATTGCTAAAAAGTAGAAATTCATATTTAAGATACTCTTTTTATAAATCTATTAGAGTATGACGTAAATATGCTATAATCCCAAATTAATTTTTCAGCAAGGCAAAGAATAACAAGATGGCAAAAAAACAAGACATGATCCATGTATACGGGGCCAAAGAGAACAACCTTAAGAGCATTGACATTTCGATTCCGAAAAACCAGCTGGTGGTCATTACCGGTATTTCCGGTTCGGGTAAATCGACACTGGCGTTTTCTACACTCTATGCAGAAGGGCAGCGCCGGTACATCGAGTCGCTCTCAAGCTATGCCAGACAGTTTCTCGGCCGTGTCGGCAAGCCCGATGTCGACACAATTGAAGGTCTGACCCCAGCCATTGCCATTGACCAGAAAACCACTTCCAAAAACCCCCGCTCAACCGTAGGAACCATTACCGAAATTTACGACTACCTACGTTTGCTGTTTGCCCGTGTGGGAAAACAGTACTGTCATCAGTGCGGCAAACCCATCTCTTCGATGAGTGCTGCGGACATTATTGAAGAGGTGCTCAAACTGCCTGAAGGGGCGAAACTGGTCATTATGGCACCATTGGTCAAGGAGAAAAAGGGAACCTTTGCCGATATGCTCGAATCGCTGCGTCACAAAGGCTATGTGCGTGCCATGATAGATGGTGTGATGGTACGGCTCGATGACGAGATAGAACTGAGCAAGACCAAAAAACATACCATCAAAGTCGTCATTGACCGTGTGGTGGTCAAAGGGAGCAGTCGTGACCGTATTGGGCAGGATGTCGAAAAAGCGCTGAAAGAGAGTTACGGTGAAATGGAGATCGAGGTGCTCAACCATGAAGAGGTGGGGCTTGAGCAAAAAGACTACCACTACTCTGAACACCTTGCCTGTTTTGACTGTAAGATCAGCTTCGAGCCCCTGGAGCCTGTAAGCTTCTCCTTTAACTCTCCAAAGGGAGCGTGTCCCGCCTGTGACGGTCTGGGTATTCGGTATGCTATAGACCTTAAAAAGGTCATTGATCCGGAGCTGAGCATCGACAAAGGCGCGGTGAAGATCATGTACGGATTTAACAAAAGCTACTATGCGAAATTTCTCAACGCCTTTTGTGAAAGCAACGGCATCGACATTCACATGCCCTACGGTGAACTGGAAAGTCATGAGCAAAAGGCCATACTCTACGGAAACAATACCCAGACAGAATTTACATGGAAACGGCACAAGCTCAAACGCGAATGGCCGGGAGTGGTCAAGTTCGCGCATGACATGTTCAAAGATGAAAAGGATATGAGCGAATACATGACCGAAAAGGTGTGCGACAAGTGTAACGGTCACCGTCTGCGACCACGTTCACTGGCAGTCAAAATAGAAGGGCACAACATAGCCGACATTATTGACATGCCCATCGAGGAGAGTTACGCCTACTTTGCGGATGATGCTAACTTTTCCCACCTGAGTGAGCAGCAGAAGTTCATTGCCGAATCGATTCTAAAGGAGATAAAAGAGCGCCTTTTCTTTCTTTACGATGTGGGACTTGGCTACATTACGCTCAGCCGTGACGCACGTACCATTTCAGGTGGGGAGGCACAGCGTATCCGTATTGCATCGCAGATCGGTTCGGGGCTGACAGGGGTAATGTATGTGCTTGACGAGCCAAGCATCGGGCTGCATGAACGTGACACCATGAAGCTCATTCGTACACTCAACTCTCTGCGTGACAAGGGCAACTCGGTCATTGTCGTCGAGCATGACAAAGAGACGATCATGGCTGCGGATTACATTGTCGATATTGGACCGGGTGCGGGTGCTTTTGGGGGTGATGTGGTCTTTGCAGGCGATCAGAAAAAACTGCTCAAGGCCAAAACACTGACGGCACAGTACCTTAACGGCAAAAAGCAGATCAGCTACCCGCATGACAGACCGCAGGAGCACTGGATAGAGATAAAGCATGTGACACTCAACAACATTCAGGACCTTTCCGCGCGGATTCCGCTGCACAACTTCGTCTGCATTACCGGAGTGAGCGGTAGCGGAAAGAGTTCGCTTATTTTGCAGACACTGCTGCCTGCCGCACGTGAACTGCTCAACCATGCCAAGAAGGTCAACAAGGTTGACGGTGTGGAGATTAACGGGCTGGAGCATCTCGACAAGGTGATCTACCTCGACCAGAGTCCCATCGGTCGGACACCGCGATCTAATCCGGCGACCTATACGGGTATTATGGACGAGATACGCAAACTTTTTGCCCAGACAAAAGAGGCGGAACTGCGCGGCTACAAAGTAGGACGTTTCAGTTTCAACGTCAAAGGCGGACGCTGTGAGAAGTGTCAGGGGGATGGTCAAATTAAAATAGAGATGCACTTTTTGCCCGACGTACTGGTTGAGTGTGATGCCTGTAACGGTACACGCTACAATGCCCAGACGCTTGAGGTCAAGTACAAAGGCAAGTCCATTGCCGATGTATTGGCAATGAGCGTAGGTGAGGCACTGGAATTTTTCAAAGCCATCCCGGCAATCGCCTCCAAGCTCAAGACACTCAAAGATGTGGGACTCGACTACATCACGCTCGGACAGAATGCCACAACACTTTCGGGTGGAGAGGCGCAGCGTATTAAGCTCAGCAAGGAACTCAGCCGGAAAGATACGGGCAGAACGCTCTACATTCTCGATGAACCAACCACCGGGTTGCATTTTGCGGATGTAGACAGATTGACGGGTGTGCTGCACCACCTGGTTGACCTTGGTAATTCCGTAGTGGTCATAGAGCACAATCTTGACATGGTCAAAAATGCCGACTATATTGTCGATATGGGGCCTGAAGGCGGGAATAAAGGGGGAGAGATCATTGCGGAGGGAACACCTGAGCAATTGGCTAAAGAATATGAACAGACTGGATCGTACACGGGTATGTACTTAGCGAAGGAACTAGAATAGAAGGTTATCTGTGTCTTCTTCGGGAAGATCTCCGTCGTGAGGATGAGCCTTTCGTCGCATTTCTGTAACTGAATGTAATGGCACTCTTGGCGATCATCAGCAGTACAAAGGCTGCTACAATTTCATACCCCAGTGCCCAGACCATAAAAAAGTTCGAGTCGGTACTCAGCGGAGCGAAAACGGAGGCCTTCCCGTCCGATACATAGAAGAAAAGAAAAACAAGGCCGACAATATAGGGAATGGTGACAAAATAGATACCTAAAAACAGCATCTCTTTGCCCGGAGGAAAGAATAGAAACGGTGTTTTCTGCAGATCTACTTCCTGTTGCGCAAAGCTCTCTTTTTTTCGTCTTATTTTTTTCTGTTTGACCGCTGTACCGTAATCTATGCTTTTACCGATCTCTTCAATAGCATCCATTCTTCTCTCCTAATGTCTTTTTCCGGTTAGTGCCGTAACGGTAGCCTTGAGGGCAATATAGGCCAGTAACATAGCTGCGAGCAGCTCATACCCGACCATCCATACAAGCAAAGGAGAGGCTTCTGTAGTGATTGCTTTAAAGATGCTAAGCTGTCTGCCGGATATATAGAAAAAGAGAATAAACAGACCTACAATGTAGGGAATGACCGCAAAATATAAACCAAGAAATAGCATCTCTTTTCCCGGAGGGAAAAAGAGCAGGGGCATAATTTCCAGATCGACTTCTTTTTTCATGTAGGAGACTTCCGCAGTCTCTTGTGTGTCTGTTCTGTTTATGGGAGTGCCGTAATTGACTGTGCTTACTCTATTCACTCTTTCCCCTCTTTACACTCGAAAATGAGTTATGTATACAAATTTATTTATAATAGAATAATTAAACTTAATACTGAGTAAAACCCAAATCCCGAAATAGAAATCCAGCACTCCTCACCATCATCATATCCATGGGACTTACTTCATATTCATCAGCGCACCTGCGGGTGCGCCTCAAACATGAAAACAAACCCCATGAACACGAGCGTGGCAAAGATTACAAGAATTCTATTTCGTGATTTGGGGTAAAAAGAAACCTATGAATATGGACTTATAGATACCTCTAACACTTTGTAGGCTAAAATACAAAGAAAAACAGGTTGCCCTCTTGAAAACCATTACCATCATCGACACATTCGGATTTTTTTTCCGCTCCTATTATGCACTGCCGCCGCTTCGCAACAGGGAGGGGTTTCCTACAGGACTCCTTACCGGTTTTATCAACCTTGTCGACTCTTTGCACAGGGACCATGCGACAGACTACCTTGTATTTGCGCTTGACAGCAAAGGGCCAACATTCAGGAACGAAATTTACCCGGCATACAAGGCCAACCGTGAAGCACCCCCCGAAGATCTGACCAAACAGCTTCCCGTTGCCATTAGATGGATAGAAAAAATGGGTTTTGCCAACCTCTCCAAAGAGGGGTTTGAAGCCGACGACATAATTACCACAGTAACCCGTTTTGCCAGAGAGCAGGGGATGAGAGTGCGTATTGTCTCTCACGACAAAGACCTCTATCAGCTCATTGACGATGCTCAGGTGCTACTGGTCGATGCGATTAAACACAAAGAAATCGACGAGAAAGCGTGCATAGAGAAATTTGGGGTCAATCCGGATGATTTTGTAGATTTTCAGGCGATTGTGGGGGATGCTTCCGATAATGTACCGGGTGTCAAAGGCATTGGTGTCAAGGGGGCGGCAAAGCTTATTAACCGTTTTCATACGCTTGAAGAGATCTATGCACATATTGAAGAGGCGGGAACAGCACGCATTCAGAAGCTGCTGCTTGAAGGTAAAGAGAGTGCTTTTCTCTCCCGTGAACTGGTGCGGATGCGTGACGATGTCTATGATGCGCTCGATCTGAGTACCTTTGTATTTGAAGAGCGCAACTATCTCAGCTGTCTTATTGACGAGTTCGAGAAGTATGAGATGAAGCAGGCCATAAGGAAGGCTCAGCCACAAAACGGTGAACCGGGATGTGAAGGTGTCGTACCCGCTTCATTGAAAACACCCAAAAAACCGGAACTCTCATTTGAGGCAGTCACCCTCGATACACGACAGAAGCTCTTTGAAGTCATTGAAACATTTACCAAAGAGACGATGATGGCGTTCGATACGGAAACCAACAGTCTCGATACGGCATCAGCCCAGATGGTTGGTTTCAGTTTCTGTACCTCTCCTGAGAAAGCCTACTATGTACCCGTAGGCCACAGCTACCTCGGTGTCGGTGACCAGGTAGGCATGGATGATGCCAAAGAAGCCATAGCACGTCTGATAAAGTGTCGTGTGGTCGGGCAGAACCTCAAGTTTGATCTGGGGCTGCTTTATGCGCTGTTCGACCTGCCGGAAGTGGTCCCGTTTGCCGATACGATGATTATGGCCTGGCTGAGCGATCCGGGTAGCAAAGTGGGACTCGATGCACTGGCAAAGAAATTTTTTGACTATGAGATGAAACCATTCAAAGATACAGTCAAAAAAGGTGAGGACTTCTCTGCGGTTGCCATTGAAGAAGCGACATTTTATGCGGCAGAAGATGCATGGATGACCTTTCTGCTCTATGGTGCCATCAAGAAGAAGATGGAACTTGGATCGCTGAGCCATCTGCTGAAAGAGGCAAAAAGTGTGGAGTATCCGTTTATCAATGTACTTATTCGTATGGAGCGTCTGGGTATCCGGGTTGACCAGGATCGTCTCAAGGCACTGCAGCAGGAGCTGAGTGCTGAGCTGGCCTCTTTGACGGAGACGATCTATGCGCTCTCCGGTACGGAGTTTAACATTCGTTCTACCCAACAGCTTGGGGCGGTGCTCTTTCGGCAACTCGGACTCAAGGGCGGCAAAAAGACCAAAACCGGCTATAGTACCAATGAAGCGGTACTGCGCTCACTCAAACATGAACACCCGGTTATCGAAAAGATTCTTGCCTACAGGGAGCACCAGAAGATGCTCTCAACCTATGTTGAACCGCTGCTCAAGCTGGCAAAAAAAGAGCCAAACAGCCGTATTCATACCTCTTTTTTGCAGACGGGTACGGCAACGGGAAGACTCAGCTCCAAAGACCCCAATCTGCAGAACATTCCGGTGCGTTCAGAACTGGGACGACGGGTACGTGATGCCTTCGTCGCTAAAGAGGGATACAAACTCGTCAGCATCGACTACTCGCAGATAGAACTGCGTCTGCTGGCGCATTTTTCGCAGGACAGTGCGCTACTCGATGCGTTTACCAACGGTGTGGACATACACATGGCAACGGCGGTAAAACTCTTTGGAGAGGAAGAGGCAAAAGCCAAACGTAACTTTGCAAAGTCCGTTAACTTCGGTCTGCTGTATGGTATGGGACCCAAAAAACTTTCTGATGAGCTTGGCATACCGCAGTCTGAAGCCAAAGAGATCATCGCCAACTATTTTGCCTCTTTTCCTACGGTCAAGCAGTTCCTTGAAGGAATTCAGGAGCAGGTGAAGATGGACGGTTATATTGAGACCATTTTGGGCAGACGCCGATTCTTTGACTACGAAAATGCCAACGGTATGCAAAAAGCCGCCTATATGCGCGAATCGGTCAATACGGTATTCCAGGGCTCAGCCGCCGATCTGATAAAACTTTCAATGAACCAGATCGATACGATGATTGAGGATGAAAAGCTCGATGCCCACATGCTGCTGCAGATACACGATGAACTGATTTTCGAGATTCAAGAAGAGAAAGTAGAGGAGATAGGCAACCGTTTTGTCCATGCGATGGAGCATATCTATGAACTGAACGTACCGCTGGAGTGTTCCATGAGTGTCGGTAACAGCTGGGGAGAACTGAAATAGATATAGGATAATTTGACTCTGAGTTAAGATTTCGTTAGCAAACATCGGTTATAATCGCCTCTTATTACAGTACATTAAAAAGGGACTACACGATGTTCAAGCGGATTTTTTCTATGAAAATGGCAGTATTGATGCTGTTTTTATTTGGGGTCAGCATAGGGGTTGCAACCTTTATTGAGAATGACTACGGTACACAGACGGCGCGTGCGCTCATTTACAAAGCAAAATGGTTTGAGTTCTTCCTTGCCTACTTCATTGCCATTTTGACCTATCAGATCATCAGGTACAAAACGTACAAAACGAAGTTTCCGGTCTTTCTTTTCCATTTTGCTTTTATCATCATTGCACTCGGTGCCCTGATCACACGGTATGTCGGGTATGAGGGGATCATGCATATCAGAGAGGGGCAGACAACCAACAAGATGGTCTCAGACACCAAAGTGCTTGAAGTATATGCCAAAACAAAAGAGGCGAATGCCTCACTGGAAAAACCGCTTTATTTTTCAAGTATGACGACAAACCACCTCAGTGAAGATTTGCGTGTTGGGAACAAAAGCGTCAATGTTTCACTTGAGGCCTATTACCCTACGGCCAGGGAAGAAATAGTGCCTGATCCAAAAGGAGGGACACTGCTTGAGATGAAGGTTTCTGCTGGCAGAAAAGGAGAAATTCACTATTTCAAAAAAGGCAGCATCAAAGACTTTGGCGCATTTTACATAGCCTACGGGGTAGAGAACATACCTACCGACAAACCGACCTTCAACATTAGCGGTGAGCCGGGTAACCTGCATGTCTATTTCCCGTTCATCATCAAAACACTCAATATGGATACCCGTACACCGGGAGAACTGCAGCCGGGAGAGAATGATCTTACCAGGAGAAAACTCTATCGTTTTGGAAACAATGCCGTCGTACTCAAAGATGTTCATGACAAATCCGATGTGAAGATCGTCCAGGGATCACTCAAGACCAAAGGTGGAAAACCGGAATATATTAAAATGAGAGTCTCTGTAGGCGACAAAAGCAAAGAGGTGGTATTCAAGCCATTCAAAGGTGAACTTGGTGAACTGAAACAATTCAGCCTCGACGGGGTCGATGTACAGATGCGCGTCGGCTCAAAAATCATCGATCTGCCGTTTGCCATCAAACTGGTCGATTTCGATCTTGAACGATACCCCGGTTCCATGACACCGGCATCGTACTCAAGCCGTGTCGTTCTCATTGACAAGGAGCAAAACCTGACTATGCCGTATCACATCTATATGAACCATGTACTTGACCACAGAAACTACCGTTTCTTCCAGTCATCCTACGATCCTGATGAACTCGGAACGGTTCTCTCTGTCAACCATGACCCGGGAACACTGCCAACCTATATTGGTTATCTGCTGCTGGCTATCGGGATGATATGGAGTCTTTTCATTCCAAACGGCCGTTTCCAAAAACTGCTTAAAGGTGCACGGAAACTGCAGGAGGGAGCACTGGCCGTTCTGTTCGCAACCGCACTCTGGATAGCGCCGCAAAACAGTCATGCCACCTCACCGCAGATAGATCCGCAGAAGCTCAAAAGTATGCAGGCGTATGACGCGAAGCACGCACTCAATTTCGGTACACTCGCAGTACAGGACGGTAAAGGACGCATGAAACCGATGGATACGGTTGCACATGATGTCATTGCCAAGATCACCGGACATACATCGCTGTACGGACTGGAGCCGGACCAGATGTTTTTGGGAATGATCATGCAACCTGACCTTTATCAGACCGTACCGATGATCAAGATCGGACATAAGAAGATCGCGCGCATTTTGGGACTTCCAGACGATACCAAATATGCACGTTTTTCAGACTTTTTCAATGCAGACAATAACTATGCCTACAAGCTTTTCGATTCGGTCACGAAGGCAAGCCGCAAAAAACCGCTTGAAAAGTCACAGTTTGACAAAGAGCTCATAAAAATAGACGAACGGGTCAATGTGGCATATATGACATATCAGGGAAGCCTTATGCGTATCTACCCCGTACCCGATGACAAGAACAACAAATGGGTCGCTCCGCTCGATGCACTGAAAACATTCCCTCAAAAACAGGCCGAAGAGGTTAAAATGACCATTTCAGCCTACTTTGCCTTTGTTGCTGAGGGGTTGAAAACAGGCAAGTGGGACAAGGCAGACTTGGGTATCAAAGCGATTAAAAAATACCAGAAAACCTATGGCGCTGCGGTACTGCCGAGTCCAAAACATATTGAAATGGAGATTTGGTACAACAAACTGGGGCTCTTTAGCAAACTCTTCCCTGTCTACCTGACACTGGGACTGGTGCTGCTCATTTTTGCCTTTGTGCATGTCATGAAACCGAACTTCTCCATGAAGTGGATCATGCGTATTGCATGGGCAGTGCTGCTCGCTGCATTCGCACTGCATGTTGTGGGCATGGGAATCCGCTGGTATATTGCCGGGCACGCCCCATGGTCGAATGCCTATGAATCCATAGTATTCATTGCTGCAGCTACCGTTCTGGCGGGTATCATTCTTGCACGGCGTTCTCCGTTTGCACTTGCCGGAACAGCACTGCTTGCAGGCTTTACGATGCTCGTTGCACATATGAGTTTCATTAACCCTGAAATCACCAATCTGGTGCCGGTACTCAAGTCCTACTGGCTGATGATCCATGTGGCAACCATTATCTCCGGTGACGGCTTCCTCGGACTGGGCTCCATACTTGCCCTGATGGTACTGATACTCTTTATGATACGAGGTAAAAACGGCAATCCGAACATTGACCGTTCCATCAAAGAGTTGACCAACCTTTCAGAGATGGGGCTTATTATCGGGCTGATGCTGCTGACAATCGGTAACTTCCTTGGCGGTGTCTGGGCGAATGAAAGCTGGGGACGCTACTGGGGCTGGGACTCCAAGGAGACATGGGCAGCTGTGACCATTCTCATTTATGCTGCGGTATTGCATATGCGCTTCATCCCAAAACTCAACGATACGTTCATTTTTGCCGCAGCGGCAACTTGGGCATATTCGACGGTACTGATGACCTATTTTGGAGTCAACTACTACCTCTCCGGTCTGCACTCCTATGCTGCGGGCGATCCGGTACCCATTCCGTTGTGGGTCTATTATGCCATTGCGGGACTGCTGGTGCTGACGCTGCTTGCCGCACGTAACCGCAAACTGAACAAAACCGCATAACCTCCTGCTCCTTCTTGATGCAGGAGGGAGTATCTCCTATTCGTTCTATCTGTTAACCTCGATTTTCCTTTCCTGATGTATAATGCCTTATGTTGAAATTGTGAAAGGAGTGTGTATGAAACGTTTGGTTCTTGGTGTCGTTGTAATGACAGTTGCACATGCAGACTGGGGAGATGAGCTGTTGCAGAAAAGTACCCAGCTCTACGACCAGACACGCGAGAAGACCATACAGATATACAAAGACACACTCGACTCGAAACCACTCAGCCACGATGAACTCAGACAGGAACGTCTCAACAGAGCATGGGACGGTATGGTAGATGAACTGCAGGAAGGCACTGCATACATCGATGAACTCAAGCGTGTGCCCGATTCTTCATGGGTGGGGCGTGACAAAGAGGATGTGAAAAAAGACATTGACACACTTTTTGACCAGATCATCGAGGGACTTGTAGGGGGTGATTTGAGCGAATACAAACGTCAAATGACGAAACTTCGCCAAAAAATAAATGCCAACAAACAAGCAATTCTCACCTATAGAGAAAAACGTATTGGAGCACCGGAGTCGAGCAGACTCTATGCGACCAAAAGCGAATATGACGAGAAGATCAAGGCACTCAAAGACGAGAATGCAGTGTTTGAAAACGAGATGCGTATCATCAAAAAGAACTTGCAGCAGAGCTTTGCCGACATTGGTGTGACGTTGAGTACAGAGCAGGTAGAGGTACTGCTGACACGGGTGGACGGTGACGACATCATTCAAATCTCTCTTATGATGGATACACTCAAGTACGTCACCCGGCAGCTGCTTGATTTGATGCGCCAAAGCAAAGAGGAACTCACGCAGGCAAAGAAGTATTACGGGATGCATGAGGTACTTTTGGAACTCATCGTCTATATTCAGCAAAAATATATTGGCAAGTGTAACAGTGTCTACCTGCCAAAAATCAGCAAAATCATTGCGGACTCGCAAAGTCTGATAGAACAGACAAAACGACTTCAGGCACAAGAAGAAGACCCCAAACGTGCCTCGGTCTATGCACATAATATTGATGCACTGGAGTGGACATTGAAGGTAGCGGTTCGTTACCGTGAAGACCTGGTACGCTCCAGAGATAAAATGATTGAAGCCCAGAAAATCGCACGGGCGAACCTGAAGGTTTCACAAAACACCTATGAGACGGTCTCACTCAGTGCAGATCTTTACGATCTGGTCGCCCAAAGTCAGCAGATGTTTGCAGAAGTGGGAAAGATACAGGTACCCGACATCGTACCGTTTGACAATACACAGCTTAAACTGAAGTACCGTGAACTGACAGAGAAGATAGAGTAGCGCTAAGCGAGTATCCGTTTAATCGCTTCCGAACAGACGGTAAGCCCCACGGCACCGGTTACTGCGACACAGGAGCCTTTCTCTTTGCACTTGTCCTCTTCGGGGGAGAAGACGACGGTAAAATTACGGTCGAATTTCGCTTTTTTGAGCTCATTGCGTATTTTGCGCGCCAGCGCATCTCCGTGCGTTTTCCAAATACTCGCGACCTCTATTTTGCTGGTATCGTAGCGTTTTGCCGAACCCAGTGCCATAATGAGCTTTTTGTAGCATTTTTTGGCGACTTCTATTTTGACTTTGGTTGTGTCGGCAGCGTCGATGACAATGTCGTAGGGGGCAAAATCAAACGTTTTGACCCATGCCACATCCATACACTGGTGTATGGTCTTGATGCCGGGGTAGAGTTCTGCCAGACGTTCAACCTTTACCCTGCCTATCGCATCCGAACCGATCTGCCTGTTTTGGTTGGTTTCGTCATAGACATCGAAATCGAGAATGGTAATGTCACTGACACCGGAGCGGTAAAGGCAGTCGAGCGCATAGGAGCCTACGCCGCCTACGCCCAGTATGAGTATTTTTGCCTGTTGGAGTTTCTCGAAGTCGTCTCCAAAAAGCATACGGCATCGGGTATATCTCATAGTAGTCCTTTCGGTATGCTATGAGATAAGTGAATAGTGAATAGTGAATAGTGAATAGTTTTGGTATGCATTGCGTTGCAATGCTTTGCATGATAGTTATACATCGAGCCATCCTTGCAGTGTCTCTATTTCGTCATGGGCCGTCATGTCGAGTTGGATGGGGGTGATAGAGACATAGCCGTCGTTGACGGCTTCAAAATCGGTGGTATGCCCCTGTGTATCCATCCATCCAAGTTCCGGCAGACCGATCCAGTAGTACTCTTTGCCTCTGGGGTTGTAGTGTACCTCTGCATTGTGTGCGTAGAGCCGGTTGCCTGCGCGGGTGACCTTGAAGCCTTTGCATGCCTCCTTGGGAACGGGTGGGATGTTGATGTTGAGGAATTTGCGTGGGGGTAGGGGGAAGGTCCCCTCAAATATTTTTTGCACCAGTGTCACGATGCTCTCCTGTGCCAGTGTATATCCGAACTCCTCAATGCTTTTGCCCGCTTCTGCATAGACCTGAGAGACGGCAATGCCGGGAATACCTTGAAGCACAGCTTCCATAGCGGCAGAAGCTGTACCGGAGTAGGTGATGTCCTCCCCCATGTTCGAACCAATGTTAATGCCCGAGATGACAAGGTCTGGTTTGTGTGTGTGAAAGAGTTTGTTCAGTGCCAGAAAGACACAGTCGGATGGGGTACCGTCATCAAGTTTGTAGAAGTCTTTTGATAGTTCGATGAAGTGCAGCGGACGTGTCAGTGTCAGTGAGTGTCCGCAGGCAGACTTTTCCGTACTGGGTGCAACCACAGCTACTTCTGCCAAAGGTGAAAGTGCCTCGACAAGTGACTGAAGTCCTTTTGATTCGTATCCGTCGTCATTGGTAATGAGTATTTTTTTCATGGCGTTATTATAGCGAACTGCACACATAAAAAATAATAGTTTTGGTATAATTGTCTTCATTATTTATAAAAAGGAAGAATCGTGCAAAAAGAGCCGATGTTACGCGAAACCTATGTCAAACTCTCAGAGGAGCTTGAACAGCTCAAAACACATGAACGCGGCAAGATTGCCAAGGTGATCGATGAGGCGAGAGAGCTCGGTGATTTGAAGGAGAATGCAGAGTATCATGCCGCCAAAGAGAAGCAGGGGCTGATGGAGGCACGTATTGCCGAACTGACCGACATTATCGGACGTGCGCAGGTTGTTGACCCTTCAACGCTGGCACATGAGCGCATCAGTTTTGGTTCAACAGTCTGCCTGACCTGTCAGGAGAGTGGAGAAGAGGCGAAATACACTATCGTCGGCAGTATGGAGGCCAAGCCTGAAAAGGGGCTCATCTCCTTTCAGTCACCCATGGCACGCGCACTTATAGGCAAAGAAGAGGGTGATGAAGTTGAGTTGCAGCTTCCTTCGGGGAAGAAGGCATACGACATCGAAGAGGTGTTGTATGAAGAGATCAACTTAAACGAATAGTGTATGTGTTGTAGAGGCCGATTCTCTGTCTGAGCACATTTATAAATAGAAGAAGGGCGAACATGGTAAAAGTTGGTGTAGTTGGGGCGAGCGGTTATACAGGACTGGAACTTGTAAAAATGCTGGTGAACCATCCGGGGTTCGAGTTGACCTATCTGGCGACGACACAGGGTGACACGACAATAGAAGCGCTTCACCCATCACTTAAGGGTGTGGTGACGATGCCGGTTGAAAAAGCCGATGCTGCATCGGTTTCAAAGGCGTGTGACCTTGTGTTTCTGGCACTACCCCACAAGGCATCTATGGGGTTTGTCAAACATCTCATTGCAGCAGGTTTGAAAGTGGTCGATCTTTCGGCTGACTACCGTCTCGAACTCGATACCTATGAGGAGAACTACTGTGCGCATGAGGACAGGGAGAACCTTCCTTCTGCTGTCTATGCCCTTATTGAGTATTACCGTGAGGACCTTAAAGACACCAACCTTGCTGCGGGACCGGGATGCTACCCCACCGCAACACTGCTGGGTATTTTGCCGTTCATTCCCTACATAGATACCTCCGTGCCGCTCTTTGTCGATGCAAAGTCCGGTGTCAGCGGGGCAGGAAAGAAGCTGAGTGAAACGACCCACTTTGTGACCGTCAACGACAACATCTTTGCCTATAACCCGCTCAAACACCGTCATGCCCCCGAAATTGCAGAAAAGATCAAGATGATACACGGTGTCAATGTACATGTGAACTTTGTGCCGCACCTCATTCCCGCAACACGTGGGGAGCTGGTGAGTGTCTATGCAACACTCAAGGCCGACATCGACCCGATGATGGTACTGAAAGAAGCCTATGAGAACGATACGTTCATCCGTGTAAGAGAGACACCGGTGAGCATTAAAAATACGGCAGGGACACATTTTTGTGACATTTTCGCCGCAGTCAACGGCAATGCGCTCTTTGTCAGCTCCGCAATAGACAATCTGCTCCGTGGTGCCAGTTCACAGGCACTTGCCGCCGCCAATCTGATGTGCGGTTACGACGAGGGTATGGGGCTGCCTACAATTGCGTATGTGCCTTAAAACGGAAGAAGACTTATCTCCTCTTCATATGAACACTTAGCTAAAAAGCGGTTCGATGACCCCGTAACCGTCAGTCATTACCTCCGGATTTTCCACCCCATATATTTTGTAAAGTGTCGCGGCGATACTGAGTGGTTCAAACCAGTAGGTATTGTCTTTTGGATAGAGATAGAGCCTATTGACCTCTCCCGTCTGTACAACCTTTGTCCCTCCTACAATACCTTTATGATTGAAATAGCCTTTGCCTCCAAGTACATAGAGGTTTTGCAGGTTCCCGTGATCCCAGCCTTTGGCACTGTTGAGATTGACGTTTCGGCCAAATTCGCCAAAGACCATGATGTTGATCGTTTGCTCTTTTCCTGCGGCTTTAAGGTGTGCCATGGCAGACTTGAGTGTGGCAAAAAGGTTTTGCATGCGATCTACATAATCTCTGGCTTCGTTATGGTCATCCCACCCGCCAAGACTTCCGGTGCCCAATGTCAATACTTTTGTATCGGGGTTGTTGATGAGCAGTTTCATGGCAGTTTCAACCTTTTTGGCAAAATGGTTGTTGGTTGGGTAAGCATCATCACCAAGATCAGGTGTGGAGGATGTCAGTACATTTTCCATAAAATCACTCATTGATTTTCTTCTGGCAAAGATATCTTTGATCTTTCCCGGACTGTTATGATGCTGAGCCAATATATCCATTTTTGCTGTCAATGCCGGATCAAACCCTCCCTCATCATCCGATTTCCAGTAGCTGTCAGGTGCACTTTCTCTTTCTGCCTCGGTATAGTAATACCATCTTCGTATACTCTCTCTTTTGTACGGGTTGTCGACATCTTCATTGATACCTACCGGTTTGAGATAGCTTGGAACGGGACTGCCACCCTGTTTGTAAAACTTAGATTCTCCCTCCATGGTGACAAATGGCATCAGTGTATCAACATTGACGACGTTGTTGGCTTCAAGTATTTGTGCCAAATTGGATAGGACACCTCCGGCACCATCATCGGTATCGAAGGTACCAAGCTGATTTTGCAGGGTACATAAACGGTGTGCTTTGTTGTCCTCTGTCTCACGTACGGCAGAGTAACAGCTTCTGAAAATGGTCATGTCTCCATTGCCAAGCAGTGTTTCCATATCACTGCCTCCGGCTTCTTTCCAGCAGTTGTTGGTTGTTTTTGTCATGTCTCCAAAGTAACTTTCGTAATCACTTTGCGAATGTGTTTTGATTTCATCCATATTGGTTAGATTCCCCGCAAGCTGACTGGCACCGCCATACAGAAAGATGATCAGTGTCTGTGCCTTGTTTGTATCATACGATGAAAACTGTATCTGACTAAGATCAAGTGTTGCAGCATAGGTGAAGTCAGGCAGCAGTATCGCTGAGCCTGCTGCCAATGACAGTTTTATAAAATCTCTTCGTTTCATCATCAGTGTACCTCTTTTTGTGTATAGGTTTCTTCCAGCCTTGAGATGTAGTCAAGTACAAGTATTGCAGTGTATCCTTTTCTCTCTTCCCTTTTTGTTGCCTGTTTATCGGGGTTATCATATGTCGCGAACATATTGAAAGTGTACTCAAACTGTGTGTTCCCCTCATCGTCTTCATAAAGCATGTGCTCTTTGAAAAGTGCAAGTTCATCAGGCGTAGCCTCTCTGGCAATGGTCGCTTTGAAGATGTAGTTAATGAAGTTCTCCAGACTCTGTTCAAGGTTGTTCTCATCATAGGCAAACTTGTCAAAAGTGACAAACTCTTTGCTCCATCCCTGTCTGCCCCAGGCATCATAATCGTCAATCTTGTCGGGATATGAACGACGTACCAGTATTTGTTCTCTTAAAAATTTGTGATAGTAAGCGAAAGAGAATGTATCGAGCGGTACACGTTCAATTTTTCCCAGTTTGTATTTCATCGTTGCCTGATGCATTCTGTCAAGATACTCCTTGAAAATGTAAAAACTGTTTCGTCTGTGAAGGAAATGGAGTTTTTTTGCGAAAGAGTAGAATGTCTCTTCGGCGCTTTTTGTCCGCTTGTTATGCAGAAGGTACTCTTTGGAAAAAATGATCTGAAGCAGAATGTCCTGCCATGTTTCCGGATGGCTGCTTACAATCGCATTGGTAATTTGTACTCTTTTGGATTCCGTCGCATCAGGAAAGAAAAAGTCAACCAGGCGTCTGCTTACGGTTTTGGCAAACCGGTCCGTTTTGACAAGC
Organism: Sulfurovum sp.; assembly: GCA_030826885.1. Taxonomy (GTDB): domain Bacteria; phylum Campylobacterota; class Campylobacteria; order Campylobacterales; family Sulfurovaceae; genus Sulfurovum. The sequence continues at coordinate 2,913 of JAUUDF010000031.1, read as the reverse complement.
TCCCGGTAAAAATCGTCACCGTTTTGAATAATGGTACCGAAAAGATGCAATGGCTCTGTGTTGTCATTGAGACCGACTTCGAGTGTATCACCGTCGGTATTGAGTTTCCAGTTTTTCAGTGCCTGTGCGGCGATGGGTACGTGTGAGTCTTCCATATCGTTCTGGAAGATCTCGAGCATTTCACGGCCGTTGTCCTCCGGGCTTCTAAAGCGTCTCCAGTTCTCTTCACTCATCATATGGACATAGGTGATAAAACGCATTCCCGCATCATCGTCAAGGAAATGGAAAATACGGTTGTAGACATTACCGATATCGGGAGTATGTGTCGATTCAAGCTCATAGGCAGGGGAGAACATGACAGTCTGTGTCAGTATGTAGGCGCTCCAGTGTTTAAAGAAATAGCTGTCAAGTTCTTTCATGGCATAAAATCGTGAGAGAATGGTAATCGCCTGAGGATCGTACCATTGCGAATACTGTCTAAAAATATCGTCATCGAGAATATATGATTCGAGCCATTCTTTGTCGGTTCTCTCTTCATGCAAGCCATTGTATACAGATGAGACAAAGTGTCCGCTGTTTATCTTCTCTTCAAGCGTATGCAGAGGATAAGCGAAGAAGAGGGTTGAAAGAAGGGTATCTGCCACTTTTCGTTTTTGTGCGGCAGTAAGGGCATTAAAATCTGCATCACTCAGCTGTGCAAGTTTATATGCTGAATGATCCATCGGCTTATGGTAGAGTGTCAGCCCTTTATATTCTGTATTGTATTTGGGGTCATCGACTTTCTTTATGGTAAAGACAAGGGGCTTGCTGGTATTGCCGGCACGGTCTTTCAGCACAATCTGAAATGTTTTGTTTCCATTTTCTCCGGAAGTATCAAGCTCTATAATTGATTTTCCACTGCTGCCAATCGTAGCGATTTTGTGACTATTGAGATAAATGGTGCTTCCTGCCTCTCCACTGATCTCGACGAGTGCACTCTTTTCATAGGTTGTAGAGGGAGGGGAGATGGTAAAGTGAGGTTCTGCCGGAGGTGTTGTGTCGGGTACAGGTTTATCGACAATGAGTGGAAGCGTTATATCATCCATCATGACCATAATGACTGTTTTGCCCTGCTCATCGAGCGTAGCCCCGGAAGCGCTGTATGTAAACCCAAGTATGGTGAAAAGCACAATGCCTACCATACTCTTGATCGTTCGTATCGTTTGCTGCATAGAGGTACCTTTTCAATTGCAATACTGTCAGTATACGGTATATTAATAAACCAAATATTAAATAAGAATAATTACCAAAACATTACCTGAACAATTATTAGATTGTCTCGGAAAAGAAAATACGGCATTCCAAGACAAAAATGATACAATACTATCTAAAAACAAACACTCAAGGAGTATTCCGGCATGGCGGAAATACGGGAAAATGCACTCTTTATTGCCGATTCTCACTATCCGCATCACGGTAATGCTTTTTTGCAACTGCTCAAACAAATAGACAAGGGTACTCTATCGCCTTCACAGCTTTTTCTCATGGGTGACAATTTCGATCTGCTCTTTGGATACAATGACTATATTCAGACATTTTCACAAGAGGCGGTCACGCTGCTTCACAAACTCTCCAAGAAAGTTGAAATACACTACTTTGAGGGGAATCATGACTTCTGTCTGAGTGAGATATTTACAAATATCAATATCTATCCAAGAGAACAGCAACCGGTCTATTTTACATTGGGAAAGAAGCGTGTGGGGATGTCTCATGGGGACAAGTTTGTAACGGGAGCGGGGTACGACCTCTACTGTACGCTGCTGCGCAACCCCGTTATGTTGACGCTGTTAAAACCGCTTCAAAAACTGATCATCAACCACCGGATGAAAGTACTTTCATCCAAAAATATCTGTCGAGCGTTTGAGGGATTTGAAAAACGCGCCGAAGCGATTGTTAAACACTATGATGATGCCGATCTTGTTATTGAGGGGCATTTTCATCAGGCACGTACCATAGGCAGCTATATCTCTTTGCCTTCGCTTGCCTGCCAGAATGAGGTTGCAGTTGTACGAAACGGCAAGATCGTATTTGTTCGTGTTGATGAGCTATTTTAGTCTTTTTCTTGTCGCCTTTGTCTCCGGAAGCCTCTTTCCGCTTGGAAGCGAAGCGCTGCTGTTGTACGATATTTCGCAGGGCTACAGTTCTCCTGGCATATGGAGCGTGGCAACACTGGGCAACACGCTTGGTGCGCTGCTGAACTACTGGCTTGGACTCAAGGGGGAAGGCTACCTTGAGCGTAAAGGCTATCTTTCCTCTAAAAGAATGCAAACGGCACACTGCCGGTTTGCCAAATGGGCGCCTGGGTACTGCTGCTAAGCTGGGCGCCCGTCATCGGTGATCCGCTGACGTTTATTGCTGGGGTATTGCGCTACGATCTTAAGCGTTTTGTACTGATCGTATTCATTGCCAAAGGTGTGCGTTATGCACTCCTTATATGGTTTTCGCAATACTCTTTTTGAGATAATGTTTAGTTAACTTTTGTTGACCCAAAAGAGCTCTTTTATATCGCATGTTCGGCAAACCCTGTAGAAGTGGTTTTTCTGCTTTTGTGTTCTAACATCACAAGCATCTGTTTTGCATGTATGTTTAATGGGAGTATTACTATCGCAATCTAAACACTTGAAAAAGTAGCTTTTTACATATCTTACTTCAAGGTTTTGACTTTTACATTTTTTGCAATGGTACTCGGCTAAAAGAGATTTATTGTATTGGGGCTTTTTTTCTTCAATTTTACTATTGGTTGAAGGTTCATCGGGCATTGTATATGACGATTGCTTTTTGGGCACATGTTGTGCAGTCAGAAAATGGGCTATCTTTTTTTCTGTATCTTTGTGAAGTCTAATATGCTTGGGAATAAATTCTTTTATAATATCT
>JAUUDF010000041.1 GCA_030826885.1 Sulfurovum sp. | reverse complement strand
TGCAGACGAATTGACATTTCTCGATATCGGAGCAAGCCATGAAGGGCACGATACCATTGTAGATGTGGTGAAGCAGGTAGCAGAGGAGGTATTCATTCCTCTGACAGTCGGAGGAGGACTCCGTAAACTTGAAGATATCTACGCACTGCTCAATGTCGGTTGTGACAAGGTCAGCATCAACTCCGCTGCGATCAAGCGTCCTGCATTTATTGAAGAGGGAGCGAAACGTTTTGGATCACAGTGTATTGTTGTAGCGATCGATGCCAAACGTGTCGATGCCGACAGGTGGCACATTTTCACCCATGGCGGACGAAACGATACAGGTATTGATGCCATCGAGTGGGCGAAAGAAGCCTATGAAAGAGGTGCAGGAGAGTTGTTGGTAACATCGATGGATGCCGATGGTACCAAGGCGGGCTTTGACAATGAGCTCAATCGTAAAATCAGTGACAGTGTCAATATTCCCGTCATTGCCAGCGGCGGTGCGGGTACAATGGCACACATTAAGGATGCCTTCACGGAAGGACATGCCGACGCTGCACTTGCCGCTTCAATCTTTCACTTTAAAGAGATCGATATTGTGGACCTTAAACACTATTTGAAGGCAGAAAATATTCCGGTGAGGCTTTAAGATGATTGTCTGTGCCGGAAAGAGTGAACAGTTTGAGTTTGCAATACCCATTGGTATAGGACTGATAGAATCAGCCGTAAATCTAAGCCGAATCTGTCAAGAAAGGAAACCCGATCATCTTGTTTTTGTCGGTACGGCAGGTTCGTATGGTGAAAAAGAGATTTTCGAGATCGTAGAATCCAAAGTGGCAACAAATATAGAACAGAGTTTTTTTCTTGAAAATGCCTATACTCCCATCGATAATGTAGTTGCGATGACAAAAAACGTTTCACGTGAAACGTTTGTAAACTCTTCCAACTATATTACAACCAACAAGTCCATCTGGAAATATTATACAGATCAACAGATCTATGTGGAAAATATGGAATTTTATGCAGTGATGAAGGTGGCACAGATGTATGGTGTCCGGGCTACAGGTATTTTTATTGTAACGAACTACTGTGATGAAAATGCCCACGAGGACTTTAAGAAGAACCATCAAGAGGCAATGGCACGTTTGGATGCTTATGTGAAAGAGCGCGCAAACTCATGAATACTCTTCTAAAAGGACGTTTGTTCAAGTGGGATTCTCAAAAAGGTTTTGGGTTTATTAAACCTGAAGATGGCTCAGAAAATATTTTTATACATATTTCAGATTTTAAAGATAAAAGTTATCGTCCAATTATTGGAGAAGTAATTATATATAAAATTGGAAAAGGAAGAGATAATAGAAAGAAAGCAGTTGATGCCTATTCTGAAAGAAAAAAACTACATCATATTGGAAATATAAATATACAAAAGAACAAAATTAAGAGAAATTCTTTTGGTAGAAAAGTTATACTCTTAGTATTATTAGGGATATTTATACTGTTTAGTGGAGTTTTACAAAGATTTAAACCAGAAAATAATGTACCACGTATGGAACAAAAAATTTATAAAGATACTACTGATACTAAAGATATTGATGAATTTTTAAAGGAACAGGATAAATTTATTGCTGAGCATACGGTAAAGAAAACTACGGTAAAGCATATAAAAAGAGAGCCAATTAGAAAAGAGATAAAAAGGTCGTGTGACAGGAGGCAATATTGTAGCCAGATGAGATCATGTGCTGAAGCAAAATATTTTCTAAATCATTGTCCTGGAGTTAAAATGGATGGCGATAGAGATGGTATTCCTTGTGAAAGTCAATGGTGTGGACATTAATATGGGAATGATGATATGAAAAAGATAATACAAGACTTAACCAAAGAAGAACTCGCACAGAAAATCAAACCGGCATTTCGTGCCAAGCAGATCTATCAGTGGATATACCACAAGTACGCCATGTCGTTTGAAGAGATGCAAAATCTTCCCAAGGCGATGCGCCAGGAGCTCGATGCAAACTATACGCTTACACCATTAAAGACGTTGACCGTTCAGGAGAGTATGGACGGGAGCAGAAAATATCTCTTTGAGTTGCATGACGGGCATACGGTAGAAGCGGTATTGTTGCTGATGCGTGACAAGGAGTATCATGAAGATGGCTCTCTAAAGCATCAGGAGCGCTATACGGTGTGTATCTCGTCTCAGGTAGGGTGTAAGGTAGGGTGCGCCTTCTGTTTGACGGCTAAGGGCGGTTTTATGCGAAATTTGACACCCGGTGAAATCGTTGAGCAGCTACGTATGATCAAAAAGGATAATGACATTGCAGCAAACCGTCGTGTCAACATTGTCTTTATGGGTATGGGAGAACCGCTTGACAATCTTGAAGCTGTTGCCAAGTCGGTTAAAATTTTTGCCGATGAAGAGGGGATGGCAATTGCTCCGCACAGGCAGACAATCTCTACCTCCGGGCTTTCAAGCAAAATAGAGAAGCTTGGAAAAATGGAACTTGGTGTGAATTTGGCAATCTCTTTGCATGCTGTCGATGATGAACTGCGACAGAGGCTTATGCCCATTAACAAGGCGTACAATATTGAATCAATCATCACTGCGGTAAAGAACTTCCCTGTCAATGACAGAAAAAGGGTCATGTTCGAATACCTTGTCATCAAGGATGTCAATGATGACATCAGTGCAGCAAAGAAGCTTTTGAAGCTTCTTGACAGTATTAAAGCCAAAGTCAATCTTATCTACTTTAATCCGTACGGAGGGACAGAATTTAAGCGGCCTTCCGAAGAGGATATGAAAAAATTTCAGGAGTATTTAACCCAAAGAGGACTACATTGTACCATTCGTGAGTCCAAAGGGCTTGACATTTCCGCTGCCTGCGGTCAGTTAAGGGAGCAGGAAGCCAAAGGAGAGGGCGATGCCTGATATTCAGATAGCAATGCTGGTATTTATTGTACTTGTTGTAGGCATAGGGGGCGGCTGGTTTGTATATGAGGCGAACCGGTCCGATGATGACTAGGTATCACTACTGTTGTCGAACCTGATTTTTGTACCTGGAATAAATTTCGAAGACAGCTTTTAACATCTCATACCATTATTATGTCCAGAAATCTTTCGTTTCTCTTTCGGGCAGATAAATCCTTTCATCTGTGCGAAGTTCTCTTTGCTTTCAATAAAATAGGTGCCACCGTAAGGGAACTTCAGTGTCTGTGCATGAAGCATTAGACGTGTGGCACCGGTCTGTTCAAAACGTTCTTCTGCGGTAAGCGTATCTTCGAGGTAGGCATTGGCTGTTTCGAATGTAGTGCCGTAGAGAGGGTCTCCGAGAATAGGATGTTTCACGTGAAACAGATGCATGCGTATCTGGTGCATACGGCCGGTGAGCGGGTAGCAGGCAAGAAGCGTGGCATCGAGCTTTTCATCGTAGAAAAGAGGCTTGAAGTGTGTTTGTGAAGCCTTTCCGTCGCCATTGACAGATACCTTGTGTTTGCACTGAGAGTAGTCATTGTTGACACGTATAGGCTGGTTTACCATGAAGGATTCAGTGACCTTTCCGTCTACCCATGCGAGGTAGCTTTTTTCAATGCTTTTGTGTTCGAAAGAGCTTTTGAGAAAATTTTCCGCTTTTTTGTGTTTGCTTGCCAGCAGTAATCCGGATGTTTCCATGTCAATTCTGTGGGTCGCATTGGCATTCTCGCCATGCAGTGCGCGAATTTCATCAAGCATGGAGTAGGGGGTAGTCATATTGTTCGGATGTACCAGTACGCCCGAAGGCTTTTCAAAGACCATGAAGTCTTTGGTCTGAAACAGGGGACGTACCCCGGTACCCTTTGCCTTAAAGTAAACCATCTCCACTTCTCCAGGTTCAAGTTTGGTGCCGGGATTGGTAATGGACTCACCCTCTATAAGCAGTCTTCCCTTGCAGACAAGGCGCTGTGCTTGCCCCTGTGTGAGGTCAAATGTACGCATCACGAACAGAAATGCTGGCATAGGTTGTTTCACGTGAAACTTCTCTTTGACGAACGGCATCTTCACCTCTTTGTAACTGCTATTTGGGTAAAATGGTACCAAAATTTCACACACATAAGGGTTAGGTATGGTAGAACGTTATTCACGTAAAGAGATGGCCGACAACTGGACAATGCAGGCAAAATATCAGGCGTGGCTTGATGTAGAACTTGCCGTGGTCAAAGCATGGAACAAGTTGGGGTTGATCCCCGATGAGGATGCACAAAAAATCATCGACAATGCAGGGTTCTCTGTTGAACGTATTGACGAGATTGAAGCAGTGACAAAGCATGACCTTATCGCCTTCACTACATCGGTTTCGGAAACGCTGGGTGAAGAGAGCCGATGGTTCCACTACGGCATGACCTCTTCAGACACAGTGGATACTGCTGTGGCACTGCAAATGGTACGTTCTTTGAAAATCATCATTGAAGATGTGAAAATGATGATGGAGTCCATCAAAAAACGTGCCTTTGAACACAAAAAGACACTGATGGTCGGACGCAGCCACGGAATACACGGTGAACCTATCACTTTTGGTCTGGTGCTGGCGGTCTGGTACGATGAGATGGCACGTCACCTCAAAAACCTTGAAGAGACAATGGAAGTTATCCGTGTAGGACAGATAAGCGGTGCCATGGGAAACTTTGCCCATGCCCCGCTGGAACTTGAGGAGATTGCCATGGAGGAGCTTGGACTGAAACCGGCTCCAGTCTCCAACCAGGTCATCCAGCGTGACCGTTATGCGCGTCTTGCCTCGGCACTGGCACTGCTAGCATCCTCTGTCGAGAAGTTCGCTGTGCAGGTACGACACTGGCAGCGTACGGAAGTGTACGAGGTAGAAGAATATTTTGCGAAAGGACAGAAGGGCTCTTCCGCAATGCCACACAAGCGAAATCCTATTTTAACGGAAAACATCACAGGACTTGCCCGTATTATTCGTGCCTATGCAACACCGGCAATGGAGAATGTTGCGCTCTGGCATGAGAGAGATATTTCGCACTCTTCAACCGAGCGTTTCTGGCTGCCTGACTCATTCATTACGACAGACTTCATGCTGCACCGTATGAATGGGGTCATTGCCAACATGACCGTGATGCCTGAAAATATGATGAAAAACCTCAATCTTACCGGCGGACTCGTTTTCTCACAGCGTGTACTGCTTGAGTTGCCAAAAGCGGGGGTCAGCCGTGAAGATGCATACAAAATCGTTCAGAGAAATGCCATGAAGGTATGGGAAGAGATACAGCAGGGAAAACCTACCGTCAACGACAAAGGTGAGTCGCTCTATTTGCAGTATCTGCTTGAAGACAAAGAACTTCGCGAAAAGCTCAGCGAAGAGCAGATCAGAGAGTGTTTTAACTACGATTACTATACCAAAAACGTAGATAAAATCTTCGATCGCGTCTTTAAATAGACGTATTGCACTGCATTTGTACGGGAGTTATTCGGTCACATACTGGTCGTATGCTCCCTCGTAACAGCCCACACAGCTACAGTACACTACGCCTATTTGGCATTTTTTTGTTTTCTCGGCATCTGTGCGGGGGTTGACTCAGTCATTTGCTTGCAGCAAAATCCTTTGTAGAAACCTCCATATCTACAACATACTACTAGGGGCTTGCCTCCTATTTATACTGTATCTATGTGGAAAATATATGGTACATAACGTAATTTTTCTTGAAAAAAATCTGTTTATATTTTCAAAACGTCTGCATCTGCAACCTGCTGGGGTTATCACCTTTTCTTATGCAAATATTGCCTAAAAATGATACGGAATTTCAAATGCGTTTAACAATAATTTGAGTAAAATCGGGTAATCTTTTACCTCTTGTATGAGGTATTTTAATCGTTTCGGCAGGTTGTTTTTTGCCGATAATTCAGGAGGGTGTATGATACGTGTGGTAAAGCGAAACGGTAGGGTAGAGACACTGGATGTCTCGAAAATACAAAAATATACGTCAGCGGCAGTAGAGGGGCTTGCAGGGGTCAGTCAGAGTGAACTGGAGGTCGATGCCAAACTGCAGTTTCGTGACATGATCACTTCCGAAGAGATCCAGACAACACTGATCAAAACGGCTGTTGACAAGATCGATATTGACCGTCCCAACTGGACATTTGTCGCTGCGCGTCTGTTCCTGTATGACCTTTACCACAAGGTAACGGGATTTACCGGCTACAACCATCTGCGTGACTATTTTGAAAGAGGGGAGAAAGAGGGGCGTATTGTACTTGGACTCAAAGAGAAGTATGACCTGGATGACCTGAATGACTACATCAAGCCCGAGCGTGATCTTCAGTTTACCTATCTAGGTATCCGAACACTTTATGACCGCTATCTCATCAAAGACAGACAGGGGGTGCCTATTGAGCTGCCTCAGCAGCTGTTCATGGGGGTCGCTATGTTCCTTGCACAGAACGAATTTGACTGTCAGACATGGGCGAAAAAATTCTATGATATTTTAAGCAAGTTTGAGGTGATGGCAGCAACGCCGACGCTTTCAAATGCACGTACGCCAAGACACCAGCTAAGCTCCTGCTACATCGGTTCCACTCCGGACAATATCGAGGGTATTTTCGACGGCTACAAAGAGATGGCTCTGCTGAGCAAATTCGGTGGCGGAATCGGTTGGGACTGGACACAGGTAAGAGGCATGGGCTCTTTCATTGACGGACACAAGCATGCCGCAGGAGGCATCGTACCGTTTTTGAAGATCGCCAACGATGTTGCTATTGCAGTTGATCAGCTTGGTACACGTAAAGGGGCGATTGCAGTCTACATTGAGCCTTGGCATGTCGATGTCAAAGACTTCCTAGATCTGAAGAAGAACTCCGGTGAAGAGCGCCGCCGTGCACACGATCTTTTCCCTGCGCTCTGGCTCAATGACCTTTTCATGGAGCGTGTCGCCAACGATGAGATGTGGACACTATTTGATCCGTTCGAAGTCAAGGAGTTGACAAACCTTTACGGAGAAGCGTTTGAGAAGTGCTATATTGAACTAGAGAACAGTGATGAGCCAATTACAAAGGAACGCATCTCAGCCAAGGGGCTCTGGAAAGAGATCCTGCGCTCCTACTTTGAGACAGGTAACCCGTTTTTGACATTTAAAGATACTGCCAACCGTGCCAACCCGAACAAGCATGCCGGTATTATCCGCAGTACCAACCTCTGTACCGAGATTTTCCAGAACACGGCTCCAAACCACTACAAAATACAGATTCATTTTGAGGACGGCAGCAGGGTCTCTTTTGAAGAAGATGAAATGGTGACGGTTGACAGCGGCATGACAAAGCCCGCAAAAAAAATCACCGCCCTTGACAGCCTTGGCGGCAAACAAATCTGGATTGTCGACAAAGAGAAGATTGACGGGCAAACTGCAGTGTGTAACCTGGCTTCCGTCAACCTCTCGAAGATCAACACAAAAGAGGATTTTGAACGTGTTGTACCCGTTGCGGTACGTATGCTTGACAATGTGATTGACCTTAACTTCTATCCGCTGGCGAAAGTCAAGCGTACCAACGAGCGTTCGCGCTCCATTGGACTGGGAGTCATGGGTGAAGCGCAGATGCTTGCGGAGAAACAGATAGAGTGGGGCAGTCCTGAACATCTGGAGAAAATAGATGAAGTGATGGAGTCTTTCTCTTACTATACGATCGAAGCGTCAAGCAACCTTGCCCTCGAAAAGGGATGCTACCCCAACTTTGAAGGCTCAGACTGGTCAAAAGGTATTCTGCCTATTGACAAGGCGAATGAGAATGCCTGTAAACTGGTTGACAGAGGCGGACTCTTTGGCTACAGCCACGACTGGCAGAAGCTTCGTGAAAAAGTCAAAACTGACGGGATGCGAAACGGGTACCTGATGGCGATTGCGCCTACGAGTTCCATCTCTATTTTGACAGGTACCACGCAGGCGATTGAGCCGGTATATAAACGCAAGTGGTTTGAAGAGAACCTCTCCGGGCTCATTCCGGTTGTTGTACCAAACCTCTCACCCGATACCTGGCAGTACTATACCCCAGCCTACGACCTTGACCAGAACCTGCTCATCAAAGCCGGTGCCATCAGACAGAAGTGGCTTGACCAGGGGCAGTCACTGAACATATTCATCACACTCGATAAAGCATCGGGCAGATACCTCAACGAAATTTACATGAATGCATGGAAGTTTGGTTTGAAAAGTACGTACTATCTAAGAAGCCAGTCGCCGGAATCAACAAATGATGTTGAAGATCGTTCTCAAGAATGTGTAGGGTGTCAGTAGATTTTTGTAAAATTGAAATATTTGTTAAACGGCTTTGTGCCGTTTGTTAAAATCTGATTGTCTCATTTGTATATTTTTTGAAAGAAAAATATGCAAAAATCCCTAAAATCCAAAATAAGCCACCCAGCACCAAAAATAAGCCATTTTTGCTGTTTTTCTATGGTTAGGTATGAAAAATAAAATAAAAAGGCTTATTTTCTGCATTAGTTGTAGATAATATACAGCGTTTTTTTGTATGAGCTGTACTTCGTTAGAGTATACAGCATCCTGTATTTATTTTCCGGTGTAAAGTTGTCTCGGCCTTGCTATTTTCGATTCGGGGTCTTTTTTAAATTCAATCCATTGCGTAATCCATCCTACTGTTCTTCCGATGACAAAAATAGGAGTGAACATGTTTTTGGGTATTTTCAGTGCGGTCAGGATGATGCCGGTATAGAAATCGACATTGGGGTAGAGTTTCCTTGAAATGAAATAGTCGTCATTCAGGGCAGTCTCCTCTATTTTGGCAGCGATTTCCATGAGTTCGGAATTGAGCCCGAGGGTCACCTTAAGCTCATCCTGCAGCTTTTTAAGAATTTTGGCACGCGGGTCGAAGTTCTTGTAAACCCGGTGCCCGAATCCCATGAGACGGAAATCATCATTGGGGTCTTTGGCACGGGCGATGAACTTTTCTACATTTTCAACCGAGCCGATAGATTCAAGCTGGGCAATGACCGATTCGTTCGCACCGCCGTGTGCACGACCCCACAATGCGGATATGCCGGATGCAATAGCAACATAAGGGTGTGCACCGGTGGAGGCGACACCCCTTACTACGGTAGTGGAAGCGTTTTGCTCATGATCCGCATGCAGGGTAAAGATGGTATCGAGAGCACGCACTTCAACCTCTTTGATATCTTCATGTCCGAGTGGACCAAGGTGCATTTTTCCGCCGGGGTAGGCGCGCATCATGGTCAAAAAGTTTTTGGTAAAGCTCAGATCTATGTCTGGCTGAATGAAGGGAATACCGAGTGAATGCCTATAGGCGAATGCCGCAATGGTAGGAATTTTGGCAATAATACGTGAAGCCATTTCGGTATATTCCGCTTCATCGCAGATGTCAAGATGCTCATCGTAGAAGGACGCCAGGGCAGTGACCGCAGCGGAAAGTGTCGCCATGGGGTGGGCATTGTCCGGAAATGCGTTAAAGAGATTACGAAGTCCTTCGTGTAGAAAAGCACGGTGACGCAGTTCGAGATCAAATTGGAGACGCTCGTTATCTGTCGGTAATGTTTCGTTCAATAGCAGATAGCATGTGTCAAGGTAATTGTGTTCGGTTGCAAGCGTCTCAATGGGGATGCCTCTGTAACGCAACTCTCCTTTTTCACCGTCAATGAATGTAATGCTGGAACTGCAGCTTGCGGTTGATGTGTAGCCCGGATCGTAACTGAACATACCGGTATCTTTGAAGAAGGTACGCATATCGACAGCGGCCGGACCGCGTGATCCCTCTTTAATGGCATATTCATACTTTTTGCCGGTGCGGTTGTCTGTAAGGGTAAAAGTATTGTCTTGTCTCATGCGACATCCTTTTGAAAATACATTTCTTTATACTATCGTATGTGTGTAGAGTAAATGTGTAGCATGGCAGGAGGAAGAAAATAGTACACAAAAACTACACGCAATACGAGTAAAATAACGGATGAAGGAACGGGTGGTCTCTTTTTCCTCCTCCCACTTATGATATCACTCTTCCTTCATTATACTCTCTGTATTATATCATTCCAGGTAATCGATTTTCGGTATAGATTTAAGTATATTGTATGTATGATGCATTAAAGTAAACACAGAGATGGAGATGCCATGTTGATTCAGAATATCTATTATCAGGAAGAGCGAAAGTATGCAACCGACCGCTTTTTAATGCTTGTTGTGTTGACGCTGCTCTCTTTTGTCCTTTCGGGACAGACAAGTGGAGATATGGCCGAAAAGTTTGTGTTGACAGGGTTCATTTTGCTTACGTTAAGTCTGTTTTCAATGGCACACTTTTATTTTCTTTCCATTTACCCCTCTGCACTTGTGGGAATTCGAAAAAACCTTCTTATCTTTATAGATATAGCTGTCTTGACCTATCTAATACTCGTTTATGGAAAGTTCGGTTTGTATCTTCTTCCATTTTATATTTTGATTGTGATGAGAAGCGGTTTGAGTTTTGGTGTGCAGTTTTTTTATTCGAGTTTGCTGTTTGTCGCAGCTTCATGGGTTGTACTCTTTTTTTCCTCACCCTATTGGAAACAACACAGTGACGTGCTTGCCGTCTTTGCGATGACAACCTTTTTGATTCCGCTTTTTTATTTGAAGTTTATTGTTCAGATTCATGAAGAGAACACAGAATTGACGCAGGTACTTGAGGATGCTCCTCAGGAGAATGAATATGATGAGCTGACAGGGCTTGCGAACAGGCAGGCATATAAAGAGAAGGTGGAAGAATTGCTGCATGACAAAGTACCGTTTTCCATGATTTTCATCGATTTGAACAAGCTCAAAGCGATTAATGATATGTATGGTCATCATGTTGGAGATGAGGTACTAAAGGAAGTGTCACGAAGGATTATTGACAATATTGACAAGGATGATTTCATCGCGAGACTTGGAGAAGATGAGTTTGTCGTCATAACACAGCGTAAAAAGGTATATATGGACAAACTTATTGCCAAAATTGAACGTAATGTGATTGGCCGGCACAAGGTTGGAAACCTCTTTGTACCTATTGAGTTGAGTATGGGTATCAGTTATTATCCTGAAGACAATCACAATGCAATGATGCTGGCGAAATATGCGGATGAGGCCATGCAACAAGCCAAAACAGACGAGAACAGATACCACTACTTTTATCATGAGTTACATCAAGGGAAACTATCCTCTTAGAAGAAATGCGCGAGAGTACGATTGTTCGCCCGGTAAGTATTTTGAGGAGATAAAAGTTGATTTTGGCTATAATAGCCCCATTTTGAAGGCACACCAAGGTGCGATATCATATACAAAAGGGTTATTTTGAGCGAAAATCTTATCGGCTATCTGGATGACCAGGGCAATATTATCGATACACAGAGTGCGGGGGAATCGTGTAGCGCAACCCCGATCGAGTATGACAACAGTGAAAAAGCGCTGGAGATCATTAGACACTCAACGGCACACCTGATGGCACAGGCGATCAAAGAGCTTTATCCTGATGCGCAGTTTTTTGTCGGTCCGGTTGTGGACGAGGGCTTCTATTATGACTTCCGTGTCAGCGAAAAGATCGGTGAAGAAGATCTTAAAAAGATCGAAAAGAAGATGAAAGAGCTCATCAAGAAGAAGTATAAGATCGAAAAGTATGAAATCTCCAAAGAGGAAGCGCTTGAAAAATTTGCCGATGATGATCTGAAGCAGGCGGTACTCTCGAGGATTCCGGATGAGAGAGTATCTATTTACAAGCAGGGGGAGTTTGAGGATCTTTGTAGAGGACCTCATGTGCCGGCACTACGCTTTTTGAACAATTTCAAGCTGACTCGTGTAGCGGGTGCTTACCTTGGTGGTGATGAAAATGCGGAAATGCTGACCCGTATCTACGGTGTGGCGTTTGCGACCAAGGAAGCGCTTAAAGAGTACATGACTATGCTCGAAGAGGCAAAGAAGCGTGATCACAGAAAGATCGGTACGGAGATGGAACTTTTCATGTTCAACGAAGAGTCCGGTGCAGGCCTGCCGTTCTGGATGCCGCAGGGAGCAAAACTGCGCTACAAGCTGGAGCAAATTTTGCATAAAGCCCATCTGATACGCGGCTACGAACCGGTACGCGGTCCGGAGATTCTCAAGGCAGATATGTGGCGTACTTCCGGCCACTATGCCTGCTACGGGGAAAATATGTATCTCACAGAGATTGACGGGCAGGAGTATGGGATAAAGCCGATGAACTGTATCGGGCATATTCAGATATTCAAGCAGACACAAAAAAGCTACCGTGACCTGCCGTTGCGTTATTATGAGTACGGTGTGGTACACAGACATGAAAAATCAGGTGTTTTGCATGGGCTTCTGCGCGTACGTGAGTTTACACAGGATGATGCACATATTTTCTGTACCCCGGAGCAGATTGCTCCGGAAGTGCTTGACGTAGTCGAATTTGTCGATTCGGTCATGAAGCTGTTTGGGTTTGAGTATAGGATGGAGATTGCGACCAAGCCTGAAAAGGCCATCGGTGAAGATGCAGTCTGGGAGATGGCGACACAGGGACTCAAAGATGCACTTGAAGGCAACAATCTGCCATATACCATCGATGAGGGTGGCGGTGCCTTCTACGGACCGAAGATCGATATCAAAATCACCGATGCTATTGGAAGAAAATGGCAGTGCGGTACCATACAGGTAGACTTTAACCTCCCTGAGCGATTTGACGTAGAGTATGTGGCAGAGGACAATACCCGTAAACGTCCGGTTATGCTTCACCGTGCTATCCTCGGTTCGTTTGAACGGTTTATCGGGATCCTCACCGAGCATTATGCCGGAGAGTTCCCGTTCTTCCTCGCACCGACACAGGTGATCTTTGTGCCTATCTCCGAAACACATGCAGATTATGCCTTTGCGTTGAAGAAAAAACTCCGCATGGCAGGGATAGATGCAGAGGTATATGACCGAAATGAATCGCTCAACAAGCGTATCAGAACGGCAGAGAAGAAGCGTGTACCGTATGTAGTGATCGTTGGAGATGAAGAGGTGGTGAATAACAGTGTCGCCATTCGTAACCGAAGAACCAGAGAACAGTATAATCTTACACAAGACGAATTTATGGTAGAATTAACCAAACAACTTACAGAAGGAACAATTTGAGTAGACAGAACGATAGAAACAACAGGGGTAGAAAGAAGCCTGACAGCACCGTCATGAATGATGCGATTAGGGCAAGTGAACTGAGAGTGTTGGGAGATGACGGCGAGCAGTTTGGCATCATTTCCAGAGAAGAAGCACTGAAGATCGCAGAAGAGAAAGGGTTGGATCTGGTACTTGTTTCACCGGATGCAAAGCCCCCTGTTGCCAAGATCATGGACTACGGTAAACATAAATACCAGCTCGAAAAGAAGAAAAAAGAAGCAAGAAAAAACCAGAAGAAGATCGAAGTCAAAGAGGTCAAATTCTCCTGTAAGATTGCTGACAATGATATTGCATACAAAGTCAAGCATGCGCGCGAGTTTCTTGAAAAAGGAAAGCATGTCAAACTGCGTGTCTTCCTCAGAGGTCGCGAAATGGCAAACCCTGAGTGGGGTGTTGAGGTGCTTAACCGTGTATGGCCGATGCTTGAAGATATTGCACAGCTTGAGTCTCCTCCAAAGCAGGAGGGACGTTACATTAATATGTATGTAACCCCGCTTAAAAAATAAACCCTACTTCTTCTGTGTCCCTTGACGGGACATACACCTGAACAGTTAAGGCACATTTAACACTCCGTTTATAGTTTATTAATCGAATATAGATAAAATACAACAATATTTTTTAGTATGGCATATAAAGGAGGCTTGATTGAAAGGACTGTATCGAATACTGATTCTGTTTTCACTGATGAGCATGGTATCTTACGCAGTAACGAAAACAGTTACACACAAAGTAAAAAAAGGTGAGACACTTTCCGCACTCGCAAAAAAATACCATACAAAGATTACTACGTTGTATAAACTAAACCATTTTTCAAGCAAGACAGTACTCAAAGCAGGACAGAATATCAAAATTCCCGTAAAAACGCTACACAAGCATGTGGTACAAAAGAAAACCACCCATTTCCCTAAACACCATTCGAAAAAGGCGGAAAAGCGTTTGGCAAAGGCGTTGGTACGTTTCAACTCGCACAAAGTTGTCAAAGTCAATGCAAAAAAGGCTCATCACTTTACACTGAACGATATTGTATTTAACAATAACAGAACCTATAATGGTAAAATTTCACCTACTGCCAAGAGAATTATTGAGATTGCCAAGCAAAAGCTTGGAAAACGCTATGTATGGGGTGCAACAGGTCAACATAATACATTTGATTGTTCTGGACTTACAAGCTATGTCTGTAAACTTAACGGTATCAAGATTCCCCGTCGTGCCATTCAGCAGTCAAAATATGGTAAACCGGTTAAACGCAGTGAGCTTCAACCCGGTGACCTTATCTTTTTCGATACTTCCAAGCATCGCAAAGGTTATGTCAACCATGTCGGTATCTACATAGGGAACGGCAAGTTTATTCATGCCAGTTCAGCCAAGAAAAAAGTAATTATCACCAATCTCAGCAAACCTTTTTATTCTCAAAGGTTCAAAGGCGCGAGACGCGTTGCTTCTCTTTAATCTTTCCTATTATTGTATTACCTAAAGTGTTTATAAAGGCGTGACATGTAGGCGCCTTTGTCATTGCGGAGCACTATGCATGTGAAAGAGGCAATGAAAGCAGAAATGCATATTTGGATAAAGAGGTAGAAACAGTATGTTTCTACTCTGCTTCAAGTACCGCACCATTACTTGCATTTGTCACCAATGCCCGGTACTGTCTGAGCCATCTGCTTTTGAGTGGCTTGACAAGTGGTGTGAAGTTCGCTCTTCTTTTGGCTATCTCTTCATCAGAGAGCTTTGCTTCAAGAATATATTTATCTACGTCAATATGTATTTCGTCACCGTCTTCAAGCAGACCTATTAACCCACCTTCTGCAGCTTCTGGGCTGACGTGCCCGATACTTGCACCTCGTGTAGCACCGGAGAAGCGTCCATCGGTAATGAGTGCTACTTTGTCTCCAAGGCCCATACCCATGATTAACGAAGTTGGTGAGAGCATCTCTTGCATCCCGGGTCCGCCTTTTGGACCTTCGTAGCGAATAACGACGACATTGCCCGCTTTGACTTTCCCGCTAATGATCCCTT
>JAUUDF010000020.1 GCA_030826885.1 Sulfurovum sp. | reverse complement strand
TGATTGAGTGAAAAGCGTACCTGCTCTTCCGGAAGACCAACTGAAAAGAGATCTTTCACCTGTGGCTGGTCTGTCAGAAGCTCATCAAAATTAAGCGGATCCTGACTTTCATTTCCCGGAATAACATAGCTGATTGAAGGCTGAAGTACATGGGTAAAACTACCGAAGTTTCCTGTCAAATCACTAAATATTTTGGCATTGTGTACATTGCTGTAATACTGAAAATAGTCATGCCATAGCGGCTGATCACCACTAAAATTGAATCGTCCGAAGTAAAGGTATTCCCCCAGGGAGACATTCAGGTAGTCATCGAGAAAAGAAGCTGTAAACTCAATGGGAACACGAAACTCAATCTGGCTGAGTGTCGAACCCGTCTTGCGTTCAAGATTTTTTGTCTGTACATCAATCGAATAGGTCAGGTTGTCCACAAAAAGAGATTTCAAAAACTTGTGTGCCTGCAAAGCCGGTAATACCTGCAGCGTACTGTCATTGTCCGGCAATCTTGTATCGATGAAATATTTGGCGTTGAACCCTCCATACCAATCATCATTCTGGATGAAGTAGTTAACCCGCGACTCCTGCAGCGGAATCTGTCCGAAGTGTGTCAAATGTGTTTTTTGAAGGTTAAGGTACTCAATGTCATTCAACAGTGTAATGTTTGCATAGAGTCCGTCACTGTAGCCTTCGGGAAGGGAATCACTGAGGACTCTCGAAGAGTCATAGAGAAATTCAAGACCGTAGTGTTCATTCTCGGTTAAATTATGTTTTTCCAAATAACTGTCTTTATCTTTGAAATAGCCCGCTCTTAGCGTTCCCTGGGAGTGGTCGCTATCGACAAAACGGTATGTTGCATACATACCGATACTTCGGTCCGTTCGAATCTGAGGATCGAACTCCATATCCATGTTGTCACTGATCGCCCAGAAGATAGGCTGTTCATAGACAAACCCTTCATCCTCCGTATAACCCAAACGAGGAAAGAGTAGTCCTGAAGAGCGTTTATTGTCTGTAGAAAACGCAATATAGGGTGTATAAAATACCGGTATATCATTGAAGTAGACACTCGCATTGTACAGTTGCATATACTTATCATCACTGTTGTACTTTGAACTGCTAAAGTGCATTTTCCACAACGGATCATTGATATCACAACTTGAGAGCATACTCTCACCAAAGGTATAAACAGACTTGACTCTCTTGGCATCATTCGCCATAAGCCAGATATCATTCTCGTTTGTAAAGAAAAGTTCTTTAAAGGCGATCGTATCTGTCTGGGTATTTATCTCCATATGGGAGGTCTGTTCTTTTGTCCCCTGATAACCGATCATCTCCACATGTCCGTCGAGTACCAGTGTATGTTCGGTTTTGTTGTATGCCGCACTGTCTGCATGAATGATGGAGTCCCAGTAATAGACAACCACACCGTCTTTGGCATAGAGCGTAGAACCACTGCCTTCAACATGTTTGGCTGTGACTTCAATATTGGCTTTTTCCATGTTTGCGGCAAAAAGCAGTGTTGAGGAGAGCGCAAGTGTCGTTAGAGAAGAAGTGAATTTATACATCGATTACCACACAATTTGAGAGTTTGTCATGAAGGGTTTGGTGCAGCGGGGAGAAAAAGGCGAAAACGAATCCGAGATAAAAAAACATTTCGCTTACAAGTCTCACCGATGCACGCCAGAAGGCCTGAGTCAATGACGGCAGTCTGCCGCTACCAAGATCAACTGTTTTGATTTTAAGCAGGTATTTGCCAACCGTCATTCCTGTCTGCCATATCAATATACCGTGATAGAGTACTTTGATCGCAAAAATAATCAGGATGTTGTCGACAATAAACTGATTGATCATCAATATTGCCGTCTCATCCACCACCTTTACCTTGGACATCAAGTCCGCTATCTGGGAGGAAAAAATAATCATTAAAAAGAGATTTACAACCACATCGTCAATCACAAAAGAGGCAACCCTTTTTGCATTGCTGGCTATTGGCAGTGTGGTCTCTTCCATCTTTCGCTCCTATAGTGCCTGATAGGCGATATCGGTTCGACACTGCTTTCCGGCAAAATGAACCTGACCGACCAACATATAGGCACGGTCACGTGCCTCTTTGATGCTGTCTCCCAGACCGACACATACCAGCACCCTGCCACCAGTAGCGTAAAGCTTACCGTCTTCACCGCGACTGACCCCGGCAAAAGAGATATGGGTATTCTCTTCAAGCTCTTCGTGATGCACTTCATCAATAATGATCTCGGCGGGCGGTGAGCTTTTATACGGATAATCTTTGCTTGCCATCACCACACCAACGGCATACTTGTCATGAAATTCGATATTGGCACTTTTCAAATCGCCGATAGCCGCTTTGTAAAAAAGTTCACTTGCCGGAGATTTCAGTAATGGCATGAGCTCTTCGCACTCAGGGTCTCCGAAACGTACATTGTACTCAAGAATAATCGGATCACCGTTGACGACCATCACACCGATGAAAAGTACACCGGTAAATGGCATTCCCTCCTCTTCCATACCTTTGAGTGTCGGTTTGATGACACGTTCATCAAGTTTACGGTAAATCTCATCATTCACCAGCGGTGTCGGTGCATACGCACCCATCCCGCCAGTATTGGGCCCTTCATCATTGTCCAGCAGACGCTTGTGATCCTGTGCTGCAGGCAGCACCACATAATCCTTCCCGTCACATACGGCAAAGACGGAGAGTTCATAGCCGTCAAGGAACTCTTCTATGACAATTGCCGTACCCGCTTCTCCAAAGGCATTACCGCTTAGCATCTCACCAGCTGTCTTCTTCGCCTCTTCATGGCTTTGGGCAATGATCACCCCTTTTCCTCCACACAAGCCGTCTGCTTTGACGACAATAGGAGCTTCAAGCGTTTCAATGAACCAGTATGCCTCCTCAATGGAAGTGGTTTCAATGTAGCGTGCGGTCGGAACGTTGTGTCTGGCAAGAAAATTTTTCATAAAAATTTTTGAACCTTCCAACTGTGCCGCTTTGGCTGTCGGCCCGAAAATGGTCAGGCCTCTTGCTTTAAATACATCGACAATCCCTTCAACCAGCGGTGCTTCCGGTCCGACAATCGTCAAATCTATCCCGTTCTCTTCCACAAAATCCGCCAGTGCATTGAAATCGGTAATGGCAAGATTTTCACCCAGTTCATCTGTTGCTCCGTTACCCGGTGCGAAATAGATCTTCCCCACATTCTCATCGAATGTCAATGCACGTCCAATGGAGTACTCGCGTCCGCCGCTGCCTATAATCAGTATGTCCATACTCTCATCTCCCTCTCAAAAAATCTCTGTCACAAATAAATTTATGTATGCGTTGGTAACCGCTATACCTGTGTGTAAGAGGTTCCGAAAAAACTATCAGATACACTCTAGTTTTTTCGGCAGCTCTTGTGCGCAATGACAATGGCCAACAAAATAGCCCGGATGGCCGTTCTGTATTAAAGTCGGCCCTAATAAGCCAACAAGGCAGGATTGAGGAGCACTTTAGGGGGCAGATCCTCACCTGTTTTCAGGCTCAAACGGAAGTGCCCGCACACCGTGCTCTCTACGCGTCCCGCAAATACTAAATGTTGGACCCCATGTTACAGTGGTCGAACCATCCAGGTTAAAATGATTATAACCTATTTGCTGTTAGAAGAGAGTAAAATCTCTCTTGCTTTTTCTATGCATGCATCAATTAACGGCTCATCGGCAACAAATACACGGGCATTTGGAGGCAAATGCGCTTTGGTCGCATGACCGATGACTACCGAACGATAGCTCTCCTCCCAACCAAAATTCTTCAAGAAACAGTGAATAGTAGAGGGAGAGGTAAAAATAATGATTGCATCCTTTGGCGGCTTGCTCTCTTGCGTATATTCCATACACAAAGTTTCATAAATGACCTGCTCCTGCAGCACGACCCCCTCTTTGGCCAAAAAGGCTTTGGAATCAAAGGAGACCTCTCTTGGCCGCAAATAGAGAATCTTTCGCTCCGAAAAAAAACGTACGATCTCTTTGGCAAGCGTCTCTCCGTAAAAAGAATCCGGATGAAAAATCACCTCTCCTCCCAAAGACTCTATCTGTTTTTTGGTAGCTGCGCCTATGGCGATACAAGGGTAGTTTTTCCATGCTCTATCGATAGATTCGGCACTTTTGACTGCCTGTTTGGAAGTAAACATCAACGTGTCACAGCCAGAAAAATCTATTTGCTTTGCCACGGTCTCAAAACGGATCATCGGCAAAGCATGTGTCCCCTCTTTTGCCACGGGCGAAAGCAGGTAGATAGGTGCCATATTACGGCTCGGCTCTTTTAGGGAGCTCTACAAGCGGTTTGCCATGCAGCATTGCTTCATTGACATCAGAGTCATCATACGGGTCGAAGTGTGGTGTAATCACCCATTTTTTCTGCGGATCGAGCTGCATGATCTTCTCTTCGATCTCATCTGCAATACGGTGTGCTTCAAGTAACAGCATATTGGGTCTTAGCACCATATGAAACTCCACGAAGTTGGTCGTTCCGTCCGTTCTTGTTTTCAGCCAGTGGTAGGAGGTCACTTCGGGATGGGAGGTGATGATCTCATCTATCTTTCTGACAATCTCATCATCCAGTGCCCGATCAAGCAGTATTTCCACGCCTTCAACAATAATTTCATAGGCAGAATAGATAATATAGGCACCAATTCCCAGTCCAAAGAGTGCATCGATCGCATCGATACCGGTGAGCGAAACCAGTACCAGCGAAATCAGTACCGCACCGTTACTCCAAAGATCTGTCTGGTAATGCAAGGCATCGGCTTTGATAACCACATTACCCGTCTCGTTTGCAATACGCAGCAGATAGCGTACCAGAAAGAAAGTTGCGATAATGGAAAAAAGCATTGCAAAAATGGATGGAGTCAGCAATGTGGTCTCTTTGCCGCTGACAAGTTTTTTCAACCCTTCATACATAATAAACAGGCCCGAAGTGGTAATCACCGTTCCCTCAATGACTGCTGCAATGGCCTGTATTTTCCCTTTTCCGTAATGGTAATGCTCATCAGGCTCCTCTTCCGCTTTTTTAATGGCAAAAAAGTTGAAAACCGAAACCGCAGTATCAAGTAACGAATCAATCGCGGATGCGAGTACCGCAACCGATCCGCTTGCAATCCCGATAACCAGCTTGACAAGTACCAGCAGTGTGGCAACAGAGGTGGAGACAACTGTCGCTTTTTTCTGGGGAGACATTAGTGAAGTGCTCAAACAATATCCTTTGGATGTAACTGTGGAGATGATTTTAGCATAAATATGTAGAAGAGAAACACCACCCCCTTAAAAAGAGGCGGTAGGTAAACATTTAAAGCGCTTTGGCAGCCAGCTTCGCGATGCGCTGAGCAAATGCCGCTTTGTCTTTGGGCTCGATACCTTCGGAGAGTTTTGCTGTATCAAGCAGCACATGTGCCATATCGTCAAAGAGTGCGTCATCTTCAACTTTTTCAAGTTTTTTGACCATCTCATGGTCAGGGTTGATCTCAAGAATCAATGGGATTTCAGGCATCTCCTGCCCCATTTGTGCGAACATCGCCGCCATTCCCGCCATCGGGTCGGAGCTGTCTTTGAGCACACAGCTTGGCGAATCGGTCAGACGGGTAGAGATCTTGACCTCTTTCACTTCGTCACCGAGTTTCTCTTTGAGTTTTTCAACCAGCGGTTTGAACGACTCTTCGATCTCTTTTTTCTCCTCTTCGGTTTTGGAGTCAGGAGCCTCGATGGTTGTAATGTCTTTAAGTGTCCATTCTTTATAAGTGCCAATCATCGGGGTGACAATGCTGTCAACCTCATAGTCATCCATAATGAGTACTTCAATATTGGCTTTTTTGTACGCTTCAAGCAGCGGTGAGTGTCTCAATACCTTCTCATCTTCACCGATGATATAGTAAATCTCTTTTTTCTCACTGTCTGCTCTGGAGATATAGTCATCAAACGAAACCATTCCCTCCTCACTGGAGCTTTTGTAACGTACAATCTCAAGCAGTGTCTCTTTGTTGGTAAAGTCCGTGTAGATTCCCTCTTTAATCACACGGTTGTACTGAGAGACAAAGCGGTCGAAATCCTCTCCTTCAAGTTTCTTGATCGCCTGCAGTATCTTCTTAACAGAATTCTGCTTGATGTTCGCCAAAATACGATTTTCCTGCAGTATTTCACGGCTGACATTGAGCGGCAGATCCTCACTGTCAATAATACCACGCACAAATCTCAGGTAAGGCGGCAGCAGTTCTTTGTCATCATCGGTAATGAAAACACGTTTGACATAAAGCTTAACGCCAGGCTGGTAATCCGCCCGATAAAGATCCATAGGTGCCGTTCTGGGAATATAGAAGAGTGTAGTAAATTCCGTTGCACCCTCTACTTTATTATGGATGTAGGTCAAAGGCTCTTCACTGTCATGTGCAATAGTCTTGTAAAACTCGATGTAGTCCTCTTTTGTAAGTTCACTCTTGGGCAGTGTCCAGAGTGCGGTTGCCGCATTGACCTGCTCGGTTTTCCATACTTTTTTCTCTTTCTTCTCTTCAACTTCTCCCTCATACTCGACATCTTCATAGTTGAGCATAATCGGATAGGCTATGTGGTCGGAGTATTTTTTAATCACCTCTTCTACACGCCACTTGTCGAGGAACTCTTTTTCTTCCTCTTTGAGTTTAATGTAAATCACCGTTCCATGCGCCTCTTTAGTAACTGGCTTGATCTCATATTCACCCAAACCGTCGGTTGAGAATTTATAGGCCAGATCCTCTCCTGCCTTTTTGGTAATGACATCTACATTATCCGCTACCATGAAGACCGAGTAGAAACCTACCCCAAACTGTCCAATGAGATTGGAGTCTTTTTTCGCATCACCGGTAAGCTGTTCCATAAAGGCTTTTGTTCCGGATTTGGCAATGGTTCCGAGGTTCTCCATCAAATCCTCTTCATTCATTCCAATACCGTTGTCCCCAATCGTCAGTGATCCGTCTTCTTTGTCAATTTTGACCGTGATTTTGCCAGACCAGTTCTCTTCTTTGAACTTCTCATCTGTCAGATGCAGATAGTTGAACTTGTCAATTGCATCACTTGCATTGGAGATTAGCTCTCGTAGAAAGATCTCCTTGTTTGAATACAATGAGTGTGTCATCAGCTTGAGAAGCTGTCCAATTTCCGTTTGAAACTGATGTTTTGCCATACCGTTTCTCCTATATTGTCATATTTTTGTGGGATTATAGTATATTTTGAGAAATATTTCAAGTATTTTTGAAAGATTGTTTAGTCACTATGACTAAACTTAAAAGAAATGTTCCGGAAACAGAGACCTTCTGCTCCCTTATGTAGCTATATTATTTTTCTTTTTTACAGCCGCTGTTTTTGAATTCTGCCTCTAACGCCGCTTTGCGCATACGGGCATCTTTGAGCACTCTTACCTTGTTCGTACTGGTTGTAATCTCCGTGCGAGGCACAGCTGAAACATACTCCTCAACGTGGGACTGATCCATCGATGTAATTTCATTGATAAAATTCTCCGTCTGAACAATTTTTTTATTCAGTGCACTGCACTCTTTTTCATTCAGTACCGAGTTGACGGGTGCAGGCTGCGCACACCCCTGCATTACCAGCATACCAACTGCTGCCACCATACTTACTGACACAACACTTTTCTTCATCATACTACATCCTTTTTATTGGCTTTGAGCCATTATAACAAAGAAACTATTAAGTATGAAGTGGATGTCTCTACACTAAATCTGGGTGGCAGATCCAAAAATGAGACCAAACAGGAAAACAGTATGCCTTTAGTTCACTGTAGTTTTAGCCCGACGTGTGAGTGTAAAGAGGAAGTAAAACGAACTAAGTAGGCAACTGAGCCGACTCCCTCATAGATGAAGTGAAATAAGAGAAATGATAATGTCTTTAGTTTGCTGTAGATTTGGCTCAACGGTGTGAGTGAAGAGAGGGAGCATACACAGAAGTATGTGACCGAACGGAACGAAGCCGTTGGGTCAAAGATGCAGTAAAATAAAGTGCATTATTCCCATTCGATGGTGGCTGGGGGCTTGGAACTGATATCATACACCACCCTGTTAATCCCGTCTATCTCATTGATAATTCTACGGCTGATACCTTCGAGCACATCGTGCGGCACATGGGCGAAGGTCGCTGTCATCCCGTCGACAGATTCGACCATACGGACACAGACGGTATTGTCATAGGTGCGGTTGTCTCCCATCACACCGACTGACTGGACATTGAGCAGAACGGTAAATGCCTGCCAGACTTTATCATAATAGCCTGTGGCACGCAGCTCTTCCTGCATGATGGCATCACTTTCGCGAAGCAGCCTGAGTACCTCTTCGTTGACCTCTCCCATAACACGGATCGCCAGTCCAGGTCCGGGGAAAGGATGGCGTCCGATCATATGCTTGGGAAGTCCCAGTTCGAGTCCGAGTTTGCGTACCTCATCTTTGAATATCTCACGCAAAGGCTCAACCAGTTCAAACGTCATCCAGTCGGGCAATCCTCCAACATTGTGGTGGGACTTGATAGTTTTGGAAGGCCCTTTGACGGAGACCGACTCGATGACATCGGTGTAGAGCGTACCCTGTGCCAAAAAGCTGACATCAGTATGTTTGCTCGCCTCTTTGTCAAAGACTTCGATAAATTTTTCACCGATGATTTTACGCTTTTTCTCCGGATCGGTCACCCCTTTGAGTGCCTGCATAAACTCTTCTTTCGCATCGATTGTGATCAGCGGGATATCCAGCAGTTTGAACATATCCTGTACCTGCTCGGCTTCATCTTTACGCAGGAGCCCCTGATCGACAAAGACACAGACAAGCTGCTCTTTGGGAAGTGCTTCATTGAGCATTGCTGCAACGACAGAGGAGTCCACACCGCCGCTGACCCCGCAAAGTACCTTTTTGTCACCGACCTGTTTTCTGATCTCTTCTATCTTCTGCTTGGCGAAACTGCCCATGTTCCAGGTACTCTCACAGCCACAGATATGTTTGGCAAAGTTTTTAAGCATCACCACACCTTCAACGGAGTGGTGCACCTCCGGGTGAAACTGGAACGCATAGATATTTCGGCTCTCATCCGCGATCGCAGCATAGGGAGAGTTCTCACTCGTGCCGATCACCTCAAACCCTTCCGGAATGCGTTCGGCACGGTCGCCGTGACTCATCCATACGATGGAATCCTGTTTGACATTCTGGAAGATTGGAGAATCCTCTTTTTCGATATGCAGTTTTGCTTTACCGTACTCATGATGATCTGCAGGGATCACTTCGCCGCCAAAGTGCTGTGTAATCAGCTGCATCCCATAGCAGATGCCCAGAATCGGCAGTCCCAGATCCCAGATGCCTTCATCGGGCTTATAGGCATCTTCTGCATACACCGATGCCGGGCCTCCGGAGAGGATGATCCCCTGTGGCTTTCGTGCCTTGATATCTTCGATATTTTCACGGTAGGGCACAACTTCGGTATAGACTCCGGATTCTCTGAGTTTTCTCGCGATCAGTTGTGTATACTGAGACCCAAAGTCCAATACTAAAATAGGTACTTGTTTCATCCATATGTCCTTATATTTGTATGCCTAAATCTTTCTGTGAAAAATTTAACCATAAAAATAAAATCTAAAGCGGAGGAGGAAAACGACACTTCCTCCCTGCCATATTAGCCTATATGCAGCACAATAAATTGGAAGTACCAGACAGTAATGGAGACAATGTATCCTACCAGTACCGTCCATGCATATTTCATGTGTGAACCGAACGTATAGATGCCGTGCAGTTTTCCCATGACACCGACACCTGCTGCGGAACCGAACGAGATAAGGCTACCGCCGACCCCTGCCGTCATCGTAACAAGCATCCACTGCTCTTTGGCAAATTCACCCATATTCGGATCGGCTTTAAGTACTGCCGACATAACCGGTACGTTGTCGACCACAGCGGAGAGGAAGCCGACACCAATATTCACCGCCGTCGGACCGAACTGGTCGTAGAGTTTGGTGAAGTATTCCAGATAACCGAGGAAGTGAAGTCCGCCGACTGCCGCGAGAATCCCGAAAAAGAAGAGCAGCGTATCGTTCTCGATCTTAGCAATCCAGGAAAAAGCATTGAGCTTTGTAGGACCGGCATTTCGGTTAATGTAATAGACATAGATCTTCAAAAGCGCCAGACCGAACATCATTCCCCACATGGCAGGCAGGTGCAGTATCTGGTGAGAGAGCACTGCCAGGACAATCGTCAAAGCGAAAAGTCCGATGATCTGCTTGCCACCCTCCTGAATGGTTGCTTTCTCCTCCGTAGCATTGAACGGCGGCTGTCCGTCAGGAACGAAACGACTGAGCAGGAAAGCAGTCACAAACCACCCGAGAATGGAAGCAGGGAAAAGGAAAAGGAACTCATCGAATGCCCCTTTTCCGTCCACCCATACCATCAGTGTCGTGATATCCCCAAACGGTGACCACGCACCACCGGCATTGGCAGCGACAACGATATTGATCGCACCGGGAACAAGAAAATTCCTGTTTTCTCTGTCAATCGTGATAAGTACAGTAGAGAGGATCAGCGCCGTCGTAAGGTTATCAGCGACCGGAGAGATAAAAAATGCCAGAAGACCTGTAACCCAGAAGAGCTTTTTGTAGGTGTAGCCTCGGGAAACAAGACGGTAGCGCAGTGCGGAAAAGACCCCCCGGTCGATCATCGCCTCAATGTAGGTCATTGCGACCATAAGGAAGAAGAAGATGCCGGCGATCTCATAAATAAGATTCTGAACCTCTTTCTCCAGCATGTGGCCATCGAGCCCGTTCATGGCGAAATAGACACCGATGAGCATGAAGATACCCGTACCTGCCAACAGTGCCGGTTTGGCTTTGTTGATGTGGTACTTGTCTTCTGCCGCAATGAAATAATATCCTACGACAAAGACAATGAGCGAAACAATCCCCACCCATGTCGTTGTCAAATCCAAATGTTGTGCTACGTGCTCTGCAGCTGTTTCCATGTAATCTCCCGGATGTTGAAAAATTCTATACAAATCTTACGACTCAATATAGTGAGAACCCAAAGACTCTTTCCGTGCCAATGCCGCTTCTACAATTGCCGAAGCGGTATTGAGACGCAGCTGAAGCAGTCTGCCTATCTCCTGATTTTTCATATCGTAAATCAGGTTCTTCGCTTCATGCAACCCTTTTGTCGTACGGATGATCCCTATATCCTCCCACATCACCTGACGCAGTTTCTGTTTATAGGCTTTGTCGTTCTCTTTGTGCAGAATGTTACCATAATCCTTCTCAAAAAGAGGTATCTGCGGTGCATTCGCCTCTTTGCCAAGAAGATGCTCTACTGCCCGCTGTGCAAAGACCACGCCTTCAAGCAGCGAATTGGATGCCAGACGGTTGGCACCGTGTACACCGGTACGCGCTGCTTCACCGATGACATACAGCCCTTCCATACCGGGGATGCATCCGTTGGTATCGCATTTTATTCCCCCGTTGGCATAGTGAAATGCGGGAGAAATGGAGATACGGTCTTTGGGGAAGCGGTAGCCTATCGCTTCAAACGTATGGGTAATATTCGGGAATCGCTCATGAAACCACTTCTCCTCGAACATCGAGAAATCAAGGTAGGCATTCTCACCCGTTTTACGCTTGTAGTCAAAAATACCCCGTGCGACAATGTCCCGGCTGGCAAGCTCTCCGCGTTCGTCATACTCGAACAGAAAACGGTTGCCACGCTCGCCGACAACATGTGCGCCTTCTCCACGAAGCGCCTCCGTCAAGAGAAGCTTTCGGGCATAGGGCGTATCGACAAAGACGGTCGGGTGAAATTGCATGAACTCCATATCGGCAAGCTCTATACCCTTCTCTACACAGATACCGTGAATATCGGCAGAAACTGTTCTTGAGTTGGTATTGTACGCATACAGTGATCCCACTCCTCCCGAAGCGATAATGACATCGTCGGCGTAGATGGTGGTCGGTTCATAGTTGACTGTCGCTTTGACACCGTAGCAGCGGCCGTTTTGAATGAGCAGATCGTAAACGAGTGTATTGCGCTGCAACTGATGTTTGTTCTGTACCATCATGAAGTAATGCATGTACCGACCGGTCGCATCGCCGCCGGCATGCACAATACGTGGTACGGAGTGTGCCGCCTCTTTCGTATAGAGTATCTCCCCTTTCTCGTTGCGGTCAAACGCCATTCCCCGTTCGATGAGTGCCGGAGTAGTCTCCAGAGAAGTTCGTGAGAGTATCTCAACCGCTTTTTTGTCGTTGTGATAGGAACCGGCAGCCATCGTATCTTCAATGTGTACCGGCACATCCGCTTCATTGAGCGCCGTTGCCATGCCACCCTGCGCATAGAAGGTATTACACTCCCACGGAATATCTTTACAGACCACCAATACCTTTTTGGAAGCCGGTAACTGCATGGCAGCATACAGCCCTGCGATCCCCGCACCGATAATCAATACATCATATTTGTTCAACCAAACTCCTTGTTCGTCCGCTCAATGCCTAAAGAGCGCTATCTTACTTCGTCTGCTGTTTGGGCGTATCGGGTACATAGACCGGTGATGTCTTGTGTCCACAGCCTGCCAATGCGATACAGCAAAGAGATGCTATAATCACTTTATGAAAAATGCGTCTGTTATCTTGTCTCATCTTGTCAACCAACCTCAATTTAAGTATTTAAAACAGCAGGTGTGCTACAGAAAATTCATTTCACTGCTTGGTGCGAAATGGCAAAGGGCGATCGCATTCGTGTACATTAAAAACGACACACTCTTTGTCGCCGTGACCCACCCGGGGTTTAAAATGGAACTTAATTATAATAGAGATTTATTAAAAAGCGTATTAACACAGCTTGCCGCCCACGAAAGCGAGTGCCGCATGCTCAAGGCCGAAAAAGTGGTTATCTTCCACAGCAAATACCGTACGCTTATCAAGGAGACGCCCAAAGAGGACACTGTGCCATACTATCACGAGATGGCAAAAAGCGACTTTGAAATTGTTTCGAAAGATGAGGACCTTCGCGCCGTATTTGAACAGACCAAAGAGACCATACGATGCAATCGCTCATAAGTACCCTGCCGGACTCCCCCGGAGTCTACCAGTATTTCGATGCCAACGGCAAACTCCTTTACGTAGGGAAAGCCAAAAGCCTTGCAAAACGGGTCAAGAGCTATTGGCGTTTTACTCCGACGCTTCACCCCAACCCCGCGCAAAGCCCTCGCATTCTAAAAATGCTCTCCGAAGCGGTTACGCTTGACTACATTGTCGTCGAGAGTGAGGAAGATGCACTGATTCTGGAAAACTCTCTCATCAAGCAGTTGGGACCAAAATACAACATTCTGCTGCGTGACGACAAGACCTACCCCTATATCTATATTGATGAGTCCACTCCCTTCCCCCGCTTCGAGATTACACGCAAAGTCGTCAAAGGCAAACAGATCACCTATTACGGTCCATTCCCTTCGGGCGGGAGAGCGTTGCTTGATGCACTGTATGAAATTTATCCGCTGGTACAGAAAAAGAACTGCCTCAAAGAGGGCAAGGCCTGTCTTTTTTACCAAATAAACAAATGCCTTGCCCCGTGTGAAGGCAAAGTCGATGCCCAAACTTACGATGCGCTCATCGAAAAGGCAAAGGAAGCACTGACCAAACGCAAACCACTGACAGAGAAGCTGAGTGAACGTATGGGAATGCTTGCCATGCAGGAGCGTTTTGAAGAAGCTGCCAAGATGCGTGATATGATCGATGCCATCGAATCACTGAGCATCTCCTCTTCCATTGACCTTGCCAACGAACTCGATGCAGATATTTTCGCCATCAAAAACGGTGACGAACGCGGCGTGATCGTCAAGCTATTCATGCGCTCGGGAAAGATCATTTCCTCAAGTTACACATACTTCAGACATACCCATATTTTCGACCCCAACGAGGCCTACAAGCAGGCAATACTGGCATTCTATACCGTAGACACGCCACATATTGCCAAAGAGATCCTCTGTGCCCATGACTTTGAAGATGCCCAGGATGTAGCCCAAAGCCTCAGCAGCCGGTTCGGTACCAAAGTCTCCATCCACCACCCTCAGAGAGGAAGCAAGGCAAAACTGACTGCTTTGGCACTTCGCAATTGCGATGAACTGCTCAAAAAAACAAATACCACCAGTCTGATAGAACAGAAGGTTGCCGACCTGCTCGACCTTGAACGCATTCCCTACCGTGTCGAAACATTCGACAACTCACACATGATGGGATCGGCGAGTGTCGGAGGCATGGTCGTCTGGGATGAAGGAGAGTGGGATAAACAGAGCTACCGCCGCTACAAGCTCGAAGCCAAAGACGAGGTGGCACAAATGCGTGAGATGCTCTCCAGACGCATTGCCGATTTCACACAGACCCCACCTCCGGACTTGTGGATACTCGATGGCGGGCAGGTAAACCTCAATCTTGCGAGAAAACTTCTCGACAAGGCTCAGGTCAACCTCGATGTCATCGCAATTGCCAAAGAAAAACTCGATGCAAAGGCACATCGTGCCAAAGGCGCCGCAAAAGACCTGCTCTACACAGCAGGCGGGATTGTTGAGCTCAAACCTTCCGACAGCCGACTTCAATGGATTCAGCGCCAAAGGGATGAAGCACACCGCTATGCCATCTCTTACCACCGCAACCTCAAGCGAAAAGAAGATACACAAATATCACTGCTTGAGAAAAAAGGTATAGGCCCTGCGACCTTGCAAAAACTGCTTGACTACTTCGGTACTTTCGATGCGATATATGCTGCATCAGGTGAAGAAATTGCATTCGTTACAAATAAGAAGATTTCAAAAATTATCCTAGAAGATAATGAAAATTGATTTTTACATGTAATTTTTCAATGATATTTAGCTTTAATTCATGCTATTTTTAGCTAAGTTATTATAAAGTTTATAAAGCTAATTCTCCAGCAATCTGCAGGGAAGGAAAAGAGGAAGAAAAAATGAAAAGGCCAGACCCAATTGATGAGGAGTATACCTTCTCCGACGGACTCATCGTCAGTTCGACCGATTTGAAAGGCATTATTACCTATGCCAACAGAAAATTCTGTGAAATCGCCGGATATGACAAAAAAGAATTAACCGGAAAAAACCATAACATTGTTAGACATCCAGATATGCCTAAAGCTGCTTTCAAAGAGTTATGGGATACCATTCAGTCAGGCAAAGAGTGGACAGGTATTGTCAAAAACCTTAGAAAAGACGGCAGATATTACTGGGTCTACTCCCATATTGCTCCCGTTATGGACAACAATGGCGAAATCATCGGCTACACCGCCGCAAGAAGGCCTGCTTCAGAGAATGAGATCAATGAATGTATACCACTCTACAAAGAACTGGTCGAAAAAGAGAATCAATAAGAAGGAGCTTTTAATTCCATGTATTACATTATGAACCAATCCAAACAAATCGTTGCAATAGATCCCCAGCTTTTGCTGAAAGTCGGAGCTTCAGACGTTGATGCCCTTTTCAGACAACTTGCCCTGGGCGAAACATCGTTAGAACTCGAGGGTGACAGACTCACTGTAAACGAGGGAGGACGTATACACACCTATGATGTAAAGGTAAGCTCTCTTTCCGGTATTCTTGGAGAATTGACGCTTGTCGATATCAAAGATGCCGAGGAGGAAGCACTCCCTCCTTCGCCAAAAGAAGAACCCCAAGAGGATGAACCCCTTACGTTGAACGATATAGATCTTTTCGAGATCAAAGAGGAGGCGGATCATACTCTTTCCCATGAAGAGAAAACCGCAGGAGAAGAAGAGAAAGCTGAAAAAGACGATGAACTATTTGAGCTTCTCCTCCCTGAAGAAGCAGAAAGCGCCATCGAACAAATTGACAAAAAAGAAGAAGCACCTTCCACACTTGCCGCATCACAAAATGCTCCGATTTATATCGATGTTGAACGTATCAGTGAAAAAATCGGGATCTCAACGGAAGACTACAACCTTTTCCTCAATGAATATATCGATACTGCATTGGCACTCGAAGATGCCCTCGAAGGCAATAATGAAGCTGAACAGACAGAAGCACTCAGCAAACTTTCTCACCTTTCAAATGTATTACACCTTCCGTTTGTCAGTGATATTCTTGAGCAAATAGAAAAATCCTCTGCTGAAGAACGCAGCAAACACATTGAATCTTTCTTCTCTGCACTCGGGCGACTCTCCACTGCACATTTTGAAGAGGAGATGGGAATTTCCGATAAACAGCCTGAAACGGAAACTGAAGAAGTAACCGCTGCTGAATCAAGGGAAAGCCCTGACAAAACAGCTTCATCATCGCGCAGGGAGCCGATCGATCTCAGTAATGTCAAACCCATACATTTTGACTTTCAGCTCGAAGCTGCAGCCGAAGATCTCAGCCTACCGGTTGAACTAATTGAAGAGTTCGTCAGCGACTTTATACAACAGGCACACGAAGAGACGAAGAAAATGCTTGCTGCCTATGAAAACGGAGACCTGGAAACCGTACAGAAGATCGGACATTTACTCAAAGGAACATCAAGTAACCTTCGTATCAATCCGCTTTCCGATACGCTGTATGAAATTCAGTTCAACGACGATATCGAAAGGGTACCAGAGCTTGTCAAGAACTATTGGGCACATTTCCTTTCGCTGGAAAACCAGTTCAAAATCATCACAAACAAATAAAAAGGATATAGACAATGACCATACGTAATAGACTGAAACTGATCGCACTCGTTCCGATTCTGTTGCTGTTGCTGCTTTCAAGTTACTTCTTTGTAACTTCCTACATCAACTATGAAAAAGCACAGGCACTCAAGATAGCACTGACCAACAATGCCTATCTGAGTAAGACACTTGCACAATTTGGTAAAGAGCGTGGTTTAACGGCACTCTATATCGGCAGCGACCGAAAAGCGTACAAAGACCTCCTTCAAAACCAGCGAAAACTGACAGACAAGACAGTAGGGGAACTGCGCAGCAAACTGGTTACCGATAACGGAAATCTTCTTCCTTTTATCCCTAAAATACTCGGAGAGACCACAGAACTGGACAAGCATGCCTACAATGCAATGCTTGGCAATTTTGGAAAACTTCCTGTAGTCAGAAAAGAAGCCGACTCACCGAAAGGTAACTTTAAAAAGGTTTTCTTTGACGGTTATACAAAAACATTTACCACGCCCATTATGCAAAACCTGCTGCAAGTCAACAATTTTGCTCTCGATACGGAAATTGCATCTCTCATTGCAACACTTTCCGAACTCTACACCGTCAAAGAAAACGCTGGTCTGGAAAGAGGGTTTGTCGCCTACTACATGACAAAAAAAGCTTCAATGGCATTCGATGAAATTGCACTTTGGGATCAGTTTAAAACCAAGGCAAATGTCTTCGATATCAAACAGGTTACCAACCCGGAACTCCGAGCAGAACTGAGTAATATTCTGGCAAATCCAAAAGCCAAAGAAGTTCTCCAGGAATTGGCTGAAACATCATCTGCCATTCAGACCGATGTCGACAACGGGGATTATGCCGAAGATGTAATGGACTGGTTCACGCTTCAAACACAAAAGATCTCGCTTTACAACAAAGCGGAACTCGTTGTCTCCAATGCATTGTGGCAAAAAGCGGATACCTTCCTTCAAAAGCAGCTTTCCCTTCTGGCCATCGCCACTGCAATTTTGCTGCTGAGTATCCTCCTCGCCTATCTTGGATACACCACAACCAGAGACCTTACAAGAAACATCAAAGAGCTTGAAGACGTACTTAACAAGGCAGTTGCCGATATGAAAGAGAGTGACCAGTACCTCTCTGCAGATACGGCACACATCGAGAATATCGACCTTGATACCCATGAAGGTACTAGAGAAGCTTATAAATTCCTTGAAACGCTCGTTGAAACAGCCAAGGAAGACAAGCAGATCGCGCTTCGGGCAAATGAAGCAAAATCACTCTTCCTTGCCAATATGTCACATGAAATACGTACACCGCTCAACGGTATCGTCGGCTTTACCGAAATCCTCAGAAGCACCGATCTCGATGCAGAGCAAAGAGAATTCCTTAATATTATTGACAAGAGTTCAGAGAACCTGCTCAGTATTATCAACAACATTCTCGACCTCTCCAAGATCGAAAGTAACAAAATTGAGATTGAAAATATCGTCTTTGATGCAGCAGAAGAGTTTGAAAGTGCCGTTGAAACCTATGCAGTCGGTGCTGCAGAGAAGAACATCGATCTCAACTTCTATATGGATCCGACAATCAGTCCAAAGCTCAAAGGGGATCCGACAAAGATCAAAGAGATTATCATTAACCTTCTTAGTAACGCCATCAAATTCACCAGTTATGGCGGTGTGATCAACCTGAAAATCGAAAAAGAGCCGTCAACCGAAGAAAACGGTACACCGCGTATCAAATTCTCCGTTCAGGACAACGGTATCGGTATGACCAAAGACCAGCAGGAACGTATTTTCGATGCCTTCTCACAGGCAGATGTATCAGTTACCAGAAAATACGGGGGTACAGGCCTGGGACTGACCATCTCAAGCCAGTTCGTTGAACTGATGGGTGGAAAACTGGAGCTTGAGAGTGCCAAAGATCACGGTACGACATTCTACTTCTCTATTCCTCTTGAAGAGGTCGGTTCATCAGACACGAACTACAATCATGCCTTTGAAGACATGACCATCTGTAAGTACCAGGAAGAGATCCCAACTGTTCTTGACAACTATCTGGCATCATACTTCGACTATTTCGGTCCTGAAGTAAGACACTTTGAGTCTGTCAGTGACTTGAAAGAACTCAGTGATCTTGGCATTTGTAAAACATTCTGGCTTGACATCGACAAAACAAAACAAAATATCATTGATGCAATCGCAAATGTTGACAAATCAAAACTGATTGTCATTGCCAATGTAACGAGCAGAAGCAAAATAGACCAGCTTGGTATTGATCAGGACAATGTTATCTTCAAGCCGGTCACGTTGACAAAACTTAAAAACATTCTCGTCAAAACGGCGAATACATCACCAGAACTTGCAGAAAAAGCGGTTCAGGCACAGGCAACCCAATTCGATGCAAAAGTACTCGTTACCGAAGACAATATCATTAACCAGAAACTGATTAAACGTGTACTTGAAGACCATGGCATTACCGTTGACCTTGCCAACAACGGGCTTGAAGCCTTTGAAAAACGACGTAACAACGATTATGACCTCCTCTTTATGGATATTCAGATGCCGGTCATGGATGGTATTGAAGCAACCCATGAAATACTTGACTACGAAGAGGATGAAGAAGTTCCGCACATACCTATTGTCGCACTGACTGCCAATGCACTGAAAGGTGACAGAGAGCGTTTCCTTGCAGAAGGTATGGATGAATATATCACCAAACCGATTGAAACAACGGAACTTCTCTATATTCTCAACAAATTCCTTGCCGACAAAGCTGTAACGGAAAGTACCGACAATAAACCTGCGCAAACATCTGAACAACCTGAGGCGGCTTCGGAAGAAAACACAAATACCAGTGCAGCAGAAACGCCTGTTGCTGCAGAAAAAGAAACGGAAGTACTCTTTAATGACACTCCTGCCACCCCGGAAAACAATGATGAAGATGTTATCTCTCTTGCGGATGAGCTCTCTGATAAAGTAGAAATGATTGAACCCGTTTCTTCAAACAAAAAAATATTAATTGCAAAAAAATTCCTTCTTGAAAGACGTCTACTTACCAAAGTCATTGAAAACTTAGGGTATGATTACGACATTGTTGAAGAGATGAATACGCTAGCAGACAAACTCTCAAGTGACCAGTACGACATTCTCTTCGCCGATCCGGAATTTGTTACAGATACACTGAAAGATAAAGCAAAAGATATTGAAATTATTACAGTCAGCAACGACAAAGATGAAATAGAACGCATTATCAAAGCACACAGAGGATAGAAAAGATGGGAATAAAAGTACTTGTAGTTGACGATGACATGATCAACAGAATGTTACTCAAAACATTACTTAAAAAAAATGCGAAAGTAACAGACATTGTTGAAGCAGAAAATGGTTCGGATGCACTGGATAAAATTAAAAAAGATCCAAGCATCAACCTTATTCTTCTCGATATCATGATGCCTATTGTTGACGGTATAGAGTTTCTCAAAATTTTCAGAGCAGACATGAACAACGCTCATATACCGGTCATTGTACTCTCTACGGATGACACCAAAAAGACAGAAGTGTTCGACAACGGTGCGAATGACTTCATTCGGAAACCGGTTAAGGAAGAGGCACTCTTTGCCAAAATTGACCAGTGGTCTGAATAGTAGCATATAGCAGGTGGGTGGCCAAACGACTTGTTCTGCCACCCCTTAAAACTATCTCAACAGTGCTTCTTTGAGCACTTCCTCCACATTTGACACTCCTACTATCTTAATGTTTTCTTTGACTTCATCAGGAATGTCATCGAGGTCTCTTTCATAATTTTTGACAGGAATAAGTGCTTTTTTCACCTCTGCCTTATAGGCGGCAATAAGCTTCTCTTTAAGTCCTCCAATAGGCAAGACCTTTCCGGTCAGCGTCACTTCTCCGGTCATGGCGACACGGTTGTCAACTTTTTTATTGCTCAAGATCGATGCAATCGCTGTGACCATGGTAATACCTGCACTCGGACCATCTTTGGGTGTCGCACCTTCTGGCACATGAATATGAAGATCGTACCGTTTGTAGACCTCACTTGGGTCAACCGCTATACGCTCTTCTCTCTCTTTAAGTGTATGGGGAATGGCCGAAGGGGGTATAGGCAGTTTTCTCTCATCAATAAGTATCTTCACTACTGAATGGGCAATACGTACTGACTCTTTCATAACATCACCCAGACTTCCGGTCAGCTGCAGACCGCCCTTTCCTTTGATTTTAATCGCTTCAATGGTAAGAACATCGCCGCCAACCGCTGTCCAGGCGAGTCCGGACACCACACCAACCTGCGGTTTTTTATCTACCAGCGAAATTTCAAAGACCTTTTTGTCAACAAACTTTTCAAGATTCTTTCGGGTAATCTGCACCAACTCTCTCTTGCTGTCTTCAAGCAGCATGCGTGCCGCTTTGCGCATCAGTCCCGCGATGCGGCGTCTAAGGTTACGCACACCGGCTTCACGGGTATACTCGTCTATCAATATACGCAGCGCTTTGTCCGAAATGTGAAACTCTCTCGTTTTAAGCGCATGCTTTTTCAGCTCCTGCGGAATCAGGTAGCGTCTCGCAATTTCAAACTTCTCTTTTGGTGTATAGGAATTGAGTCCTATAAATTCCATTCTATCTCTAAGCGGTGCGGGAATACGCCCTACATCATTGGCTGTGGCAATGAATATTGCTTTGCTCAGGTCAATATTGAAGTTCAAATAGTAGTCACGGTACTTGCTGTTTTGCTCAGGATCAAGAATCTCCAGCAGAGCCGCAGTCGGATCACCGCGCATACTGCGTCCCACCTTGTCTATTTCATCGAGTACTATGACTGGATCCATACTCTTGGCCTCTATCAACCCCTGCACCAGCCGTCCGGGCATTGCCCCAACATAGGTACGTCTGTGTCCGCGCAGCTCATTGACATCTTCAAGCCCTCCGAGTGCAATACGCACCAACGGACGGCCAAGCGCATGGGAGATGGAGTTTGCCAAAGAGGTCTTTCCCACACCCGGAGGGCCAGCAAAGCACAAAATGGCTCCACCGGTCTCCTGCTGCTTGATTCCCCTTAGCTGTGCCAGCTCACGCACGGAGAAGTACTCTACAATACGTTCTTTCGGTTTTTCAAGCGAATAGTGGTCTTTGTCGAGCTCCTGAGCAACCTCATCTACCGAGAGATTCTTTTTGGTGTAGGTACCAAATGGCAGCTCCAGCACCCATTCAAGATAGCTCTGCAGCAAATTGGCATCGGCTGAGTCCGGATGCATTCTGGCAAAGCGGTCAAGCTGCTTGCTTATCTCCTTGTACGCATCTTCGCTCATGGCAGGTTTGAGCTTTTCGATCTTCTCTCTGAAAGTGGCAATCTCCTCTTCGCGCTGTGTGTCCATACCCAGCTCCTGCTGGATCTCTTTGAGCTGTTCCTTTAGGAAATACTCTTTATTCGTCTGTTCTATCTTGTTATGCACTTTCGAACGTATTTCACGCTGGACTTTGGCAGATTCGATCTCCGATGTCACAACATCAATAAGTCCGAGCAGCCTTTTTTCCATATTCGGCTCGATGTAAAGTGCATACGCTACATCTTTTTCCAGTTTCAGCATAGATGAAACCAGATCGGCAATACGCTGCGGCTCGTCATTCTCCTCTATGGTACGTACCAGATCTGCCGGCACATTCGAATTTAACTGGGAAAGCTGTTTGATCTTGTCACGCAGTACACCCATCAGGGCATCGGTACGCAGTTTGTCGTAGGGCTGATCTTTTCTTACGTCGATTACAGCCTTGTTCACATCTCCGGCTACCGGTTCTACAATCTCTCCCCTCGAAAGTCCCTGAAAGAGTATTTTTACCCGTCCATCGGGAATGTGCACCTTTCTCATAATGGAACCGATAACGCCTACCGGATACATCGCGTCATAGTCACGCTCACCCTCTTTTCCTGGCTTTGAAGAGGTGACGAAAAGCAGTGAATTGTTCTCCATCGCATCCGTTGCGGCATCAATATCTTTCTGATTTGTCAAAAAGATAGGGCTGATCATAAAAGGGTATAAAAAGAGCTCATCCTCCACCACTACGGGCAGCGTGCTCGGAAAGTTGTCATAGTCGCTTAATTGCATTGGCAAATCCTTTGGGTTAACTTAGATACTGAATATAAATATGTTGGTATATTTTTCTTACGAAACACTT
This sequence comes from Sulfurovum sp., assembly GCA_030826885.1. Lineage (GTDB taxonomy): Bacteria > Campylobacterota > Campylobacteria > Campylobacterales > Sulfurovaceae > Sulfurovum. Next base: position 149 of record JAUUDF010000020.1, on the reverse strand, counting down.
TTATGCGCTGCATTATAGCAGAGCAATACAAACGAAAGAGGTATCATGCTTCAAATCAGGGAATGGCACATCCGCCCTCCTTCCCTTGCAACATCAATGCTATTGTTAATTCATTTCTGTTGAAAGCCTCTGCTTTCAATCAAATATTT
>JAUUDF010000033.1 GCA_030826885.1 Sulfurovum sp. | reverse complement strand
GTCAAGATAGCCGATCTCCATTTCGCCCTTTTCAAACGCACCGAGAAACTCGCTTAGCGGATCATACAGCTTAACAGGCGGAACACGGTCAAAAAAATCAGGATAGTGCATATGTTTTCCCTCATATTCATATTTGAATGATAATGATTATAGAGCAAAAAAGGTAATAAAGCGTTGACCTGAATCAAGCACTTAAAGAAGTCTTAAGTAATTAAGAGTAAAATACTCCTAATTAAATATTACTATGAAGGATCTATTATGATGCAAGGTGTACCACAACCCGCGTTCTATATTTTCAAATGTCAGCAGTCGGCACCTCCGGGTATGCCAAAACCGAGCTGTGTAAGCCAGAATGACCCTGAATCGCAGCAGCTGTTTCAGCATTTGGCGCAGCAGCTGATGATGAAAGGTATCATCGGGACCGTGCAGCCGATTCAGACGGGATGTCTGAACCGCTGTCAGCAGGGACCGGTGATGCTCGTTGAACCCGGACACACCATGTATGTAGGCTTGACAAAAGAGAAGATCGACCGTATCATCGATGAGCATATTATCGGCGGCAAGGTTGTAGAGGAATATGTGATCCCCGAAGAGATGTGGGGAGAGCCGGTGCCTCCTTCGCAGATGGCACGATAGTTCTTTTTTCGGGGTGTCCTGCACCCTGTGTTGCTTATAATTTCTTCACAATTACTGTATAATATGAACACTACGGTATAATTCCGACAATTTACGAGATCAGGTAGGATAATTATGAATATTACCATGCTTTATTCCAAACTGCATAGAGCGACTGTCACCGATGCAAACCTTAACTATGTCGGTTCCATTACGATAGACCAGGATCTTCTCGATGCTGCGGCTATGCGTGTAGGGCAGAAGATCGATATTGTCAATATCAATAACGGAGAGCGTTTCTCTACCTATATTATCTCCGGTGAGCGGGGTAAAGGCGATATTTGCCTGAATGGTGCCGCCGCGAGAAAGGTACATAAGGGTGACAAGATCATCATTATCGCCTATGCGAGCATGAGTGAAGAAGAAGCAGGCGGCTATAAGCCGAAAATCGTCATTCTAAATGACGATAATACGATCGCACAGCAGTTCGAGGGGCTGGAGTAATGTTCGGCAATCTCGATATGGGCAAAATGGGCGAGATGATGTCCCAGATGCAGGAGAAAGCCAAAGAGCTGCAGGAACAGGCGAAGAGTGTCGAACTGATGGCAAGAGCAGGCGGCGGCATGGTAGAGATACGTGCCAACGGCGCAGGAGAGATCATTGATCTGAATATTGACGATTCGCTGCTTGAAGACAAAGAGTCGTTACAGATATTGCTGATATCGGCAATGAATGATGTGAACAAGATGGTTGAGGACAATAAAAAGTCGCAGGCGATGGGAATGCTTGGCGGAATGAACCCGTTCGGGTCATAAAGCAGGTTTACTTGTTCATGTCAACGAGATAGCCCAATTCCTTGGATTTTTTCAATCTGAGAATGGCATAGGTCGTGTTGGCATGTATACCCTCTTCTCTTCGAATGCGGCCGATGAGTTTTGTCAGCTTCTTCATGATTTCTCCTTTCTTTAGTATTGATGTCTCTTTGGGACAGCGCAATGGTAGCGCCCATATATAACACAACGGTAACAAGGAGTTACGACAATGAATAAAGTTACAGAAGCGATAGAGAACGACTCTATTGCAGGATTGAAAGCGCTGGTGAAGCAGGGCATTGACCTCAACAAGCCTATTTTGATAGGAGAGGAGTACGACCTCGATGAGTACGATGAGATCAGCCCGTTCTTTTATGCCATTCGAAAGTATGCATCGCTCGAACTGATAGAGATGATGCTCGAAAACGGTGTTGACCTGTTTGAAACGGACAGCGACGGGGTCTCCGCACTCGATATGGCGATCAAGTTCAAACGCAAGGATGTCATCCGTTTTTGCATAGAGAAGGGATTCGACCTTAACAGTACCAAGCGTAAAAGCGGTATTACGCCTGTCATGCTGGCGGCATGCTTTTCCGATACGGAGATGATGCAGATGCTGCTCGATGCAGGTGGAGAGATCAACGCAATAGACAGTGCAGGCATGAGCCCTCTGGACTACTCCCGAAAGCTTGGACAGAAAAAAATGAAAGCCTATCTTGAGGAGAGAGGTGCCAAGCACTCCGCCTACAGAGACGCGTAGGCAAACGGCAAGAATCGGTAAGGGGATTGGTGATGCCCTTTATCATTGTATGACCTGCTGCTTTCTCTGTAACCCTTTTGTAACCATTTTCTTTTATACTTCCGGCACAAATCAAAACAAGGAAGTTACAACATGAAAAAAATACTACTCTCAATGGCGGCAATCGCATCTGTTTCTATGGCAGGTGGAGACATCGCTCCTGCACAGGCACCTGAGGACAACGGTTCTTGGATGGACAAGTTTGAAAAGTCAACACCGGTGTTTGCAAAAACATCCAAACTGAAGTTCAGCGGTGTACACTATATCGGTCTTGTACACGGTGACCACAGCGAAGGTGCAGGCGGGAACAACTATAGCTACGATGATTTTGAGACAAGAAGAAACTATATCCAGGTAAAAGGATACTTCTTCGATGATCCAAAATCTTACATGAGAGTAACACTCGATACACACCAGGTCAAAGACAACGGTTCTACATCCAACAAAGGGGATTGGGAAGTAAGACTGAAGTATGCATACCTCTACCTGAACAACGTACTCCCAAATACAGGTGTTGAATTCGGTCAGGCGCATAGACCATGGATCGACTATGAAGAGCACCACGGATGGCTTTACCGTTCAATCGCCAAAACATTTGTAGAGCGTGGTCACGATGCGGACTTTACAAACTCTGCCGACCTTGGTGTGAACTTCAAGACAAAACTTGACTACTTCTCAAGTGAACTGGGAATCTTCAACGGTGAAGGGTACCACGGTATTATTGACAACAAAGATGACAACAACGGACTGAGCTTCGAGTGGCGTTTGACAGCGAACCTCCTTGGCACAGGGAAAAAGCATGTTCACAAGCATGACCAGTATGCCGATGTCTCTTTCTACGGACAGGTAAACCAGGAAGACGGGAAAAGAGGTGAGAAACTTGCAGACGGTACGGATGGTGATTTTGTATGGTACGGTGTGAACGCTGTCTACAACCAGCCTGAGTTCCTTATTGCAGCAAACTACCTCAAGTCTACCACTGCTGACGATAAATACAAAGGTGACGGTTGGTCTGTCAACGGTGAACTCAGACTCCTCGCTTTCAGCGAAAGTCTGGAAAAATGGAACCTCATCGGAAGATATGACGACTGGACACTTGACAGCGGCGAAGAGAAAAAGACAACTATCGCCGGTATCTCTTACCGCTGGAACAAGAACGTTGAGTTCATTCTCAACTATGATGACTATACTGCAGACAATGCAGACGGAAGCTTTAAACAAGAAGACGAAAGAGTCCTCTTCACTGCTGAAGTCAAATGGTAAGTCTTTAAGAGGCTTGTCTTCCAAACCGTTTCAAAAGGTAGCTGTTACCTTTTGAAATGCCTTTTCTTTGTTTCTATATTTTCCCATTAAAACCCTCCAAATGTAACCAGTT
>JAUUDF010000045.1 GCA_030826885.1 Sulfurovum sp. | reverse complement strand
GGTGCCGGCAAGACCTACACCGCTATCACTTCCGTCTATCGCCTACTTAAACATGCCCATGCCAAACGCATCCTCTTTCTTGTGGATACGAAGAACCTGGGAGAGCAGGCCGAGAAAGAGTTTATGGCCTATACTCCGCAGGATGACAACCGCCAATTTACCGAGCTCTACAATGTCCAGCGCCTGAGCAGTTCCTACGTGGCAAGCGATGCGCAAGTTTGCATCAGCACCATTCAGCGTATGTACTCAATTCTCAGAGGCAAGGAGTTGGATGATAGTGCTGAAAACGAAAGCCATTTTGAGCACAGCTTGAAAGAGCGCCCCAAAGAGGTGGTTTAGGCCTAATTAAAAAAATTGGAGTCTGAATGATTACTTGTTTTTATAGTTAACTAGATAGTGATCCACAATTTTTAACTTCAAGCTTTTAGATAACCCTCTATGGATTTTAATGAGTATTTTTAGTGGGGAGAACACTCCACCTTCTATCAAATTTGTTGTGTTTGGAATTAATAGTTCTTTATGGTTTTTATATGTAAAAAGTAGTGGTAGATTCTTTCTAATGCTTCTGTGAGCAGCTACAAGCTTTTTATGGGTAAATGACTCATTCCCGCTTTCTGGGTGTATGGTTATTTCGTTGAGAAAGTCTTTGTATTGCAGGTGCCAAATATCAAGTGCTTTTGTAAATCTAACTTCATCACTATATTTCATTCTTGACATGATCTTTTTAAATTTTTGACTTGCTTCTAATTTAGGGTGTAGTGTAATATATCTTTGCACAATTCTCTTTAGATGAAAATGACACATTTGGACTGGATAGTCCTTAAATACGTTAGATACACCTCTTTTCCCATCAATAGTCACTGATAGAATCTTATATCCTAGTTGAAGTAGTTCATTGAAAAGGTATTTATAATCAGCTACTTTTTCACTTTGAATATGTTTCCAAATTAAGATCTCATGTGTAAGTCCATCCATGAAAACTAAAGTACCTAATTTGTCTCTTCGTTTTCCATAGAATGTAGCATCACAAATAAGGTTTACCGCTCTTGGATTATGAATTTTTATATCTGGCTCATATGCATGAATTTTATAGTGAACCCATTGAATACTTCTCTTATATTTATGTGATAAGTCTTTGAGGGTTTGTCTTTTGTATATATACTCATGAAAAAGTGATTTTTCTAATCTAAGTGGCCGTCTAGAGAGTTGAAATTTCTTTTTGCAATCATTACACTCATATCGTTGAATACCATTTCTTTTGCCAACTTTTTTAGTATTCTTTGATAAACATCTTGGACATATTTTGGATGTTTTTTACAGGCATCTGTAAAAGTTCCTTTTTTAATCTCGATACTACCGAAGTTTCATAAACTTTTTAGACCCCAATTTTTTTAATTAAGCCTGATAAAACAAGCCTGGATATCTTCTGGCTCAAAGATGAAAGCTTGACAGATCTTGAAAATCTGCCGGAGCCGGATGTGTTGGCTCAGGAGATCATCGAAGAGATCGAAGCGGCTTTGGAGGGGTTTAAGCATATGACAGGAAGATAACTATTCATTGGGCTAAATAGTCATCCCTAAAAAATTCGTGTAGTGACTGGCTTACTGCTCTTTCTTCCTCACAATATCCGCACCCAGTGCGGAGAGTTTGCCTTCGAGATTGTCGTAGCCGCGGTCTAGGTGGTAAATGCGGCGGACGTTGGTCGTGCCTTCCGCTACAAGCGCAGCGAGTACCAGTGCGGAGGAGGCGCGCAGGTCGGTTGCCATGACATCGGCACCGTAGAGTTTTTCTACCCCTTTAACTGCGGCGGTAGAGCCTTTAAGCCAGATATCCGCACCCAGGCGGTTGAGTTCGCTTACATGCATGAAACGGTTTTCAAAAAGGCGCTCCTCTATGAGACTCTCTCCCTCTGCCACACAGGCAACCGCCATGAACTGTGCCTGCATATCGGTCGGGAACCCCGGGTATTCGACGGTAATGATGTTGACCGGCCTGATGGTCTCTGCCGGATGGATGGTAATACTTGTATCGTCAATGTCGAACGAAAAGCCCATCGCTTCAAGTTTGTCTATGGAGGCGCGTATGTGCTCTGCATTGACCTTTTCAAGGGTAATGGAGGAGTTGGTAATGGCTCCCGCACAAAGGTAGGTACCCGCCTCAATACGATCGGGGATGATCTCCACCTCGGGAAAGACCAGCGGTCTGCCGTTTGTGCCTTCAATGACAAGTTCACTCGTTCCAATGCCTTCTATGGCAACACCTGCCGAAGCGAGCATCTCACACAGCTGCACGATCTCCGGCTCTTTGGCGGCATTGATGATAGTGGTCGTTCCCCCTGCAAGGGCTGCTGCCATCAGTGTGTTTTCCGTCCCTCCGACGGTGATCTTGTCAAAGATGATCTTCGCACCCTTGAGTCCGTTTGGTGCCACGGCATGCACATACCCGCTTTTGATCTCGATCTTGGCACCCATTACCTCAAGGGCTTTGAGATGAAGGTCAATAGGGCGCTGTCCGATGGCACAGCCGCCCGGAAGGCTCACTTCACACTCCCCAAAGCGCGCAAGCAGCGGGCCGAGTACCAGAATGGAAGCACGCATCTGCGCGACAATCTCATAGACCGCCTTGTGGGAAGAGATGGTGCTGTTGTCAATGTACGCCACTGTATCTTCATGCGACACAGTTCCGCCAAGCATCATCAAGAGTTTAAGCAGGGTACGGATATCTACAACATTGGGAAGGTTTGTCAGACGCACCGGCTTGTCACTCAAAATGGTCGCTGCTATTACGGGAAGGGCAGCATTTTTCGCACCGCTTATGGCAATGGTGCCACTGAGTTTCTTCCCGCCTTTTATCTGTAGATAATCCATAGTTGTATCCTCGTTTATATATGTAAAGGATTTTATCGAAAGCTGGTTTAAAGGGTCGAAATATATTTAAAAATATGAATATAATAGATTTTTAACATTAAAAAATTGAAAATTCATATTATTCACTATGATTTTAAAGTAAATGTTATAAAACATAATGTACTATATTTTCTAATATATATTGGTATTTTGAGGGATTGCCCTCCATATAAAGGGAAGAGATGTCAAGCAGTTTGGAAAAGCTCAAAGCACTTACCAGCAAACTTGAAGAGAAGCTTGAGCAGAAACAACAGACACAACAAGAGACGGCTGTTGGCAAGAAAGAGCCTGAAAAACCTGTTCTTGAAGAGATCAAGTCCGTAGAAAAACAGGACACTCCAAAGCCCGCAGCGAAACCTGTCGCTCCTGTCAAAAAAACAGCATTTGATACTGTACGCCAGGAGAACATAGAGCGTGTCAGAGTACTCTATGAAAAACTGAAGATATTTGAGAAATCGCCGGATTTCGACAATATTTTCATCTACAAGGCGATGAACCTCTCGGGTATCGGTCTCAAGGAAGAGGATTTTGGCCAGGTGAGGGAAGGAAAATACATACAGATCATCGCCATTACCTATGAACCGGACAAAAACGGCAAAAAAAAAGCGAAGAATATCTCTCTTGGCTATTTTGGTAAAGCGGAGACTCTCGATGCAAAACTCAAAAATGACATTATCGAATTTGTCCTTCGGTGGCGTTACGAGAAAGCATTTCAAAATGTTGACCATTACAAAACACTCATCGACAAGATAGACACCCCCGCAGATACGCTTTTCTAAACACTCCTTCACCCAAAGCGCACACATATGTTTAAGTGGTAGTGCGCTACAATCAGATTTTAAATTTCAACTCTTTTGAGGACTTTTATGCACTTAGAACTCACTCCCGAAGCACTTTTGAAACAACTTGGCTACACTGTTACAGAGCAAACACTCAAACAGATCAACACCATTATGGAAAAGACTGAAGGACTTGACACTTTTCTGCCGCACATTCCTTCCTTTGCCGATGCACTGGCGGTAGAGAAAGGCTACATCGCCATGTCCAACTCCGTCGACCACCTCAAAATAAAATGTGACGCGGACGACAATGCCGACAATCTCAGCGCCTTTACCGATCTGGTCAACCACTGGGCAGACAAATACAAGCTCAAACTGCAAAAAGTCGAAAACAAACCCACCTACTACATCATCGGTCACGCATAAGTGCCGCTCTCAGCCCTCAATGACGAGCAGCTGAGTGCTGCAACCGCTCCACTTGGACACAACCTCATTATTGCTTCTGCCGGTACGGGGAAGACCTCTACCATTGTGGGACGCATTGCCCATCTGCTTCAAAGCGGGATAGAGCCGTCAAAAATTTTGCTGCTGACTTTTACCAACAAGGCCGCAGGAGAGATGATCGCTAGACTCGAACGCTTTTTCCCCAAAAAAGTGGTCAGTCAGATTGAGTCTGGCACCTTCCATGCCGTCAGCTACCGCTGGCTTAAAAAACTTCATCCCAACCTGGCACTCAAACAGCCCTCCGAGCTCAAAACGCTCTTTCGCAGCATTTACGAAAAGCGCAATTTCGAGCGCATGAACCTGCCTGTCGCTCCCTTTTCGGCAACCTACCTCTATGAGATGTACTCACTCTACCAGAATGCTTCTCTTGAGGGTTTTGATGTCTGGTTTTTGGAAAAATATCCTGAACATGAGATGCTTATGGATGCCTATATGCATATTGTCGAAGAGTTCGAATCGGAGAAGGAGGCGTACGGGTTTGCCTCCTTCAATGACCTGCTGCTGCGCATCAAACGGCACCTTGAAACACACGAAATAACCTTCGACGAAGTACTTGTAGACGAGTATCAGGACACCAATACACTTCAAAGTGCACTGATCGATGCACTCAAACCAAAATCACTCTTTTGTGTAGGAGACTATGACCAGAGCATCTATGCCTTTAACGGGGCGAATATCGAGAACATCGCTACCTTTGCCTCGCGCTACCCCGATGCAAAAGTTTTCACACTCAAGACCAACTACCGCTCTACGGCTCCCATTCTCTCTCTTGCCAACCGTGTCATCGAGCGCAATGAGCGCATTTACCCCAAAAAACTTGAAGTAGGGCGCCATGGCAAGACCCACCCGCCGCGTCTGCTTATCTACAATGATCTCTTTGAGCAGTATCAGTCCATTGCACATTCGATCAAACACACCCATGTGCCCAATGATGACATTGCGGTTATTTTCCGAAACAACTCTTCCGCTGACGGCATCGAGGCAAGCCTGCGTGAAATGGGCATCAGCTGCAAGCGTAAAGGGGGAACGAGTTTTTTTGATGCCAAGGAGATAAAGTTTCTGCTTGATGTACTCTCGCTTCTGGTCAACCCAAAAGATATGATGGCGTTTATTCATATTTTTGAATATGCCTCCGGTGTGGGTTCCGCACTCTCCAAAGAGATGTTCCAGTGTTTTTTGCATTTTGGACACGGCAGCCTCATGCGTGGCATCCTCTCACCGGCAGAGAAGGATCTTCCAAAACTCAACCCTGCAAAGAACGTACAGCTCGGACTCTTTGACGATGACTTCGAAATAGGCTCCGCAACCCGTTTTAAACACCTTGAACTTACTCCGGATGTCTATGCACACCCCATACTCAAACATCCGAAACTGACACAGGAAGCAGTAAAGTTCTTCGACCGTTTCTACCGCCTGCTGGTATCGTTAAGGGAAGAGGAGAGTCCGGCAAAGATACTGCAAAAGGTCATCTCTTCCGCACTCTATACAGGTATCGTCGAGACACTCTCAAATCAGCGGGGGAGACTCAAAAACGGAGAGATAGACGAAGAGAAGAAAAAAACCGCCAAAGAGCGCATTGTCCGCAAAGCTAACCTCCTGCTGAACCTCTCAAGACAGTACGCCCAACTGCAGCGTTTTATCAATGCCATGGTACTCGGCGGCGGAGAGCTGAGCGAGGGGGAGGGGGTGAACCTTCTAACGGTACATGCAAGCAAAGGGCTGGAGTTTCCGGAGGTCTATGTGGTCGATCTGGTTGACGGACGTTTCCCCAACCGCAGAATGATGAGCTCCATAGAAGAGGAGCGAAGGCTCTTTTATGTTGCGGTTACACGGGCGAAAGACAAACTCTACCTCTCTCTTGCAAAGTATGACAAACTGAAAAAAACAGACTATAAACCTTCCCAGTTTCTGCATGAAGCGGGACTGATAAAAGGTGAATTTGTTGAAGAGAGCCCCAAAAAGGGCAAGGTGAAGGCAAGCTGAACCTTACTGTTTCCAGCGTTTGTCGCGTATGCTCATTTGCTTGCTTACTTCATCATAGGCGATGTCGAACAGATCGATCTCTTTAATGAGATTGCTCAGCTTCTTATAGCCGTAGTTGAGCGGAGAGAAGGATGATTTATTGTTGATGTACTGTCCCACCTCGGCAAGGTTTGCCCATCCGTAGTCATCAGCAGTCTGCTCGACGGCCGTTCGCAATAGGTTGACAAGCCAGCTGTCCTGCCGCAGTTCGCGCCCGGTTTTTCGTTTTTTCTCTTTTTCAACAGGCATTTCCGCCGTATCGTCACTGCCTGAAGACAGATTGGTCAGATTCTCGGTAAAAATAAACTGTGAACAGGCTGCCATAAACGGTTTTGGCGTCTTTTTCTCACCAAAACCAAATACCTTGATTCCCTCTGCCTGCACACGCATCACGACCGGGGTAAAGTCACTGTCGCTGGTAGCAAAGGCAAAGGCATCGATGTTCTTGGTATGCAGCAGATCAATCGCATCGATGGTCATAAGGATGTCGGTGGCATTCTTGTTTTTGGAGTAATCGAACTGCTGAATGGGCTTAATGGCAAACTCCAACAGCTTCTCCTCCCAGTTTTTCAGGTTGTCTTTTGTCCAGTTTCCATATGCCTGACGAATGTTCACCACTCCGTATTTGCTCAGTTCGTTGATGATCCCTTCGATCGCTCTGTGCGAAATGTTGTCACAGTCAATGAAAAGGGCAATGTGGTCTTCTTTTTTGGTCATGTTTCTTCTTTTTTGCTGTTAGTATAGCACGCTTTATCTCTTTAGAGTAAACAGCCCCAGATAATTTTTAACAGGATAACCTTCCTGTACCCAACTCTCTATGCCCCCTTTGAGGTTCAACACGGTGCTAAATCCAAGTTTTTTCAGAGTCATGGCTGCCATCAGTCCTCTTGCACCCTTCAGACAGTAACAGACAATGGTATGATCGCTCAAATCAACCAGTTTGTCGTCAACGGCAAATTCGATCTTTCCTCTTGGAATGGTAAAAAGAGTCTGTGCAGGAATAACCCCCGATGCAAATTCATCCGCTTCCCGAACATCTATAAGTACCATTTTTTCCAAATCGAGTGCACTCGCTTCTATCTCCTCAATCTCTTTTTGCGCCTGGAGCAAAAGTGTTTTGAGTCTTCCTTTTATCAGGTCCATATCGCAGCGTTCATAATAGCGCTGCATGTGTGCATTGTGATCCATCATTTCCTCCTATACTGAAATATCAATAGTATAGCATGAAGCGATCACTGAAGTAAATAAAATGTTGACAATGAATACAAAAATACCAAAGAGTATACTTTTAAAGCTCATTGGCTTTATAGTAGGTCAGGGTGCTGCGGCCGAATTTTCTCTTTTTGGTCTTTTCAAGTGCGCCGATGGTTTCCGGCATCGTCAGGTTTGTCATGTGTTCAACGGCGACCATTTCACATACGTCCGGTTCTATTTGCTCAATAAGGGCAATAGTCTTGTCATAGACATCGTCCATGCCGTCACGGGTAGAAAATGGAGGATCGAAGTAGAAGTAGGTCTTGCTTCCCTGACGTTTCACCAGTGAATACACCGTCTCGAAGTTCTCGAAACTGTCCCCGTAAAAGGCATGGCAGCGTGACGGGTCTGTCTGTTTGATGTTGTTTTCCAACGATCTGAAGGCTACTTTGTTGTACTCCATGAAGTAGCACTGCGCGGCACCGCGGCTGAGTGCTTCAAGTCCTACCGAACCGCTTCCGGCAAAGACCTCAACGAAGTTACGGTCGATGATCTCGAACTGGATAGTGTTGAAAAATGACTCTCGCAAAATGGATTTGGAGCTTCTTGTAGTGGAGATATCGGGGATCTCGATCTGTTTTCCCTTGAACTCTCCTGCAATGATATTCGTGGTAAAGAGCTTGATCTTCTGTTTGTGTCTGGGTTCTTTGTGTACTTCTTTTCTCATGGCACGTATTGTACCCAAATAGTTAGAATTTGACAATCGTTCTAAGGGTATTGATCAGCTTACTCTTTTCACGTACATCCCGGCGCTCTTTGCCGGGCTCCGTGGTTGTAATGATGGTACGTCCCGTAATGAGTTTGGTACCGTCATTTTTGCGTATACCCCAGTAGGTGTGCATAATAACCGGCTCCCCTTTGTACTGACCGAGATAGAGCACAATATGCCCGGGGACATAGATCAGAGAGCGAAACGGCTCCGCTTCACGGATGATCTTTTTCTTTTTTGCCCATTTCGAAAGTCCCTTGATGGGAATCTGCTTTCCGTCAGATGCCTGCTTGCTGGAATTTCTGCGCAGAAATATCCCAAAAACGCCAAGGAAATCACGTGTGGTTGCAGAACAGTCACGACACCCGTAGCCTCCGCCCCATCCGTAAGGCTCTCCGTAGAACTCTTTGGCGACCCTTGCGACATTTCTGGAGGTAAACGGCAGCGGTTTGCGGGCAATGAGCCCCTTTGCAGCCACACGTACCTTTTTCAGCCGTACCTGACCGTTGACCGTACGTGCCGCACAAAGGTAACGCACACCATCTTTTGCCACAGGGAGAAGGGTACCGAGTTTGACAAAGCTGACCGCTCTTCCGAACTCATTGTAAAGGCGCAGATTGTCCTTTACGGTCATCGCATACCTGCCGTTCTCAAACGCCTTCATGAACTTTCTGTCCACAAAGGCGATATCTTTGAGCCTGACCCATCCAAAAGAGTAGGAGGCGCGGACAAATGCCCATTTGCCATCTTTGGAAAAGTGGGAGACATAGAGCGGTACATTCATGTGCAGTGCCGAGTTCTGATTGTAGTTAAAGGGGAACCCTTCACCCACACGCCTTGGGTCAAGATAGAACGCACGCATTGTAGGAAGGGCACGTACATTGGCACGCTCCGTGGTGATGGCATAGTATCGCTTGGTATCTTTCGCTTTATAGTTCGCGTTCTCTATCCAGCGTTTGTAGACGGATGCGGGTATGCGCTTGCCGCTCTCCGTATAGATCTCGTTTTTGGTAACGAACCGTACATCCCAACCGTAATCCTGCACCGGAATATCGAGCTTTTTCAGTCTCCACGGCTTGAAGTACTTTCGGTTAAACTCCCTGTCCGCACGCTTTTGGGCCGCTTTGGACCACGGTTTTATCTGCTTGGCGTAAAAGGAAGGATCCTGCGGTATTTTCCACATATCGGCGACTTTCCCCTTGGGCATATGGTCGATGCGACTCGCATTTCGGTGACTTGGCTTGAGGGTATAGTCTGCATGAATGAGCGTCATGCTCACAAACATAAAGGTAAGAAACAGGGCTGCTAATCGTTTATTCGGCATAAAATGTATTCCATCGTGTTGACATCGTTTTTCGGCATCATTGTAATACAGATTGGTTAACCATTGATGTATTCACACTGCATAACTTTAATTTATGCCCTGCTATAATGTAGACGGTAAAGAAGAGGGGAAGTATGAAATGGTATAACAGTGTCCAAATCAAGATGTTGGGGTTTTTTCTCTTCATCTCGCTCATCTTTCTCATCAGTATTATCAGTCTCTTTTTTTCGGGAGCAAAATCTTCCTGCAAATGCATCCAAGGAAGTGGCACTGATCACTTCGGACATTTTACAAAATATTCGCAGCAGGCAGTTCAAGGCAGAGGAGACAACACAAACACTCGCTGCGGTCACTGAGAATCTCAAAGACAAAATTTACAAAAATACCGATATTGTTACAGCGATCCTCTCAAACCACAGTAAAAACTCTCTCGATGTCATCAGCAGCAGTATCTGGTTTGAACCGGATGCCTTTGAAGATCAAAACAATACACCGCTCTTTTTTATAAAAGACAAGGCAACTTCAACCTTTGGTCTTTTTACAAACTACCCAAAAACCTTCCGCACAATGCAGTTTTATACGCTTGCAAAACAGGTTCCCGACAAACATACGGCATGGACAGAGGTCTATACAGACCCTGGTACACAAACGAAAATGATCACTGTCGTCTCGCCAATTTATGTACAAGAACGCTTTATTGGGGCTGCGAGCATTGACATCGCCATACAAAAGAGTGTAAAGAGCACATTGCTGAAACATATAGAGGGCAAAGAAAACAGCTACCTGATTATGCTCGATAAAAAAGGAAACTTCATCGGAAAATCTACACGCTTTGGCCACTTTTCCAAAGCATCCAATATTTTTCAAATAAAGGGGACTTCCTTCAAGAGCATCATGCATTATATCGCTCCTTTATTGCAAGAGAAGAAAGAAAATACCCTGTGTTATGCCAATATCGGCGATGTCTCTGCGGACAATCTCGATACCCTTACAGAGAGTATCTGTATCATACCCGACGACCCTATGCTGCACACAAAGAGTGTACTTGCCATTTATCATTTTCCAAGAACGCAATGGAGTCTGATTGTAGGTATTCCAAAGGACCAGGTACTCGCACATTACAATGAGCTCTTCTACAAGATTCTCGCCATCACGGTAGTGCTTACAATTCTTGCAACCATATTCGGCTATGTCGCTCTGAGCCATATTTTTGTCAAACCCATAGCCCATATCAACCGACAGCTCCAGCAGGCAATCATCGACAATACCGAAACAACGCTCCTGACATGCCGTGACAAAGGAGAAATAGGCACCCTGGTAGAGAATCTCAATAGACGCACCGTCAACCTTGCACGTTCCAAAGCACGCGAGAACAAGGAGCACCAGCTTCGGCTCGCCCAGGAAGAGATGCTCATACAGCAGTCCAAAATGGCAGTCATGGGCGAAATGATGGATTCTGTCGCCCACCAGTGGAAACAGCCGCTCAATGCACTCACGCTCTACAGCGAACTCATCCGTAACGATTTTGAAGAGGGCAATGTCGATCAGGCATACATTGAAAAATTCAGAAAAGATATCCAGACCCAGATAGACCATATGGTCAATACCCTTGACGAGTTCCGTTCCTTCTTCCGTCCCGACAAGGAAGCTGCCGAGTTCAGCCTGCTCGATGTCGTCAATTCGGCTCTCTTCCTTGCCGAAGATGACATACTCAAGCACCATATACTCGTCAACATAGAACGAAAAGATGCCATTGTCATACACGGTTATGCCAACGAATTCAAGCATCTCATTCTCAACATCATCAACAATGCCAAAGATGCCTTTGTTGAGAGAGACATCACCCAGCGCCTCATCCGTATTCGTCTTATTGCCGATGCATCGGGGAACAGACTCGAAATAGAAGACAATGCCGGAGGCATTCCCGAAACGGTCATCGATACACTCTTTGAAGCGAACGTCACCACCAAGGAAGAGGCAAAGGGTACAGGTATAGGGCTCTACATGAGCCAAAGAATTGCCTCAAAACACAATGCCGTGCTAAAAGCGCAAAATACAGAGCAGGGCGCCTGTTTCATCGTTGTATTTCAGAAAGACGACACGGCAGCGGCCGACACACCTGCCACGTAGCCACTTGCAAACGACCACTGCAGATTATAGCCACCGCATGGACCGTCGAGGTTCATCACTTCACCGCAAAAATAGAGTCCTTCCAGTTTTCTGCTCTGCATCGTGTAGGGGTCAATCTCTTTCAGATGGACACCGCCGCGGGTGATCATCGCCATTTTGAATCCGTCATGACCGTTCACCGTCAGCGGTGTCCAGACCAGCAGCTTGATGAGCCTGTCACGATTGCTTCCGGCCTGTTTGGCAAGAGTGAGCTTAGGATCACAGCCGGCAAGTTCACACAACTCCAGACTCAGCGATTCGGGCAGGAGAGTGGCAAGAAGTTCCAGCGTTGTTGCAGCAGGGTTTTGGCGTACATACTCTTTGAAGTGCCCCCGTACCTGCTCCTCATTCATCCCTTTGGTGAAGTTGGCAAGCAGCGGCACCTCGTCATATTTGGCAAGTAGGGGTGTGATTTCACGGGAAAAGTCCAGTACCACCGGACCGCGTATCCCCTCTTTGGTAAAGATGAGATCGCCCTTGGCATGGAGGTTTTTATATTTTTTCATATCAACACGCAGTTCGACCTTTGCAATAGTGTCCGCTCGGCAGTTTGCAACCCATTTCTCTTTCGTTTTCAGCGGCATCATGGCAGGATAGAGCGGTGTCACCCTGTGCCCCGTAGCTTCAGCAAGCACATACCCGTCCCCCTCTGCACCCAGCATCGGATAGCCTTTGCCTCCGGTAGCGATAACAACACATTTGGCATGGTAGTGTGCACCTTCTGTCTTCACCCCAGTAACGGCACTGCCGTTATGCTCCAGTGATACAACCTTCTGTCCGCATTTTACCTCGATGCCAAGCCTCTCCATCTCCCGTGCCATCGCATCAATGATAGTTGATGAACTGTGTGTAAGAGGAAAAACCCGGTATCCGTCAGGCGCATGGCTCTCTACCCCAAGCTCTTTGAAGAACGCAATCAGGGCGCGATGGTCAAACCGCTCGAGTGCACTCATCATAAACTTCCCGTCACGCCCGAAACGCGCCATGAAGGTTTCATTTTCAAGGGTATTGGTCAAATTACAGCGTCCGCCGCCGGTGGCTTTGAGCTTGGAGGCGATTTTGGGCAGTTTCTCAAGAAGAAGTACGGAAGCACCGCTGCGTGCAGCGGTAATTGCCGCCATCATCCCGGCTGCACCGCTTCCCGCAACGATCAGATCATATTGCATCACTTCTCCACATTATTAATATGCTGTAATCATACCGTAAGCAAAATATGTCTGCAATTAGCATTCAATTAACTTTTCTTGTGTATACTTCGCTTACCCTTTCGTGGCAGACTTGTTTCTTCCCCAAAGAACAATTCTTCTCCCTCCCCATGCCCGGAAGGGTAACTTTATCATACTAAACCTCTTTCCAGCAATAGTCATGTCAATATTTGGGTATAATACACTCCCAAAACAACCAGCTGCAGGACACTATGAAAGTACAACAATCCTTTTCCCGCAATGCCCATGCTTACGATGAAGTCAACATCATTCAGAAGAAGGTACTTGCACACCTGTTTGCCAAAATCAGTGATACACCCCAACGCATACTCGACATCGGCTGCGGCAGCGGCGGAGTCTGCCGTGCCGTTGACTGGGATGTAGCACACTTTGTCGGCGTTGACTTTGCCGAAGGGATGCTCACACTGCATCCTGCAGCACCGCACATCGAACTGATTCAAGGGGATTTCAACGACCCCGCGCTTTTCGAGAGACTTTCTACCGACACCTACGATCGTATCATCTCCTCCTCCGCGCTGCAGTGGGCCACAGACATGAATGCCGTATTTGCACGCATAGCAGCACTCAAAGCCCCTGTTTCACTCTCTGTATTTACATCGGCGACCTTTAAAACCCTCTATGAGGTTGCCGGACTTCCCCCGCTTTTACGAAACAAGGAAGAGGTCATTACACTTGCACAGACCCATTTCGATGCTGACATAGAAACACGCACGTACACATTGGCATTCCCCTCGGTAAGGGAGATGTTCCGTTACATGAAAAAGAGCGGTGTAGGGGCAGGGCGCAACCTGCTTGGCTACAAGGAGATGAAACGCATCATGCAGGAGTATCCGCTCGATCATCTCGAATATGAAGTGGTCTTCATTCATGAAAACAGACCGGGAAGCAGGTAAAATGCTTACCTTTACCATGCAAACCATGCAGCAGATCATACCGCTTGTACAAAAGGTCTTAGAAGAGAAAGGGGGTATCCGCTTTGAAACACTCGATCCCGATCTTTTCCATAAGACATTCAACGGTGAGTGGGTCGAAGTGGAGGGGAAACACTACCGTTATCACAGCCTCAAAGCGTGGACAGATCTGGCAGAACTCCTGCACTGCCGCATGATGCTTCCCCAAAAATGTGAAGAAACACCACATATTCGCATTACATTCAAAAAACACTCAAACCATTCCTTTCATACCGACACCGTCAGTAACCCACAAGAAAAATACGGCACCACATCACGGTTCGCACGACTCAACAAACAGGAAGAGCCGGCGTTTGCCTACTACTACCTTCAGGCACTGCACAATGTGGGTATCCACAGACGCAGACATATACTCAACCTCGGTATCAACCGCGGCGATGAATTTGAAGCGATCAGACAGATGGTCGATGCACCTACATGGGAACAGATGGAGCTGACAGGCATCGATCACAGCACAAGTGCCATAGATGAAGCGGCAAAACGCTTTAATGATCCCAATGTAATACTCCATGCCGCAGACATTCAGAGGCTCGACTCACTCTCTTTGGGAACGTTCGATCTGCTTATTAGCATCGGTACGCTACAAAGTCCCGGCATTGCCTACAAACCGCTGCTGATGTCACTGGTACAGACGTATCTTGACAGGCATGACTCCGCGCTTATTCTCGGCTTTCCAAACGCACGCTGGATCGGCACGGAGATGATCTACGGTGCCAAAGCGCCAAACTATGCCATGAGTGAGATGAGCCTGCTGCTTAGCGATGTGATGTTCGCCAAGAAATATCTTCAGCAAAAACGCTACCGAGTTACTGTTACAGGCAAACACTACCTCTTTTTGACCGCAACAAAAATTGCCACGGAGAAAAACCGGTGAGAACAATACCCGTATACATACTGCTTGGTGCACTGTTTTTACATGGCTGCGGACGCAAAGCCGAACGCACCTTTTATGACAAAGCGGCAAAAACCAAACCCATTCCCTGTCTCAAACTCAATGTATCACCGCCAAATAAAACGATGCAGCATACACTTGAATCTTTATACTCTTTCAATACAACTTGCCCCTACACCCTGACACTCAGTTACAAAAGCGGTATCGTCTGCAACAGCCACCACAATGCCCAGACCAAAGCCCTCGGCAAAATGCCCTCAAGCTACCTGAACCTTGAAGTACGCAAAGGCTTCGGGCTTATCTACAGCTACTACATTGACCTTGACCACAAACCCGACAGCAGCGACATCAAAGAGGGATTTGAAACACTAAGAGAAGACCTGCCCGGACTTCATTAATCTTTCTGCGCTATAATCTCACTTATAATTTCAACAAGGAGTATCATTTATGAAAACACTTTCCATTGCAGCGCTTGTCGGCGCATCTACACTGCTCATGGCACAACCTGCCGAAACACTGCCGGTTAAAGCAGAAGGGGTCAAATACATCAAAATGCTTGGCGGTGCACTGAAAACACAGCTCAAAGCCCATATGAAAAAAGATCCTTCTGGACTTGAAGCCCTTGCGTTCTGCAGCGGCAGTGCAGATGCCATCACCAAAGAGGTCAATGCAAAACTGCCCAAGTATGCCACAGTCAGAAGAACGGCACTCAAAGTCAGAAACGACAATGTCAATACACCCGATGAAACCGACAAAACGGTGATGCAGTCATATGAAAAAGCCATCAAAGAAGGAACATTAACGCCTAAGGACATCAAGGTCGTCAAAGTAGGGGACACAACCCGTGTCTACAAACCACTTGTTACCCAAAAAGTCTGTCTCAAGTGTCACGGCAGCAATCTCTCTGAAAAAATCAGTGAAGCACTCAAAAGTGCCTACCCGCATGACATGGCGACCGGATTTAAAGAGGGCGATCTGCGCGGCGTGATTGTTGCGGAAATCAAAAAACACTGACACCCAAGTGTTTAAGCTGCCTGTCATGCCATCTGGCAAGCAGTAGCAGTGCGGTCACACCGCCGATAAGTGCGAACATCATATCTGACTGCGTATCCCACACATAGCCCTGTGTACCGAGGAAGGCCTCCGCACCTTCTCCCGATGCCAGTGCCACCCACCACTCAACCAGCTCATAAAATGCCGAAAACGACAGTACGATACTGAGTATGATGTAATCAAGCCACAGACGGCTCGGCTTGACCACCTCTTTTCGGATGAGTATCTCACGTGCCAAAATTGCCGGTTCAAACCCCTGAAAGAAGTGTCCAAGCTTGTCATAGTTGTTACGGCTCTGGTGCAGTATCTCCTTAATGTAGTCAAACAGCGGCACTTCCGCATAGGTGTAATGTCCACCTACCATTAAAATGACCATATGAATGAGAATGAGTGTATAGAGCAGGGGTGTAAGCGGAAATGTTCTATAGGTCAGTACAATCAGCACAAACCCTATGAGTGCAGGCACTACTTCCAGAAACCAGGTAAAGTAGTCCTTTGGATCAATGGCGGACCATAGAAGCACACCAAAGAAAACGGCAAGCCACACATACCGTTTCATCTACGGCTTCCTTGCTGTCATAAGAAAGACCGTAAAATCACGGTGAGGTTTGGCAATGGTACTTGCCGTGTCGAACTGTATATCCGTAAATCCGGAGGCTTCAGCAAACTTTTGCAGCTCTTCTCTCTTGAATCCGTGGTGATACACGCCGGTATTGTCACTGTGAAAACTGCCGTCCTCCTCATCGAGATCTGCAATGGCTATAAATCCGCCTTTGTGAAGCAGTCCATAGAGTTTATGGAAGAGGGCAGCAATATCTTCAACATGATGGATGGTCATGGAGGAAATAATGCCGTCAAAACGTCTGCTTTCGAAATCATCTTCTGATATATTTTTTAATATAGCCTCCGTTTCACAGGCAAACTCATCGCATTTGTTCTCAAATTCCATTAGCATGGAAGGGGAGTTGTCCACAGCAACGATTCTTCTAACAAACGGAGCAATGAAAAAACTCAGCAACCCCGTACCGGCACCCAGATCCATAATCTCCATCTCTTTATTGAGTTTTATATTTTTTACTATCAACTCAGCGATGCTTTTGGCGTTTTGGACTCTTTTGGAGTTCATATCCCACGATTTTGATTTGTGAGCAAATAGATCAGTCTGTTCATTTGACATTTATATTCCTTAATATTATGGTTTCAAGAATTTTAATATTTTTTAGCATTATACCTAAAAAAGGCTGTTTGGCTGCTGTTCAATTTTAATGTTGTCCCAAAAAAAATCGACATGCTTTTCGAACATAGATACCACAGAAGAGGTGGATTTTTTATCCATTTTCAGCAGACTTACCTGCATTTGGTAGAAAAAAAGCGGTGAAAAGAACTCATTTGCCAGCAAAAGCGGGTCAGAAGAGCGTATAAGCTCCTCCTGCATCATCATGAACAGGTAAGAAGAGAGCTTTTTGACATTCTCCTGGTAAAAATGCTCATTATAGATCTCCCGTACACGTTCATTACGGAACATCTCCTGCATCAGGAGCTTGAAAAGCGCCTCATTTTGCGCATCAAAGCTCAAAAGCTTGAATTTGGTAGCTATCCCTGCCAAAAGCGTCTTTCCGCCTTTAGCAGCCGTTTGCGGGTCTTTATCGTCAAAAAGATGCACAATAGCCGAAGAGGTCAGCTCACTGATAAGCGCTTCAAGGATTGCATCCTTGTTTTTAAAGTGATTATAGAGCGCACTCTGCTTCATTCCCATGGCCCCTGCTATGTCTCTTACTGTGGTCGCCTTATATCCCTTGGAAGAGAAGAGCTTCAGTGCCGTCTTGAGTATTTTGACTTTGGTTTTACTTCCTTTGGATAGGGCGGAAGTGCCCGTGTTATCGTTCATTGCGGCTCCTTTGACATAATTATAATGAACATTTGTTCATTTGTCAAGGGAAGCACATCCAGATTAATGAACGATTGTTCTTTTTTAAAAAAAGATGCATTATATAAAATGAACAGTTGTTCTTGTTTTGATATGGTAATCTTTTAATTTGTGAACAAGTGTTCATCTAAACACAATGAATTGCCGTGCTGCACGTCTTTTGAGGTATATTAAATAAACAGCATTGCATGGCATATTTGTCATGACAAACAATTATTCTATTTATATAATTGAAAACCATGCTAATGCAGGGCGCGGAACACACACCACACAATAGAACCGGTAATATCTTTATATTTTTAAATATGTAAAAATGAATGCTATTGCTTATATTAATTAGTATTGAAATCATCTTTATTCGTTGTGATCCATGTTATTAAAAGAAAGAAAGAAATTTTGAGAGATCGAAGGTAACATACGATGTACCAATTTAAAATTATTCTAATATTTCAAAATAGTACTTTTGCAATATTTACAATGATTGTGAAACGTATTGAATTTTCAATCTTGGGATATGGGGGTATTACATTCGAGGTCAAAAATGTAAATGTTGCATATTTTATGTATCAAAAAGTGTTGTATGTTAATACTCAAAAGAGACAATAGTACTTTTTAATAGAATTTATATTATGTTAACCAATAGATATATTTGAAGATTGTTTGGGTAGCTTCAGAACCTGTATCCACCCAAACTGTTATAAAGAAGTAAAATCAATTATGCGTTCATCAAGCCCTGATTGATCTTGGCTATCTGCATGAGCTTGTTTCGCTGTGCATCCTCAGGCATACTGCCTGTCACTTTGCTAAAGAGATGATTCAGCTGCGCATAGTCATGCAGCGCGACGTTTCTTCTGTGAAGCGCTTCATCACTCAGGTATGCAACCATCTGTGCTTTGCTTATCTGCGGGCACGATTGCAATACATTCAGTGCCATCACATCCAGATTGCCGTGATGAGTATCCATAAATGATGTAACGATCTTTTGCGCAGCTTCCTTTTCAAGCCCTTTATTTTCCAATTGCTGTGCAAGCGCCTTGATCAGGCTGCTGCGCTGCTGACTTGTCTGTGCAAGTCCGTTGGCTCGCAATACCTGTGCAACTGCCGGATTGAACGCCAGAACGGAAACCACAAGGGTTATGCGTAAAATATTATGTTTGGTCATTGTGTATCCTTTTTGGGTGGACTGTCGCATCCACCCAGCATGCCTAAAAGCCTACTTGCCTCCGCACTTTCCTGCTGCACACTTCATGCCGCCCTGCTTCATCGCGTTGATTTTCTGCATCATCTTCATTCGGTGTGCTTTTCTTTTTTCCATCAGGTACTTTATCTGCTCTGCAGTAAGCACCGCTTTGGTATCTTCAATGCATTTTAATTGTGTCATTGTTGCTTCAGCTTCGAGCGATGCGAGTTTCTCGACCTTCGTTTTCAAGTCAGCCGTTTTGGCACCGCTTCTGGCTGCCTGAACAATCTCTTTTCTCAGCTTCATCACTTCAGGCTTGAGCTTCATAATACTGCTCATGGTTGCCTTGCGCACTTTTAAGAGTTTGGCTTTCTGATCTTCCGACAAATTCAGCTTCGTATCATCCCAGCTTTTCATCAGCATTTTGGTGTAGTGCGGCAACCCGTGTTTAATGAGAAACGGAGAGTTCATGCGCATTTTGTGCATTTTCTTCGCCTTATGCATCATACCGCCCTGCTTCATCGGCTTGGACATCCCTGTCCCGCACTTGCCAGCTGCACATTTCATTCCCTCTGCCTGAGCAGAGACCATTATCATTGACAGAGCCGCTATGGAAGTGAGTACTATTTTTTTCATCTTATTCCTTTTGTTGTCTTGATACCCGCAGAGGACAGCGTTTCCGTCTGCCCCTTATCGAGAATGGGTATGCTTAATGGTAGCGGATGAATGTTAACGGGGTGTTAATTTTCAGGTGGCGGACTCTTCCTTGGAAGTCGCCTCCACCAATGGTGTAGCGGGTGCTGTACTCAACGCGGCCGGTGCCGTGTGTGCCTGCTGGAGACGGGTATGTTCAAAATGTTTTTTCTTGCGTTCGAGTTCGCTTTGTACCCCTTCAAGGTGGCGAATCTCCTGACGGATCGGTTCAAGTTTTTCTATGAGATTAAGCCGTTCAAGTTCTCTCTGAAGCAAGGCAAGCTCACTCTCTTCGATTTCATCATGCAGCATCACAATTTCCCTGCTTTTGGTACGTTTGACTTTTGCGGCAGCTTCATCATCGACCATGTCGGCATATTCATTCAAAAATGCCTCATAGATAGCGATTTTTTGCAGCAGTTCGGCATTGAGCCGTTCAAGCATACGCTCCTCTACCCTGATCTCTTCGGCATAAAGGCTCAGTTTTGCCTCGTCTGGCGCGCTGAGTGCTTTAAGACGCGAGATCTTCCCCTCGACCACTCCAATCTCCTCTTCAAAACGTGCAAGCGCATCCATATAGGCAAGAAGGCCCTCACGGTAACGGTTCTCAACTTCCCGAATAACCAGGGAGACGCTCTCAAAAAGCTGTTCTTTGTTTGTTGTCTCTTTGGCTGTCTCGATCGGTGCAGCCGACACGACTTCCTGCGCAGGCTCGGTAGATGTAGACTCAGACATACATGCTCCTTACTCTACTTCAATACCTGCACGGGCAAGGGCTCTGGCACGTTTGCCCTGCTGCGCTTCAATTTTGGCAACGACCTGATTTTTCGTACCCTCATTGACCTTTTTCTCCAGCATCTCGATAGTATGGGTCAGTTCAAGCACCTTTTTCTCCATCTCATGTTCATGTTTGGTACGGTCATGCTCATTCTGCGCCATGACCTGACGAAACCACTTGACTTTCTCTTCCTTCTCTTTCAGTGAGGCTTCCGTCTCTTTGAGTTTGCTGCGGCAAATCGACCAGAGTACAAAAAAGACAAATGCCGCCCCTACCCCAACAAGAGCAAGATAGGGCATCGCTTCTCCCGGTGCCGTCTGTGCAGCATAGAGCGGACTTGACAACAGTAGTAAAATCATATTATTAATAATGGTTTTCATTGCACTTCCTTATTGTTCTTTCTGTAATCATACACTTTTTTCGTGAAAAAGCCGGACAACTATTGTCTAAAAAGTGTCCAAAACTCACTGTGCTCCCTGGTAAAGGCTGCCAGTCTGTAGTTGATGTTTTCCAGTATGACATCACTTTTGCATAGAAAAAAGAAAACACGCGGACTGTAGGGACGATGCTTAATCGCCGTAATATGAGGATAGCTCTTTTTCAGCTCCGCTCCCAAAATATCTATTTGCCTGTCATGGGGCAGGCATCTGCCCAAATGCTGATAGACAATGACAATTTCAACGGAAGGCAACAGAAAAAAGCGCCCTATTTCATCTGCGAAAATATACTTTTGCGGATAGACCTTCTCCCTGTACTCCTCTTCAAGCGAAAGCAGCACCATCCGTTCCTCGGAACGGTAACAGCGTAACGCCATACCATTGTCGGGCGCAACGGCAACGACATCGTTTCCATGTGCGAACCAAAGCGCTTTTTGAAGCCATGTCTGCCTGTCCTCGTAGGCTTTGGGAATTTCATCATAAAAAAAAGAGGCGTTCGGCAGAAGTTTAAGGCGTTCAAGCTCCTCCACCTCCCGTTTGTTACGCATCAGCAGTGACATCAGCGATGATTCGAGGTAGGGATCCATCCCGCTCATCCGTTCAAAGTAGTCAATGTGCTGTCCGTCGTTGCTCTGTTCGTTCTTTCCCTCATGCAAAAACCATATTTGGGCAAGTTTTTTGGCATCGAAGGGGCTTTCAGGATGGTTGAAAAGATAACGGAAAAGCTGAAATTTTCCAAAATCACCTATATCTGCTACATAACGATTCTGCATTTTTGCACCATGAGGATCCAATCTTTTTAATGATCTTTTTTTGTATCTTTTTTCAGGCTATGCCGTTCTGATTTATCTACAACCAGCTTAGTATTATCTTTCACATCATAGTACAACTTCTTTTTGGTACTATACATCATTTATACCATTATAGCCGTTTTTAGATTATCAGTACAAAACTTTACAACCATAACAAGGAGTATGACGGCGCCTATAAACTGAATGCACAGTACAGATTTATGATACCGGCCGTAGAAATGATGTTTAAGACACCTCTGGTACAAGAACTGATTCGCAACTTCAGAGACAATGAACTTCCTGATGCTATTGAAAAAGAAGGTACCATATATGACTCTATCAGCTTCAACCGTGCCCTTTTTGACCTTACTCTTGCTGACAAAATTACAGAAGATCAGGCATATCAGTATGCTACAAGTGCAGCGGATCTAAAACTGATGTTTACGCTCAGTCCTGAATATGAAGCAAGAAAGGCAGAAAAACCTGAAGAGATTGAATTTAAGGAAGAGTAACGGTATCTAATTATAAAAAATGTCTCTTAGGATGATAAATCATTCCTCTCTCAACAGCCTTTTTTTCAGTCCATCGACCGTGTGAATGACACTGTTGTGCGTGTGGTCCGTAAACCCCCAGTCAACCATCAGGTAGTCGATGCCTGCACGCTCAGCTGCCATCTCGTCACGCGGACCGTCACCAATAAAGAGCGCTTTCTCTTTGGGAACCTGCAGTTCGTCAAGCAGTTTGAGCAACATATCGGGATATGGCTTTCCCTTATGAACATCATCATAACATGTGATGGCATCGAAGAATACAAAAATGCCAAGATGTGTGAGTGATTCAATGGTCGATTTGCGGTAGGCATTGGTCGCAACCGCCAACTTTAAACCTCTCTCTTTCAATGCTTCAAGCAACTCTAAAATACCGTCATAAAGCACCAGTTCTCTGTCATGATTGCGCGTATAGTATTCGGAAAACCATCGCTCATGGTCACGTTCAAACCGGGGAGCATGGTAAAAAAAGCGTGCAGGATCTATGGAAGGGTCATTCACATGAAGAAGAATACGCTCATTTTCCATCGGCTCGAAGCCAAGCTGTTTGCGTACATAGTTGATGGCATTGGCGATGGTGACGGAGGAGTTCACCAGCGTACCGTCCATATCGAAGATGATCAGTTCATACGTTTTTGTCATTTAAGACTGTCACGCTTCTGGTTGACTTTGAGGTAGACAGAGAGTCCGATAATAAGCAGCGCAATACCGCCAAGCAGAAAGACCGCATACATCAGTTTACCGGGATCGGTCAGCGCAAACTTGAAGACCAACATCAGTGATTCTATAGAAAGAGCAATAATGATGGAGCCAAGGAAGCGTATCATCGTCTGGTGCGAATCATCAGAGGGGTCACGCTTCTTGATGCGTCCAAGTACTTCTTCTTCAAAGATCGCCTTGACCAGATCGACAATCGCCAAAGAGAGTGTCAGCAAAATGGTCGATTTGAATATCTCCTGAATATCAATATGGTTGACATTGATGCCAAAATGGAAGAAACTGATAATCGCTTTTATAAACAGTAACAGCGCTACGGCAAAAAGTGCAACGGAGAAAGCAGCATAAACCCATTTGCTTGCCTTACCAAAACTGGAATCAATTGAACTTGGATGCACCATTTTGAGAATATTTTTCAATGTAATATCCATACATATGATTGCTACGAGTTTGTTGTGTATATCATATATAGGAAAGGATGCCGTCACAACCAGCTCATTGCTTACCAACGACGGATAGGGATCCGTCAGAATACAGCGGTGCTCTTTGAGTGTCCTGTAATAGTAGGCGCGGTCACTTCTGTCTTCTCCTTTGCCAAAGCCGTTTAGCTTCGGATTTTTGGAAATATTGTCGACCATTTGAATACCATGGCCATCAAGTGCGTAAATCACCTCGGCATTGGGTACGGCATCGAGCAGGTTTTTGATTTTGCCGATGACCATATCGAGTGTGGCACCCTCATTGGTATCGATGCTCTGCGAAATGTTACGGCTCATAATATAGCAGAGATACGCGCGTGCCTTGGTACGTATCTGTGCGAATTCCTGTATTTCTTTGACAACAAGCATGACTCTTCCTTTACTGCAAATATCCGACTATATCACCGAAAGAGACCTTCTGGTTAACGGCAACTTCCGGGACTATAGCACCCTTCTGTGAGAATGTCAAGATCGTCGAGCCCATCTCAAACCATCCGAAAAGTTCACCGCGTTTGAGTCTCAGACCGTCATATGTATAGTGCTGCGGTTCTCTAATGTCAGAGTTGGTCTGTACACGCGGTTCAAAGCTTACGACCATTTTCCCCACATTGAGTGCACCGACAAGCACAAGTACATGCAGCCTCCCCTGCTCGTCTTCACACTCAATGACCACACGCTCATTCTCTATAAAGAGGTCTTTCTTGTTTCGAAGCAGCGGGAGATTTACCGGGTAGAGCTTTCCGGGGATATGTGTCAACGCGTGAATCTTCAACGTCATAGGCATATGGTAGCGGTGGTAGTCTTTTGGGGAAAGATAGAAGTTCATGAACTCCCCTCCCTCTATCCATTTCGCCGCAGCCTGATGATGCGCACCGAAAAGCGTTTCAATATCATACGACATCCCCTTGATCTGATAGGCTCTGCCTTCCTTGACAGTGCCGTAATCGGTAATGCGTCCATCAACACCGCTAATGACTGCTTTGGGATCATCAGGCAGGATGCGCTCTTTTTCCAGTACTCTGGTAAATAGTGCATTGAGACTCTCATAGGTGGCAGGGGCACGGAATTCTGACATATCCAGCCCCATCAGTTTGACGTAGGCGGCGTTAATGATATGCTGCATTATCGAAGGAAAACGCTTAGAGGCGAACTTTCCAAACAGTTCGGAAATGACGGAGGTAAAATGCTTCTTAGCCATTCGTTTCCTTCACTTCGAAGTGTCTGAGCGCATCTTTCATCAAAGCAATGTGGTAATTCTCCTGATTGTTGATAAAGTCAAAAAATCGTGCAAGCACCGGAGAATCGTTGCCGACGGCATCGGAAAGTTTTTTGCACTCCTCCTTGGCGGCAAGTTCCTCATTGATACCGTCTTTTAAAAAGGCTACCACATTTTCAACCTGATAGAGCTCTTTCATAATCATGCGCGGTACAGCGAGAATACCCATCTTTGCCATCATATCACCAAACTGTTTGAGGTGAAAAAAGCTTTCATCAACCAATATTTGAAAAATTCTGTTAAGATATGCATCATCACTGTGGGCTTTGAGGTAATTATATATCATGATCAGTTCATACTCTTTGTAGCTCTCCTCGAAAAGAAAAAGTGTCAGTGCATCGGTTGCTTCTTGTGTAAGGGTCACACCGGGAAGCTTGCGCTCCATGCCAAATGCCGTAACCACTTCGTCATTCATCTCATGCAGTACACCGACCATATAGTTTATATCACTCGAAATACGCGATGCAAGGTCTCTGTCCTCAAACCCGACAAGCTGCAGGTCTATCTCAAGCAGTCTGCCGGTAATGGCTTTGAGAAGATGCTCAAGACGTTCTACTTTGATGGGAATATTTCCCCTGTCATAGTCATAAGATTCACCCGATGCGATCATGGCATGCTCTATCCACGTAAAGTGACGGAAAAGAATGTCGGAAAAATCAAAGAGTACCTGCTTGCTCTGCGTATGACTCATAAAGCCTGCCATAAGCATTTCCAGCCACGCTTCATGGGTTTTTATCAGAACACTTTTCATGCCTCTTCCTCCTCTTTTGGTGTACAGGTCCCCTCTATCTGATACGTAATCATCGGGTATTCCCTGTCCTCTTTGCGTTTCTCATAGGTATCTACTGCCGCTTTGATGCCAAGAGCGACCATCTCGGAACACGCTGCATCTTCTTCGGGGAGTTTTTCAAGCAGTTTCATCGTCGCTTCGACGAGATTTCGTGCACCGTCAAGAGTCAGTCCCTTTGCCTCTTCAGTCAGCATGGAACCCGCGACAATAGTCGTCGTGCAGCCAATCGCCTGAAATGCAATATCGTCTATGTAGGGTTTCTCTTCATCCTCTTTGACGTGAATGTAAATGGCTACCTTCTCGCCATTGAGCGGATTCTTTCCCATCCCCTCGGCATTGGCACTCGCAAGGGTACCGTAATTTTTTGGATTCATCATATGTTCCATTACCATGTTGTCGAGTGACATATCATTGTTCTCCTTGTTATAATCTGGAAATAATTATACCATGTCAGATTGAGAGTTGGGTAGCATTTTTAGGTCCAAAGACCCTAAACTCAAATCTTTCTTCTGATATACTTTCAACATATATAAAAAGATTATTTTGCATAAAGGAATATACTATCATGAGTATAAAAACATATTTACTTTCTGCTGCTGCCGCTGTAGCAGTAACAACATCGGTGTCTGCCGGTGACAGCGGTCTTTACCTAGGTCTTGGCTATGCCAACACCAATATTGACCTCGCAGTTGACGGTTTAGACATCAAAAAAGATCTGCTCGATCTTTCAACCGACAGCATAGTCTTTCTTGCCGGTTACGATATGAATGAATATTTCGGGGTTGAAGGAAGATACTACCTAAACAGCTCCAAGGCCGGATATGAATACTATCTTGGCAATACCCCGCTTAGCGGAGAATATCAGGCTGAGAGCTTCGCACTCTATGCCAAACCGCAATACAAGCTTGCCATGCTTAACTTCTATGCCCTGCTTGGGGTAACCGCGAACGATTACACTGCCAATACTCTCCTTGGAGGGAACAACGATGATACACTCTTTTCATGGGGTGCGGGGGTAAAATTCAATATTACCAACAGTCTGGGGGCATTCGTCGACTACACCAACCTTGGTGAAAGTGACAATATCCTTACCAATACAGACCTAGAATCGTGGAATATCGGTTTCTCCTATAAATTCTAAATAGCGGAAGGTGCCCCTTCCTCCCTCTCCTGATTTTTACAAGCAATTGTCGCTATAATTGTTACCATCCACAACAAGGAATCTCGCTTATGCCCGTATATATACTTTTCGATACAGAAACCACAGGAAACAGTGAACTAGACCGCATTATTCAGGTAGGTGCCATGGTCGTTCATGATAAAGCGCATATCGAGGTCTTTGACGAACTCTGCTCCACCTCCGTACCCATCAGTATCGAGGCGATGGAAGTACACAACATCACCCCCGATGTCATAGCCGATAAGGCTCCCTTTGCACAAACCAAATTCGCAAAACGTATCGAGGAATACAACACACCAGAAAACTATCTCATAGCCCACAACATCAAATTTGATCTCGGGATGCTTGAGAAAGAGGGCTTTGCCAACCGCTATACACTCATCGACACCGTGCGTGTCGCCAAACACCTTCTGCCCGACTCTCCTGCACACCGTCTGCAGTACCTCCGCTATGCACTGGAACTCTACAAAACGGAAAAAGAGGAAGCCCAGAGACTTGGTGTAACCATCAAGGCACATGATGCCATCGGTGATGTACTGGTTATGAAGCTGCTGCTGAGCAGACTGGTCACACTCACGCAGGAGAAGTTTCCCGGTATCAACCCCATGCAGAAGATGGCCGAACTGACACAGACGCCGGCACTTCTGAAAACATTCAAATTCGGCAAATACAAAGACCGTGACATTGAGGAGATTGCGCGTGAGGATATGGGCTACCTGCAGTGGATGTACAAAAATCTCGATCTCGACGAAGATCTAAAGTTCACCCTCGAACAATATCTTCAGTAAGGAGCCCCCATGAGAGCATTATGGCTTTCTTCACTTTTTCTTGTCTCGCTCTGGGCACAGCCTGTACACGACATGACAGTAGGCGACTGGCGTACCGTAACCAAGGCAACCAGTGAAAACCGTACCCGTGTGACGGAACAGGAGTTCCTCAACCTCAAGGCCGACCATACATTCGACATTACCATTTTGGTAAGCCTGAAAAAAGGTGAACACTTCATCAAAGACCTGCAGGTCAAAGCTTCGGGCATATGGAAACGGCATATCACCACACTGGTAGTGGTCATTCAAAAAATCGAAGTGCCTTTCGCAAAAGAGGTCTCACGCACCATTACACAACAATCGCTTCAGACACTCGCCGGTACCTATCAGGCACGCTTGAAAGGTGATCCCATTCGCATCAATACCATCACTTTTTTGGATAATCACAAACTGACCATAGTCAGTGAAAAAGGTGTCAAAACCTCTTATACGAAATTTGTCGGCAAACCCGCCTCTTCAAAACCGCTGAAGATTCCAACACCCGTTCAGGCCGTAAAACCGCACTAACCTCTCAGTTTCTCGGCAACAAGTTCATTGACCACTTTGGGGTTCGCCTTGCCGCCGGTAGCTTTGAGCGTCTGCCCGACGAAGAAGCCCAGCAGTTTACTGTTTCCCTCTCTGTATTTGGCTACATTGTCCGGATTTTTTTCCATGATATCATCGATGATGGGTGCGATGACTGCGGGGTCGCTGATCTGCCTCAACCCTTTCTCTTCAACGATCTTCTCCGGCGCGTCACCGCTTTGTACCATCAGCTCGAAGACCTCTTTTGCAATCTTGCTCGAAATCTGCTCGCTATCGAGCATCTTTGCCAGCTCTGCTACATGCTGCGGCGTGAACTTCAGCGCATCTGCATCCTGCTCTTTAAGCTCTCTGGCAACCTCATTGGCAACAAGGTTGGCTATGGTAACGGCACCGGCACCCTCTGCACCCATCGCCTCTTCAAAGAAAGCACTCAGTTTGGCGTCACGTGCCAGTGTATTGGCAACGGCATGGTTGAGTCCGAGTTTTCCGGTATAGACCTCAAAGCGTGCCTTCTCCTCCTCGCTC
The DNA here is from genome assembly GCA_030826885.1 of Sulfurovum sp. Taxonomy (GTDB): domain Bacteria; phylum Campylobacterota; class Campylobacteria; order Campylobacterales; family Sulfurovaceae; genus Sulfurovum. The sequence continues at coordinate 39,348 of JAUUDF010000045.1, read as the reverse complement.
ATCGGCGCTTCTTCGCCGTCTATCTGCTGCTTTTGGGGCTGTTTCTGTTTCTTCTCAGTCGCTTTGGGAGCCTTTTTTTTCTTCTTGCCCCATGAGTCTTTCAGCCCCACGATCTTGTTGAATACCGGTGCCTCGTCACTGTAGTCGACCGGATCGACATAGAAGTATCCTTCCCTCTCGAACTGAAAGCGTACATCGGGCTTCTCTTCAATGACTGCCGGTTCAATGAGCGCACCTTTTGCCACCTTGAGTGAATCGGGGTTCAGGTCGTCCAGACCTTCGGGTGCTTCAACTTTGTAGAGCCTGTCATAGAGCCTTACCTCCACACGTTTCGCACGCTTCGCATCCACCCACTGAATGGCACTGCGTACCTTGATGCCGCTGGTGTCGGAGCCGCTCTTGGAGTCAGGGTAGTACTCCGCTTTGATCTCAACAATGTTGCCCTCTTTATCTTTGATAACCTCTTTACAGGCAATTATATAGGCATGTTTAAGCCGTACCGGCTGCTCGGGCGTCAGACGGAAATATCCTTTGGGAGGATTTTCCGAAAAGTCGCTGCGGTCGATGTAGACCTCTTTGGAAAAAGGTAGTTTTCTTGAACCCTCTTTGGGGACATCGTGCGGATAGTAGGAGGCATCGAGCTCCTCGCTGCCCTCATAGTTGACGATTGTCACTTTCAGCGGGTCAAGCACACACATCACACGCGGTACTTTGGTGTTCAGATCATCCCTGATACAGAACTCCAGCTGCGCCACATCTACGGTTGAGTTAGCTTTGGCGACCCCTATCTGCTCACAGAAGGTCAGAATGGACTCAGGAGTATACCCGCGGCGCTTATAGCCTGCAATGGTAGGCAGACGGGGGTCGTCCCAGCCGTTGACATACCCGCCTTCGACCAGTTCGAGCAGCTTGCGTTTGCTCATGACAGTGTAGTTCATGTTGAGTCTTGCAAATTCATACTGGTAGGGGCGCGGCGGCGGCAGCCCGAGTGTCTCGATGACCCAGTCGTAAATATCACGGTTGTTCTCGAACTCCAGCGTACAGAAGGAGTGGCTGATGCCCTCGATGTAGTCTGAAAGGCAGTGTGCGAAGTCATACATGGGGTAGATATGCCACGCATCCCCTACCCGGTAGTGGGTGGCATGACGGATGCGATAGAGCAGCGGATCACGCATCTTCATGTTCGCCGCGCTCATGTCTATTTTGGCACGCAGTACATGTTCACCCTCGGCAAACTCCCCGTTCTTCATACGCTCGAAGAGGTCAAGGTTCTCCTCGACAGAACGCTCGGCATACTTACTGCGCCTTCCAGGCTCGGTAACGGTACCCCGATACTCGCGTATCTCCTCTTCATTGAGGCTGTCCACATACGCCTTGCCCATCTTAATGAGCTCCTGCGCGTAGCCATAGAGTTTGGGAAAATAATCGGAGGTGAAATAGAGTCTCTCCTCCCAGTCGAAACCGAGCCACTTAACAGCATCTTTAAGCGCCTCGACGAACTTCATGTCTTCCTTGGTCGGATCGGTGTCATCCATACGCAGGTTGCACAGCCCGTTAAAGTCTCTGGCAATGCCGAAATTGAGCGTAATGGACTTGGCATGTCCTATGTGCGGAAAACCGTTAGGCTCAGGCGGAAAACGCGTATGCACCGTCTCATATTTGCCCGCTTTCAAGTCCTCTGCGACGATCGCCCGTAAAAAATCTTTGCTTTCACTCATGCTCTGTTACCTTAGTCTGTGTATGAAATGGTGTATTTTATCGAATTAGTGCTTATTGACTGGAGGCGGAAACGACGTTTGGTGTATAAGTAGACAAACGCCAATCGTATTCGAAAGGTACTCTTTACATGTTGCAGATACCACCCCGCTTTGTAAAAGGGTACAAAATTTCAACTTTTTGCAAATGAATTCTGCTGATTTTTTGTATAGGAAAGATATAATTTAAAATAATTTACTAATAATCTCTCCACATGGAGGTATTCGATGATACGCAAGGGAATATAATTGCTGTTTAATAGTTATGAGTTTATATTTATATTTCTTCCGCTCAGCTTCTTTATCTACTTTTTTTTACTGAAAAAAAGACTGATGGTCGGGGCAAAAGCCTTCCTGGTTTTCGCCTCTCTTTTCTTTTACTCATGGTGGAACATAGCATATCTTCCTATTATATTGTCATCACTGCTTTTCAATTATGTCATAGGCAATTCTCTGAATGAAAATTTTAAAAAGGTACAACTCCATAAAAAATCGTTATTGGTATTCGGCATTGCAGCCAATGTCATCCTGCTTGGATATTTCAAATATACGGATTTCCTAATCGAAAATCTCAATTGGACCTTTGATACATCCATTCCGCTTCTGCATTTGGCGTTACCTCTGGGTATTTCATTCTTTACTTTTCAACAAATCGCTTATTTGGTCGACTCATACAGAGGAGAAACCGCTGAATACGATTTTTTAAATTATGCGCTTTTTGTCACCTTTTTCCCGCAACTCATTGCTGGTCCCATTGTTCATCATGCCGAAATGATGCCCCAGTTCGCCTCACGTTGGAACCTGGCCAAAAACTATAAGAACATTGCACTTGGACTCTTTATATTTTCTGTCGGCCTGTTTAAAAAAGTGGTCATAGCAGACAGCCTTTCAGGCTGGGCAGCAGCAGGATTCGACTCGGCCGCGACACTTAGTTTTCCAGAGGCCTGGGCAACCAGTCTTTCCTACACCTTTCAGCTCTATTTCGATTTTTCAGGCTATACAGATATGGCTATAGGTGCGGCGCTTCTTTTCAATATCAAACTGCCTATAAATTTCTATTCTCCATACAAATCTCTTGATATTCAGGATTTTTGGAGAAGATGGCACATTACACTTTCGAGATTTTTGAAAGATTACATCTATATCCCCCTGGGCGGGAACAGAAAGGGGTCTGTGCGGACCTATACAAACCTATTGACAACGTTTATCATCGGCGGTATATGGCATGGAGCGGGCTGGACTTTTGTTTTCTGGGGATTCCTGCACGGTATGGCGCTGGTCATCCACAGATTTTGGAATACCCTGGGTATCACACTGCCAAAAGTATTAGCATGGTTTATTACATTCAACTTTGTCAATATTGCATGGGTGTTTTTCAGGGCCAAAGAGTGGGATGATGCCATCAAGGTTTTAAAAGGCATGTTCACGCTCTCCTTTCTCAACATCACATCCAACGATACGCTGCTGGTTATCTACGCCTCGTTGTTTATCATCTTCATGATAGTGATCCTGGCCAAAAATTCGAGTGATTACCTCACCGAAAAACTGACCATGAAACACATGATAATGGCTGCAGTCTTATTTGCCTATGCCATAACGAAATCATTGAGTTCTTCTTCGGAAGTATTTTTGTATTACAACTTTTAGGATACAGCATGAAGCACAAAAAACTGGTCTATAGCTTTCTTGGTGTCGCGACCGCTCTCATACTCTTTCTTCCTGTGCTCAATATATCGTTTTTACTTCTCTATAATAACAAACAGACAGATCTTTGGCATCTGACCAAACGGGAACTCTTTTCGACCGACAATCTTGAAGCTCTCATCAACTATTCTGCATATAGGCTATTTCACGTTTCGTTGAACCCTCAACAGGTCATTGCAGGAAAAGAGTGTTTTTTCTTTTTGGGAAACGGCTTCGCCTCTGTCATAGACAAAACCCGGGGGAGCATTCCCTACACTGACCATCAGATAGACAGTTGGGCCGACAGAATGAAAAAATTGCAGGAGTGGTATGAAAAACAGGGTATTGAATTCGTTATTGTCGTTGCATCGAACAAACATACCGTCTACAGCGACAAACTGCCTGACGACATTGTCTACAAAGAGGGTGAAACAATCACTGACATACTGGTCAAAAAATCCCTTGAAAAGGGGGTTCATATGTTAAATCTAAAAGATGCACTCAGAGAGAAAAAAGATGATTCACAATTATATTTTTATACAGATACGCACTGGAACTTCTGTGGTGCCATGGTAGGATACCTGCATACAATGCAATATGTAAATGAAACCTACAATATACATTACAGCATCCCGGACTACAGCGTAAAAGAGACCATATCTGACAGAAGAGGCGATTTAACGAACTTTTTGAAAATAAACCAGTTTCTCTCAACATCACAGGAGAAAAACTGTCAGTATACATTCAAAGAGAAAAATGTCGTTTGTTACGGAAAAATCGGTGAGGATTACAGACTGCACACATGTAAACCTTCGGATCAAAATAAATTTAACCAGTATTTCATAAACATGAATGCACCAAACAAAGCAAAACTTCTCTATTTGAGCGATTCATTTGGCCTTGCGAACACGCCCATGTATGTAAAAACATTTGCCACTGTATGGAGACTTCACCTTGGCTATATCAATAAAGAGGCGTTATCCAAATTTGTACATAAACACAAGCCTGAGATTGTCATTTACCAGGTTGTTGAAAGAGATCTAATCAGTATGACAAATCTGGCAGACATGCCATAGTATTTTCACCCAAATTTCGAAATAGCATTCTTGCAATCTTTGCAATGCTCGTATTTGAGGGGTTTGTTTCATGTTTGAGGCGCACCCGCAGGTGCGGTGATGGACATGAAGCGAAGCCCATGAATGCGATGATTGTGAAGAGTGGTGAATTTCTATTTCGGGATTTGGGTTTCACTACAAAATACCTTTCGTTGCAGGTCTGCCTTGACTATGCTTTCCCTTCGGGCATATATTTGTGTGCAATCACCACAGAAAGCGGTATCTGCACCAGGTAGGAGAACATGATCGGCAGCAGCATCGAAATGCCGAACGTACCGGCCGAGAAGGTGGTAATGACCAGAGCGAGGGTAATGTAGCGTGTCACACTCTGCCAGTAGGCTGCCCTTTCCTGCGCGGAGTCGAGGTTGTATATCCATGTAGAGGCAGCGACGACAAGCGCATAAAAGACAATGACGGTTACAAGTGCAACAAAAAAGAGTTCCGGCTCAAAGTCATATATCTCTACCAGCTGCTGTGAACTCTGCAAGCCGAAAAGGTAGAAGAGTATAATGAAAATGCTCCCCTGCGAAATGAATTTTTTATACTTGATAATCTGATCCATCAGCGGCGGGATAAAACGAATGACCCTGCTGGCAATAAAAGGGATGACAATCAAGAGGATGATGACAGGACGTGCAAAACGGCTGATTGTAACTGCCTCATCATACTCAACCTCAAAATACGGAGCAGTGTACATGGCGAAAAGATGCAGCATCAGCAGCGAGAGAGAAATAGCCAACAGGTTGACAAACAGCAGTAAAAAACCAAACGATGTATCGCCCCCGGAGCGCTTGATCCAGTGCATCACCATACCGCCGCCGCCAAGCACTGAGAGAAGGAAAAGGCCCGCAGCTATGCCAAAATCACCGGTAGAAAGCCCTATGGCAAGCGCAAACAGCGGCAACAGCAGATAGTTTACAAGGAATCCTTTGACCATGAGCCACTTGTGTTCCCATGCCAGCATAACATCTTTGAGCTCAAATTTAAAAAGTGACGGCATAATGAGCGTCAAACCGGCAAAAAGACAGATATTCGTACTAAAGATGAAACCATCTGTATAGCTGCCGTACAGAAAACCAAGAAGCGCCCCAAGAAAGACAATAACAATAAGCTGCATATATATTCCTGTTGATGATATCTGTAAATCAAAAATCATTATAGCATACATGCTTCCAACTTCCCTTTACCTTTCTTTGCTATACTCCGCATATGCAAACAATGCAAAAGGATACTATTATGAATTTCAATATTACCAATTCTCCTCTAAATGAAATCAAGGCCGACCTTGAGTTGGTTATTGTCATCGACAAAAATCTTAAACACCCTACCGTCAAGGACAGAAAACTGCTTAAAAAAGCAAATTTTTCCGGTGCTCAGAATGAAGTGTGCCATCTGGTAGAGAAAAACAGACTTTATGTAGGTGCGGACAACCTCAAAGGTGCTGCCATCCGTCCTGCAGTTGCCTCTGCCATACGTTCGCTTATTGGTAAAAAGAGCTACAAGCACATTAAAGTAGCAACCTATGTCAGCCATCCGCGCTGTTCCGCTTCCATCCGTGCAATGGCGGAGGGCTTTGTCCTCGGTGCCTACACCTTTACCGAATACAAAAGCCAAAAGAGCAAATGTCCGGTCAAAACCGTCGAGATCTCACTCGAGGGCTACGAGCCGCATGAAATCAGTATGGAAACGGCTGCCCGAGCGGTGCACAACGGTGAAATTGTCGCAAGTGCTACCAACTATACCCGAAACATCGTCAATACACCGCCCGATGACTTTTACCCCGAAAGCATGGAGAAAAAAGCCAAGAAACTGGCAAAAGAACTGGGGCTTGGCTGCAAGGTACTCGATATCAAGGCACTCGAAAAAGAGAAGATGAACGCCCTGCTTGCTGTTGGACGTGCTTCACGCCATGAACCGAAGGTCATTCATCTGAGCTACAAACCTAAAAACCCCAAAAAGGTCATCTCGCTCGTAGGCAAAGGGCTTACCTACGATTCGGGCGGGCTGAGCCTCAAACCGGGCGACTACATGGTCACCATGAAAGCGGACAAGAGCGGTGCCTCCGCAGTCATTGGGATGATGAAAGCCATCGCAGAGCTGGGACTGGATATAGAGGTACACGGATTCCTCGGTATGGTCGAAAATATGATAGGCGGCGATGCCTACAAGCCTGACGATGTACTCAAAGCCAAGAACGGTAAAACCATCGAGGTTCGCAACACCGATGCCGAGGGACGGCTCGTGCTCGCCGATGTACTCTGCTACGCACAGCAGGAGGTCAAAGCGGATTATCTCTTTGACTTCGCTACTCTTACAGGTGCCTGTGTCGTAGGTGTCGGACACTACACTTCCGGTGTGATGGGACACTGTGAAGAGCTTAAAAACATGGTCAGACAACAAGCGAAAATCGCCGGTGAGATGGTCACACCGCTGGACTTCAACGACTATCTCAAAAAAACACTCAAAAGTGACATTGCCGACATCTGCAATATCTCCAACACACGCTACGGCGGTGCCATTACGGCGGGACTCTTCCTCAGCGAGTTTATCGATGAAGATCATAAAGAGAAGTGGGCACATGTGGACATTGCCGGACCGGCATTTGTCGAACACGTCTGGGGAGAGAACCCAAGCGGTGCCTCCGGTGCAGGTGTACGTATGATGGTACGCCTTATGGAGAGCCTCTCCAGGGATAATACACACTAATACTGCATCCCTTCTCCCTCCTCTTTCCCCCTCAAACTTCTGAGGGTCTTCTCAAGATAATCTTATTTTTATTATAAATATTTTTTCTGTAATAGTTATGTAATACATTTTTATTATATTTTACAGATATTTGTGATAATATAAAAATAAAATTGACAGATAAGGAACGACAGACATATGAACAAAAGTGAAATTTTGGAACAACTGAGAGCAGCCAAGGCTGCACATATTAACTGGGTGCAACGCGCCAAAATGCTCATTTCGGGTTTTAAAATCGATGAGGAAGCCATTCCCGTGAACTCTACACAGTGCCAATTTGGCAAATGGTTCTATTCGGATGCCCAAAAACTCAATGGTCTAAGAAACAATGCCATAGAGTGCCTTTCAGATATTGAAAAACTCCACTTCGACCTCCATGATATCTATTTGAACATATACAAGATCTATTACGATATGGAACCGCAGGGGTTTTTCAGCAAACTTTTCGGTAAGAAAAAGACGGTATCGGAAGATTCAAAAAAACTTGCTAGAGAATATTTTAAAAATATGGAAGAGGTCTCCAAAAAACTTGTTGATGAGATCAACCGTATGGAAAGACGTATTGTCCACTGCCTGAAGATGACCTGGAGATCCTTTAGTCCGGTCTCTCCTGCATCAGTTGGCAGATAAAGGCTTCGCGGGAGAGAAGTCCCGCGATCGTATCACGGGCGTTGATCACCGATGTGATTCCCATATCCTTGTATATTCTCTCCTCCACGTCATTGTTGACTTTGACGATGCTTTTTACAGGCAGCCTGAACGAAGCAATGTTTTCACAGATCAACTGACGCTGCAGTTCATTTTCTATGGTAACGACAACGGCGGAGGCGCGTTCTATATTAAAGTGAGAAAGAATATTCTTTTGTGCGGCATTGGCAAGATAAATGGCCTCTTCCCCCTCTTCTATCACCTTGTCGACCACTTTCACGTCATGTTCCAAAATAACATACAACACTCCCTTCTCTTTAAGACTTGCAACCACTTTTTCCCCTATGGGCCCGTAACCGCATACGATCACATGGTTTTCATATCCTCCGGCTGCCAGTGCACGCTCTCTCAGTGTTTCCGGTTCACGGAACATCGCATTTGCGATCCGTTTTATGTTGTTGAGAACGAAGGGTGTAATGATCATCGAGAGAATAACCGTTACAATCAACACCTGGTTAACCTCTGCCGATATAATATTGTGTGAGCGTGCCAATGCAAAAACGGCCAGTGCGAACTCCCCTATTTGAAAAAGTGCCATGGCCGTTTTCAGAGCGGTACGTTCCTGAACAAAAAAACGCAGTGTGCCGAAAATGACAAGCCCTTTCAGAAACATTACAGAAACCAAAAGCAAGACAATCATACCAATATGCGTGACAATTGCGTGCCAGTCTATGAGCATACCGATGGTCACGAAAAAGACACCAAGCAGTATATCTCTAAACGGAACAAGATCCGCTTCTATACGGTACCGATACTTGGTTTCCGACAAAAGCATTCCGGCAAGAAACGCACCAAGAGAATAGGTAAAGCCTGCATACTCCGCAAAGGCTGAAGCACTAATGACCCCAAAGAGTACGGAGACAAGGAATATCTCATCGGATTCCGATGCCATGATCCAGTCAAAAAAACGTTCTATAAAATATTTTCCGAAGACAAAAAGACCCACATATATGACTACAGCACCACCGATCGTATTGAGAAGCATGGCACCGACGGACCTGTCCGTATGGCTAAAAAAAGAGACCATCAGCAAAATGGGAATGACTGCAAGATCCTGAAAGAGCAAAATACCCAACGACAGTCTGCCGTAACCCGCATGAATTTCATTGCTTTCATTCAAGATTTTAAGGACAATGGCCGTAGAAGAAAGGGAGAGTGCAAAACCGATGACAATGGCAGCTTTTACATCAAGATGGAAAAAACCATAGCCTGCCAACGTAAAAATAAGTCCACTCAAAGCAACCTGCACAGAGCCAAAGAGAAATACCTCTTTTTTCATACGCTTGAGGTGACCAATGGAAAATTCCAGACCTATCGTGAACATCAAAAAGACAATACCGAATTCGGCAAGATGCATCAAAAACGTTCTTGACTCCTCAGCCAGATGGAAAAAAGTTGAAATAATAAACCCTGCAAAAACATACCCGATGACTGTAGGTATTTCAAAACGCTTAAACAGTACATTAAGTACCGTTGCAATCGCAATGGTAAGAATAAGTATTCCTACAGCATGCTCCATGAGTGACTCCTTACACGTCTATTGAAGCCCATTATACAGTAATCTAACCCCCTCTTCACCAATATTTTGCTAAAATCATGCCAATTTTACCTGAAGGATCAACATGGGACTTGGCATCGGACTTGTCGGACTACCGAACGTCGGAAAATCTACTACTTTTAACGCGCTGACCAAAGCGCAGAACGCCGAGAGTGCAAACTACCCTTTCTGTACCATCGAACCCAACAAAGCGGTCGTACCCGTACCGGATAAGCGGCTTGATGAACTCTCCAAGATCGTCAATCCCGAGCGTATTCAACACTCGACACTCGATTTTGTCGATATCGCGGGACTGGTCAAAGGTGCAAGCAAGGGTGAGGGACTGGGAAACAAGTTTCTCAGCAACATACGTGAAACAGAGGTGATCCTACAGATCGTCAGATGCTTCGAAGATGAAAACATCACCCATGTAGAAGGCAGTATCGATCCGGTACGTGACATCGAGATTATCGAGACTGAACTGCTACTGGCAGATATGGATGCACTGGAAAAACGCATCGCTACACTGGCCAAAAAAGTCAAGGGTAACGACCGTGAAGCCAAAGCACAGCTGCCTGTAGCCCAAGCATTGCTGGCACACCTCGAAGCAGGACAGCCTGCCTCTACATTCGAAGATCGTGAGAGTGAAGGCTTCCTTACGCTGCTGCGTGACCTCAGACTGCTCAGCAACAAAGAGATCATCTACGGTGCCAACGTCGATGAAGAGGGTCTGGCTGAAGACAATGCATATGTCCAGGCACTCAAAGCCTATGCTGCCGAACGAAACCGTGAGGTGATCAAGCTCTGTGCCAAAGTCGAGGAAGAGATGGTCGACTTCGATGAGGAGGAGAAGATGGAGATGCTCGAATCACTCGGTGTGGAGGAGTCGGGTCTGGAGCAGATCATCCGCAAAGGGTTTGAGAAACTGGGTCTGATGAGCTACTTTACTGCCGGTGTCAAAGAGGTGCGTGCCTGGACGATACGTCAGGGTACCACGGCGCCAAAAGCCGCAGCGGTCATTCACAACGACTTTGAAAAAGGCTTTATCCGAGCTGAGGTCATCAGCTATGAGGATTTCATCGCCTGCGGCGGTGAACAGGGTGCTAAAGAGGCGGGCAAAATGCGTCTTGAAGGCAAAGACTACATCGTGCAGGACGGCGATGTGATGCACTTTAGGTTCAATGTGTAAAACAACCATGCTGCTTTTTACAGGCAAGCAGCACACGAAAGGAAGAAAGCAATGATGAAAAAATCTTTTGTTGCAGCAGCTGTGCTGTTTATGTTGGCAGGATGCGACAATAAAAAGGGAGCGTTTATTGAAACAGTCTCCTCCGAAAATGACCTACCCACCACTGTCAACAGATTTCTTTCTGTCATTAAAGAAAACAAACTGGTACATTTTGCAACTATCGACCATGCGGCAAATGCAAAAAAAGTCCATATGGACCTCAAACCCGAGACCGTTGTACTCTTTGGAGACCCCAGAGCGGGAACGAAATTGATGGAGTGTAATCCATCCATGGGTATGGATCTTCCCCTAAAAATGCTCTTTACCACAAATTACGAGGGCAATACGACCATCTCCTATACCAATCCGGAATACTGGACGCTTAAACACAATATTAAAGACAAGCAATGTTTGGGTATTATTCAAAAGATGCACATGGCAATGAAAGCGCTTGCCAAAGCGGCAGCTAAAAAACAGTAAATACAAACAGTTCAAAGGATAACACCATGAAAAAACTGCTTCTTTCTCTTCTGGTACTCGGCGCACTGGCTCATGCGGAAACAGACTGTACACTGGTGCAGTCTGGGGATATGGACATTGCGTGGAAAGCGTTTAAAACCCCTCTTAAAGTAGGCGTGGGCGGTACTTTCACCAAACACACCTACACACCTGCCGCCAAAGAGGCAAAGGACCTCAAAGCACTTCTTGTGGGATCGACCGTCACCATAGATACCACTTCAGTCAATTCAGGCAACGCCCCCAGAGATGCCAAACTCGTTACCTACTTCTTCAAAAAGATGACATCGGGAAGCATCAACGGAAAGGTCACCGATATCACCATAGATACCTACATCAAAGACCAGCCCCGTACAGGTATTGTTACGGTTCTGGTAACCATGAACGGCAAACAGGTAAGTGTTCCCATGCGCTACACCTATGCAGACAAAGTGTTCGCAGCAAAAGGCACTATCGATCTGGCAGATTTCTCTTCACTCGACGCACTCTCGAGCATCAACAAAGCATGTTTTGACCTCCACAAGGGAAAAACCTGGTCAGATGTAGAGGTCGGATTTAAAACACACATAGATGCAAGAGGATGCAGCAGCGCAGATGGCTATTGATACCAATGAAATCCTCTACCGCCTTCACAAAGTGCTTCAGCTGACGGTAGATGAGATGCTTGAGGCCTATGCACTTGCGGAGTACCCAATGGATCGTGCACACCTTGAAGCTATGCTCAAGGGCAGACAGGACAAAGGGTTTGAACCCTGCAGCTATGAGGAACTCGGCGTCTTTCTTGACGGACTGGTTATTCTCAAACGCGGTCCGAGCCCCAAAAAAGCGAATGACGGTGATGCGGTTGCCCTGACAAACAACCTCATTTTAAAAAAACTTAGGGTAGCATTGGAATTGAAAGAGCCGGAGACGGAACTCATTTTCAACCTTGCCGATGTAATGCTGAGCAAACAGGAACTGAAGTCTCTTTTCAGAAAAGAGGACCACAAAAACTTCAAAGCCTGTTCCAATGATCTGCTTATGGCATTCATCGAAGGGTTGGACGAGTACTTCTATGTCGGTGAAGAGGAGAGTTGAAATGGGACACTACTATGATTACGAGACATTCAAAAAGGATGTCAAAACACTGGTCAAAAAGACAGAAGATTTCAAACCCGATGCACTGCTTGCCATTGCGCGTGGCGGAATGACGCTTGCACATGCCTATGCACAGGCAACGGATAACCGCAATCTGTTCAGTATTAACTCCATTTTGTATGACGGAGAGGTCAAACGTTCTCATCCGAAACTCATGAACCTTCCCGAACTTGACGGTGCAAAAACGGTACTCATTCTCGATGATATTGTAGATTCCGGACAGACACTTCAGGCGGTTCTGCGTGTACTCCAGGAGCGCTACCCCGATACCGTCTTCAAAAGCGCGACCATCTATTACAAAAAGAATTCGGACATCCAACCGGACTACTGGCTGCATGAAACAGACGAATGGATAGACTTTTTCTGGGAAAAAGATTTTCTGGAAGCGTAGATGAAACGCAAACTTTCCAGGAATTTCCGCTACTTCACCTACTTCCTGGAAGCACTGATTGCAGCAGCAATGCTCTTTGCAGCCTACAACTTTTTGCTCCCTCTCGGTCCAAAAGAAAAAACACTCTATTTTCAAACCACACACACCGATTCGGTACTGATGACACTACAGGAAAACGGCTATAACATTACCGACCTCGACCATTTTTTTCTCTCTGAAAATCTCCTACCCAAAAAAGGGTGGTACCGTATTCTAAACACAGATGACGGTAGACTTTCCTTCTTTCGAGAACTTGGAAAACATCCTGCCAAAACGATGGAAGTAAAAGTTTTTTCCGGAGAGACCAACGAAGAGATGCTCAGGCGTCTTGCAAACGATACCAAGCTTGACCTTGAAGCACTCAAAAGACAAATGCAAAAAGAGGACCGTACCGGCGAGGGAAAACTCTTTGCCGGCATCTACCGCATTGCCAGGAGTGCAGACGAGAAAGCGGTGATGGACTATCTCTTCATGCATACACGGCATATGATTGAACGATTCAAAACACTTTTTCATCGCTCTGACCTCGAAGAAAAAACAATTCACCGCCTTCGCATTATTGCTTCCATCATAGAAAGAGAGACCAATGCACCTGACGAGATGCTCCTCGTCTCTTCGGTCATCCATAACCGGCTGAAAAAAAAGATGAAGCTGCAGATGGACGGTACGCTCAACTATGGAAAGTACTCACACCAGATCGTTACCCCGACACGCATCAAAAACGATACAACAGCCTACAATACCTACCATCACAAGGGACTTCCCCCTGCTCCGCTGTGTACGGTATCTATAGAAGCGTTCTATGCAGCTTTGTTTCCCCAAAAAAGCGACTATCTCTTCTTTATGCTAGGCAAGGACGGAAGGCATATTTTTTCAAAAACCTACAAAGAGCATCTTGCTGCTCTAAAAGCGTTCCGCAAACATCAGAAGGCTTCTGAAATAGCCAAAAGAGAAACCAGAGAAACAGATATTTCCAAACTCTAACGCCTGAAAAAATGTAATATTCTGTACAACAGGGAGACTTTTTTTTGTTTCTCTGGTGCACGTTCCTGCTGTTGCGGCTGGTTGCTGCGTGAGTGTTCTACTGTCTCTAACTGACGCGAAAGTGTCTCTTTGGCACGCTGCAAATTTTTGGGCCGAAAGTTACTGCACATCGAGTACCTTCTCTATTTCATGCATGGCATCTTCGTTTTTAAGCCTGAACTTTATCTCGATACGTCTTGATGCCTCTTTATCCTCTACTCCGTTAATCTTTATCGGGTCAAGGTAGGCTCTTCCCGAAGCGATAAGAAGCGGTTTGAGGTCATACTCTCTGGCAATGTCGAGTGTAAGCAGATAGTTCATCACCGCCAACGCCCGTTTCTGTGAAAGGTCGAGGTTGTAGAGGTAGCCGCCGTCACTGTCGGTATGCCCTTCAATGATAATCTTATCCAGATGCGGCTTGATACGCTGATCACTCACCAGCGTACCGATGTACTCTTCAAATGCCTTCTTCAGCTCACTTTTGGCATCCTCTTTGAGTACCGCACTGCCCTTGTCAAAAAGAATGTTCGATGCAAGACGCAATGACCCGCTCTTTTTGTCTATGGCTATCTTACTGCCCAGTGCCTCTTTGAGCGCGGCAATGACCTTGAGCTTGATACCTGTCAATGATTTTATCTGTGCTTTTTGCTGCTGGAGTCTCGCGACAAGCGTATCGTATTTCGTCTGCTTCTCATCGAGTGCATTGAGCAGCTGAAGCATCTTGGCATCTTTTTCCTCAACGGCTTCCTTGCTTTGACTCAGGGCATTGGAGAGTACCAGTATTTTCCCTTCATATGCCCTGAGTGAGCGTTTGCTCTTTTCAAGGGATGCATTGGTATCTGAAAGGAGGTTTTGCACCAGTACGATCTTTTTGCTCAGTGCATCTTTTTGGGTATTTGCCTCAAGCAGCATACGGTTAAGCTTGCGTATCTCCGCCTCTTTGAGTGTCAGGGTTTGCATTTTTTCATGCAGCTGTGTCTCCCGTTGGCTAAGTGCTTCCGTATTCTTTGTCAACGCACTCCCAAGCTCATGAAGTTTCTGCTCCTTGCTTTTGAGTGTCTGTGAGAGTGCCGTAAGTTTGTCCTCTTTTTCATGCAGACTGCTTTTAAGGATGATCGATTTGGAGACAATGGCACCGATAAGCAAAATGAAAACGAAAAGCAGTCCTGCCATAAGATCGGCATACGATATCCAGAAATTCGTCCCTTCGTCGTTCTCTTTTTTGCGAAACATCATTCGCTCTCTTTCCGGCTCTTTTTAAGCGAAGCGAGTGTCTGCATCACTTCTATGTTCTGTTCAGAGAGAACACGTGCAAAGGTTGCCAGTTTTTCGACGATCTGCCCTACCTCCTCGTCTATTTTTTCGAAGGTATGATCAACCGTACCGTCAAACTTCTGCATCGCCTGCTGAAGACTTCTGGCATTTTCATTGAATCCCTCTATGTTACGGCTGATGGCATCGACCGCATTAACACTCTCTTCTCTGCTGTGAATCGTCTCAAGTGTCTCTTTGAGTTCATGTGAGACACGCTGCATATTCTGCGTGATCTGCCTAAACCCTTCTGTCGTGTCGGAGACCACAGCGGTAAAATGTTTGAGATACTGCTCGTTCATCTCCCTGACAAAGTCCGTATTGAAAGTCTCTTTGAGCGTTTTGACGATCTCCTGATCTTTGAGTTCACTCTGCATATGTTCGTGTTTGAGCAGCTCCGCCTCTTTCCAGACGCGTGCATCGTAGAGTTTTTCCAGGTCATAGAGCGTTTTGTCTATTTTGGAACTGCCCCGCTTCTCAAAATAGGTCCAAATGAGCGAAAGGGCGATCCCGTAGATGGAGGCGTAAAATGCCGTACCGATACCCGAGAGCATCACCGATATCTCTTTATCGAGTGCATCGAGGTCTTTTACGGTGAAATCCGGCATGGAGACGGCAATGGCGATGAAGGTTCCCAAAATACCAAGCATCGGAAAGACAGAGGGGGCGACACGTGCGAAGTTGTCGTTTCGAATATCCTTGTAGTACTCCTCCATAAAATCCTTCACATGCAGCGTCGATTTGGTCTTTCCCATAATGGTCAGGGCGTTGGCACGAAGCTCCTTCTGCAGTTTCTCTTCCATTTTGGCGAACGAACCGCGCATGTGGCAGGCTGCATAGTTGGCATTGTGCCGCACGAACGCGACAAAGACCACAAAAATGAATGCGATGATGACCAGCGTATGCAGTTCAACCCCAAACGGCAGCAAGCCCGCATAGCCGAGGGCAAGTGCCGCCAAAAAGAGCATGGGTATGAGCACAATGATAAAGGCATTGAAAAAACATGAGGTCGGTTTGGTATCTGAAACGATGTCGTACATGAAACTTCCTGGAGTGATGATATTGCGTTAGTATAGTAGGTTAATATTAACACAGATTTATTAATGCGGTACAACCTCTACACCCCGACCGTGCCATAGTGCATCAAGTACGTTTTTAGAAAGTGTTTTTCTGCCTTCCATCGGATCGTAAATGCTGTAAAGTCCGTTCTTCATTCCCAAATAGACCACTGCATGGTTCTCATGACCTCCGCGTCTGTCCACAAAAAGAATGGCAGGAGCACTTACAGCATCGATCGAGGCATTAAACAATGCCTTATAGGCAATGCCCAATCTGCCAAAGGCATAGCGTATCTGCCCTGCACCCGAACCGTTCCGTGTCGTACCCATCACCTGGCAGGCCTCCTTTTCACCAACCTCTTTGATGCCAAGCTGCTTGAGAAGTGTAGAAAGTGCCGCACAGGCACAGCTGTAGAGCGTCGTCTCTTCCGTGAAAGGAACCTTCGGGTTGTTGACAGCCTGCACATAAGGGTAAACAGGTTCATTGACATAGTAAAACAATGCAAGGAAAACCAGATGAAGCACGACAATACGCCCCGGGTTTTTTCTGTAAAAAAAATAGACGCTCACCATCACAACCATACAGCCAAGCACATACCACTGAAGGAGGGTTATATTTTTTTGCATCAGCAGAGGAAGCGTCGACAACCATGCATCGTTGAGCGAAAGCAGCACAGTCATGGCATAGAGCATGAGCAGTATACCCATGATGAACCAATACACTCTGTGCGACGGCCTATGGAGTGTCACTATGCCTATGAGTACAAAAAGGACATAGAGTGCGGCAAGCATACCGAACATCATGCCCATTGTCTATTGGCCCTGTATTTGTAGTACTTCCCCAAACGGCACCTCTTTTGCCTCAGGCATGACCCACATGACATCGTAAGTAGGTTCGACATCGGGAAAGGTTCCCATGCCGTCGGTAAAATAGAGCAGCAGTGTCAGGTAGTCTATGTGCCGGTCAATATAGGCAAAGACCGGCCGGAAGTCGGTACCTCCGCCGCCTTTGAGCGTATATGCAAGCCGCTCTCCGGGCAGATAGGTCGTATGATCATGGACTTTGGTATCGGCGCTGATAAGGTCTATTTCGTAATTGCCGTAACTTTGCATGATGCTTTCCACTTCACCCAGAAAAACACTCAGCAGCGTCTCACCGACAGAGCCGGAAGTATCGACAGCAATGACAATGCGCAGCAGGTCTGAACTCAGACTCGGCAGTGCGATTCCCCTATAGAGGTACTTCATGTTCGGCGGCATGAAACTGTAGGTACTCTTGGCAAACTCGGCAATGTAGCGGTAGAGTGACTCTCTCCAGTCGATAGTATGCGAAAAAAGATGCGGTACGACAAGCTCCATCCCCTTGGGCAGGGCATCCTGCCGTTTGTACTTGGCAAAGAGCTGCTCGAAATACTCTGCAAGTTCCTCTTCGAGTGCGGCTATCTCTTCCGCCTGAAGCTGTTCAATCGGGGGTGTGTCAGATTCGGAGGTACTGTTTCGGGAGGACTCGTTACCCTGCGAAGGGGTATTTTCTGTTTTCTGCGAATCTTCCTGAGGAGGTGCGTCGTCAGGAGTGGGAGCTTCCGCCTCGTCGAGTGTATCGTTGTAGGTCATCTCCTCTTGCAGCATGTCGTATATCTCTTCGGCATACATCCCGTCGAAGCGTTCATCGTAGTAGACATAGGCAGGCAGTGTATAGCCGTTTTTGACCAGCATACTATTGACCGTCAGGTCGGTCGCCGCCTGCCATAGACGTCCTACCCGTCCCTCCATGCGTTCCTGATGCCTCAAAAGCGCATGCATCGCCCCGTTCGCAAGTGCGAACTCCACTTCATCAAGCGGCGCCTGTTCAATGTATTCACCGTTAAAATGCAGATGCACTCCGTCACTGTGGAATGTCAGGGTATCGGGGTTGTCGTCATAGCGCAGCATCGCGGCAATGGAGCCTATGTAGGGATGCTCCAGCATCAGTTTGGCTTTGGCGGTTTCAAGTTTTTCGGTTGCAGTCATGGAAGGGATTATACCATAAGAAACTCTCCTACATTGAGGAAGACAATCTCTTTGTCGGTCATCTGGGCAATGTGTTGCATTCAACTCAACGGTTCATCGAATGGTAGGTAACAATACCGGTTTGCAGGATCAAAAGATAGTAGGTAAATTCCGCTGCGAAAAGCAGCAGAAATGCAATCTCTGTCCTTGGTATATCTTGTTTCCATTTTTTATATGCATCTATAAACCTTTGTGTCATTTGTCGCAAGTATGCACTATTTTGATGAAATTTTTATGAAGACATCAGTCTCCTCCGTTTGGTCCGTTGTGGCAGTCATAGCAGGAGACTTGATGACCTTTTTGGAGTGTTTTGGTGCCGTGCTCCACGCTGAGTGTACGTGTGGTGAACATTCTGGACAGCGCGCTGCCTCGATAGTTTTGGCCATGGCAGACTTTACACTGTGCCGCATTTTTTTCTGCGACATGCTCATGTCCTTTTACCCAGGATTGTCCTACCGGATGCATGCCGTGCGGACCGCCTGTGACTATATTGGGTACCGTACTGTGACACGCGCTACACTCACCGATGGTGCCGGCATGCCCCTGGAGCCCTTCTGCGAGCAGGTTGTCTGCCTGATGTGCCGGGTAGATCGCATGGGTGGAACCATGACACGCTTCACACTGCAGTTTGCCGTGACCCTTGCTGAATCGATAGAGACTCAGCCCACTTACCGGTGTATTGAGATTGGTGGCGAATTTGGTATCAACTACATGTCTGAGTGTGTTCGTCGCAGGGTCAATGGCTGACGTCTCTCTCTTACCGTCATGGTGACATGCCTGACAGTTGGGCTCATCCAGCCAGCCTTTCCTGTCGGCACTGCCGACATTGGCCATGTGTCCGTGACAGCTTTGGCACTGCATGACATTGTTACCACTGGAATCTTTGGCATCACCCATGGCACCGCGCAGACATTTGGTCTGGGCACCGGGGTGGCAGGCATAGCAGGCACCTCTGTTGGTGCTGTCGTTAAGTGTCATGTTGGTATAGGGATCAGTGACATGGGCATGATAACCATGCATAGCCTGCGTAAAGGGTTTTCCACCGGCTATACCGGTTCCAGGCAGTGCATTGGAGCTGTGACAGACCGCACACATCACAGGTGTACCTGCTCTGGCAGTCGCTTCGAGCCCGGAGGCATTGTAGTCATATCCCTTGGATTGAAGCTCTGCAAGATGATCGCTGACCGCTGTTGGCATACGCTCATCATGGAGTCGCAGGACATTGTATTTGAAATCTTTTTCCGGATCAGCGTCATTGACCCAGCCGGTACTTGGCTTGGCTTTGGGAGCGAGCGAACTGCTGGCATGGCAGCGTTTACAATCCATCTCGTCACTCACCGGCAGGACGACCTTGGCTGTGGCAAGTACATTGCCATTGCTGTCTTTTGCCGTGACTTTGACTAGGGTAGTAGTTTTTGCTGCCGTCATCATTGTAAGGGGTCAATGGAATACCTTCAGCTTCCCACCACTGATGCTGCGCATTGAAGGTCAGTGTTTCAGGTGTGGTGCCTGGCGCTTTTTTGCCTGCCAGACCGACATCCGGTTGCAGGTTGGAGCCCGGGAAGAGTTTGTTGCTGTATCTCCAGATTTTACTCCGAAGTTTTTGCCATCTCAATATCGACCTGGTTGTAAAAGATTGTTGTCTGCCCGTCATACGCAGAGTCCGTACCGACAATGACCCAGAGCGATCCGTTCTCGTCCGTACGTAGTTTAAACGGTGTGCCGGTTGAGAGACGTTTGAGTCTATAGTCGGTACTGTTGGAGTCATTGGAGACATTACCGATGACTCTCATATGCTGCCCGCCGGCAGCCTGATTGCCTTTGTCGATATTCATGGTGTATCTGCCTGAAGCATCCGGCACACTCTGCGGTTCTATGTTTGAGGCACCCACCTTGAGGTACACCCCTTCTCCGGCCAAACTTCCGGCAGGGGCATTGGACGCGAACTGCACACTGAAATTCAGATTATAGGTCGTGTTGGCATCCAGACCTGTGATTTTGTTCTTCATGTACATAAAAAGATCGTCACTGATGTTGATACCGCTTAGTACCACCGCCCCATCAGACTCGTCAAGTGGAGCAGGCAGTCGGGTAAAGCCGTAGCGCAGCTGCATTGCCGCTTCCTGCCCGGGGGCATAGTCGGAAAATCCGCCCTGCCACCCTTCAGTATTGACCGCAAAGTCATAGACATAATGGCTGCCGGTGTTTTGGGTGTAGGTCGTACCTCCCCCGCACCCGCCAAGCATAAGCAGTGTACCTGTCAAAACGGCCATCCATGTTTTTCTCATTATTGCTTCCTCGCACGTCTTTTTTGCCAAAGTATACCATAACTTCATACTGATGTTGAGGAACTTTGGGTTTTTCGCTATAATCGCTTTTATGAAAAAACTACTCCTTGTACACATACTGGCAAGCACGTTCATATTGGCAAATATAAACGTGCTTGTAAGCATTCTGCCCGAAGCGAGCTACGTCAAAGCCATTGGTGCTGAGAAGGTGACTGTCACCACAATGGTACCTCCCGGTGCTTCACCGCACACCTATGAACCAAAACCTTCACAAATGAAGCAGGCGGCCAACGCGCAGCTCTACTTTGCCATCGGTGTGGAGTTCGAGCATACCTGGCTGCCGCGTTTTAAGGACCTGAACCCTACCATGAAAATTATTGACCTGAGTGAGGGGGTTGAAAAACTGCCAATGGCACATGAGCACCACCATGAAAATAAACATCACAATGATGAAGAGGGGCACCACCATGAGGAGGGACTCGACCCGCACATCTGGACCGCCCCGGCAAACGTGCGCATCATTGCCCGGCACATTTACACGGCACTCTCCCATGCCGATCCGGCACACGATGCCTACTACAAACAGAACCTCACGGCCTTTCTTGCCAAAGTGGACCAGACCGACAGTACCATCCGTACACTCCTCTCCCCGCTGCCAAGATCGGCTGCTTTCATGGTCTTTCATCCTTCATGGGGCTATTTTGCAAAAGAGTATGACCTTCTACAGGTTCCCGTAGAGGTAGAAGGCAAGAAGCCCAAACCCAGAGAACTGGTCAAACTCATCAAAGAGGCTAAAGCCAAACACATACGCGCCATCTTCACCCAGCCCGAATTTTCTGACAGCAGCGCGAAGATCATCGCTTCTGAGCTGCATATTCCCGTCATCAAAATCTCTCCGCTTGCAGCGGACTGGTCTGCTAACCTCATACGCATTGCCAGGGCGATTGCCGGAGCCCAATAAATGAAAGCCGTCGAGATCTCTGATGTAAGTTTCTCCTACGACAAAGAACCTGTACTCGAACACATCAACCTCTCGGTCGATCCGCTCGATTTTCTTGCTATTATCGGTCCCAACGGCGGCGGAAAATCGACGCTTCTCAGACTCATGCTCGGACTGCTCAAGCCCCAAAGCGGAAGCATCCGTATTTTCGGCAACCCTCCTTCAAAAATGCGCCAGAGTGTCGGCTATGTTCCCCAAAATACCAATGTCAATACCGAATTTCCCATCAAAGTCATAGAGGTGGTGCTCATTGGGCATGTAGGCAGCAAACGACCGCTTTTTGGCTACGGCAAAGAGGAGATCGCCTGTGCCATGGGCGCACTCTCACAGGTGGGCATGGATGCCTATGCCCATCACCGCATCGGTGATCTCTCCGGCGGGCAGCGTCAGCGTGTCATGATCGCCAGAGCGCTCTGTGCGCATCCAAAGCTGCTCATACTAGACGAACCGACCGCCAGCATCGATGTCAAAGGACAAAAAGAGATCTACGATCTGATCAAAATGCTCAACCAGACCATGACGGTCATTGTCGTCAGCCATGACATTTCGGTCATTCTGGAGTATGCGAACAAGGTGGCACACGTCAACCGTGAACTTGCCTTCCATGACATCAGTGACAAGCGTGAAACGTTCCATATCCATGGCCAGGATGGACACTTCTGTGAAGTCGAACTGCTGCAGATGCTCGGAGCGGAGAATTGTGAAAGCTGTGCCTCCGACACAGAAAACGACAAAAAGAGACAATGGAGAGAGAAACCATGATAGAAGCACTCCAGTTCACCTTCATACAGCATGCACTCATCGCCGGGCTTCTGGTCTCCGTTGCCGCAGGTATTATCGGCTCACTCATTGTGGTAAACCGCATGGTCTTTCTTGCAGGGGGCATTGCCCATGCCTCCTACGGCGGCATCGGTATGGCGGTCTTTTTCGGACTACCAATCTTTCTTGGTGCCTCCGTGTTTGCCGTACTTGCCGCACTGCTTGTGGCTGCACTGACCCTGCACAAACGCCACCGCACCGATACCTTCATCGGGCTTATCTGGGCTGTGGGTATGGCCATCGGGGTGGTTTTTGTCGACCTGACACCGGGCTACAATGTTGACCTCATGAGTTACCTCTTTGGCTCCATTCTCGCAGTAAGCACGCAGGACCTTTACTTCATGGGCGCACTGCTGGCGGTCATCATTGTCACGGTCAGTTTCTGGTACCGCCCCATCCTTGCCGTCTCCTACGACAGCGAATACGCCAGCCTGCGCGGTATTCCCGTACGCTTTTTCTACACCCTTGTACTGGTACTCTCCGCACTTACGGTAGTCATTGCCATCAAGGTCGTCGGGCTCATTCTGGTCATCGCCATGCTGACCATTCCCGTTTACATCGCAGAAAAGCTCTCTGCATCACTCTGGAGCATGATGCTCATCTCCTGCGCCCTCTCGGCCTTTTTCACCCTTGTAGGTCTCTGGTTCTCCTACACCTACGACCTCACCTCCGGCGCCTCCATCATTCTTGTTTCTGCTGCGTTTTTGGGGGTGTTTTTACTCATCTACAAAAAACGTTAGATAGAGGCCTAATGACAAAGTCGTAACTACTGCTATTTTAGACAGACTTTTACATCATTCTCATGTGATAAATATACTTGGAGATTCTTACCGATTAAAAGAAAAAAAGGAGGAAGAAATGAATGGTTCTAATCTTTATGAATTTGAACCTAAAAAGAGTCAAAAATAAGACTAAAAATATACGCGTTGCTTGAGGTTACATTTCGTGAAAAAAACTCATGAAATACTGCCTAATTTAACTCCGAGGTTGACACTACCCAAACGCCTCCTCATGCACATGGACATCGGCCAGTCACGATGTGCCTCTTCTGATTCTGACCTACTATCTGCACACATCTTCCCATCCCCTTGATTACTATGCACCACCGGAAAGCCAAATCCAAAAACTCACAGGAACATCCAATGAAGCCATTGCCGTTCTTGGGTCAAATAAGAGTCTCTCTGAGGCAATAGCCAGAAGTGGTGATAATGCAGTTTTGCTCATGGCACTCTACCTTGAAAGCAAAGAAGGAAGCAAAAACTGGGATACTCAGGTCAAATTAACAGATATGGCAGCCCAAAGGGCAGCGGGGAGGTGACAACTTGGTTTCTGGGAAGCAATCACTAAAAAGTTGTTTCAATTTCCTTGATCACCTTCCCCACATCTCCCAGACAGCATGCACCGCTGGGGTTGAGGGTCTCACAGGAGCAGCCCGGGTTTTCCATCTTTGCTTTGATGTCCTCGAGTGCGGTGGTTTTACCTGTGCGGGCGATCTCTTCGGCGATCTTCTCTTTTGTCCAGTCAAAACAGTAGCAGACCGTTGCGGGGCTTGCACCCTCTTTGAGACCGACGGTGACGGTGAGGTCATCTTGTGTGAGTGTCTCATCCACTCGGAAATAGACTATCTCACAGGAGGGTGTCTTGCAGTAGTGAAAGCCGTCCAGGCATGAGAGGCTCGCTTTGGCAGCATCGGTCAGCAGGTGCGAAAGTGTCTTGTCCAGTACCCCTTTAGTCTCTGCGCCACATCCGGGACATGCCTCTTTGCCTCTGGGCTGCGGGGTGCAGCAGCCTGTCGAGCAGCCCTCTTCACTTGTCTGGGGTTTGAGTGTAAACATGGTGGACTCCTTTTTCTTTGGCAAATTATAGCATCTGCTCCATGTAAATTGTGCACAAACCTGCTCTCTGGGTGGAAAATCACGGCAAGGTTAGTGTATACTTACGTCATAGAATGCAACACAAAACAAAGGGTCATAGATGTATCTTCTCTCCGACAAGCTCCACTATCAGGACAATATAGCGCTTGAAGAGGGGCAGAAGCAGATCATCTTCACCCATGTTGACAACCCGCTCATCATCCAGTGGCTCGAAGAGCACCACTTTCCAGAGAGTTTCCTCGAAGACATCCACAACGAAGATCAGTCCATTACCTTTGAGCAGAGTAAAAACTTCAGACTCATCATCCTGAAGTACTTTGTACGTGACGAGGAGGATGACCTGCTCTACCATGACGAGAATGTTACTGTCATTATCACACAGGACAAATTCATCTTCCTCTCTCACAATGACCACATCATCAAAAATGTCGTCTCCCACCTCTACCGGCGCTACGAAGAGCGCGATTCGCTGGAGTATGTCACCTATACCGTCATGGATATCATCGTCGATCACACCATGGGCATTGTTGACCGGCTCGATGACAAGCTTGAAGCGATCGAAGATGAGATATTTGCTGAAGATGTCGATGAGAAGGAGATACAAAAACACCTCTATTTCGCACGCCGTACCCTCAACCGCATCACCAAGCTCTCGGTACAGTCTAATGATGTGGTCAACAAAGTTTACAACCACTTCTCTCTCAATGTGCGAAAAAAGCTCAAATATGAATTCATCGACCTCAAGGAGCACCTCTCCTATCTGATCAACGAATCCAAAACCTATCTCGACCGCACCGGCTATCTGCAAAACCTGCTCATGGGTTTCCTGAGCAACCGGATGAATCAGGCGATGCAGCGCCTCGCGGCGATCAGCCTGATCTTCCTGCCGCTGACCTTCATCGTCGGAAACTACGGCATGAACTTCAAAAACATGCCCGAACTCGACTGGAAATACGGCTACTTCGTCATCTGGGGTCTGAACATCATCATCGCGTGGCTGATCTTCAGATGGCTGAAAAAACAGAAATGGATATAGCCATGACACACAGTGCAACAGAAGATTTCCTCCAAACCATCGGCGCGGTCAACGATGAGACACGACTGCGTATCCTTCGTTTTATCGACATCAACGGAGCTGTCTGCGTTTGCGATATCGAATCGGCATTCGGGATGATCCAGTCACGCATCTCCCGCCACCTCAAGATCCTCAAAGAGGCGGGCTTCCTCCGCGTAGAGCGCAAAGGGCGCTGGGCATACTATGCCATCCGTTCTCCGCTTGACCAGTTCAGACAGGATATCTTGACAGAGATCGGGTATTTGGAACTGGAGATCCCTCTCCTCACACAGCGCTGTGCGACTTGATAACAATTTGGTAACCAATACATCAAGATATCTTGATATAAATTATCCGTTTTGCTATACTTCCGCATCATTAACTATTTAGGAGCCTGTTATGTCCAAAAAAGTCCTCATCCTCTGCACTGGAAACAGCTGCCGCAGTATCATCGCCGAAGCGCTTGTCAATGCCAAACTTGACGGTATCGAAGCAGACAGCTCCGGTGTCAAGGCATCCGGAAAAGTCAACCCCAACGCCAAAAAACTGCTCGAAGAAAAAGGCATCTGGCAGGATCGCTACCACTCCAAGACACTCGATACGGTCATCGACAACAACTATGACCTTGTCGTCACCGTCTGTGACCACGCCAACGAGACCTGCCCCATGTTCCCCAAGCCCGTACCCAAGATCCACGTAGGCTTCGAAGACCCCGACGGCAAAGGCTACGAAGCGTTTGAGAAAACCTACGAAGAGATCGAATCGGTACTCTTGCCAAAAATAAAAGAAGCACTGGCTGCATCATGATCACCGCCTCTCTCCTCTTTTTGGCAACACTTATTTTTGTTATCTGGCAGCCAAAGGGGCTGCAGATAGGTACCACTGCCGTCATCGGAGCGATCGTCGCCCTCGCACTTGGTGTCGTCAGCTTCGATGATGTCGTGACAGTGACGGGGATCGTCTGGGATGCGACCCTGGCATTCATCGGGATCATCCTGCTTTCAATGGTGCTCGATGAGATCGGCTTTTTTGAGTGGGCGGCACTGAAAATGGTCAGACTCAGTCGGGGCAACGGGCATCTGATGTTTGTCTATATTTTGCTGCTCGGTGCGGTGGTGGCAGCCTTCTTCGCCAATGACGGTGCGGCGCTGATCCTTACACCCATTCTACTTGCCAAGATGAAGCATCTCAATATGAAACCCGCGGCGATGTTTGCTTTCCTCATGGCAGGCGGGTTCATCGGTGACAGCGCCTCCAACCCACTGGTCATCTCCAACCTGACCAACATCGTCACTGCAGACTACTTCAACATTGGATTCTGGGAATATGCACAGCATATGTTTTGGCCCAACCTGCTCAGCATCGTCGCATCACTGGCCATACTCTGGCTCTTCTTTCGCAAAAGCATCCCTGCCCGGCTCGAGATAGAGAACCTCGCCACACCCGAATCGGTGATCAAAAACCAGACCATGTTCAGACTCAGCTGGTGGTTCCTCGCACTGCTGATGGTCGGATACTTCATCGGCGATATCTACCATCTGCCCATCTCGATCTTCGCACTGGGCGGGGCACTGGTGTTTCTGCTCATCGCCAACCACTATAAGGCTACCAAACCACTCATGACCATCAAAGCCGCACCGTGGCAGGTCGTATGGTTCAGTATCGGACTCTATGTCGTGGTCTACGGACTGAAAAACGCAGGACTGACAGACTACCTCTCCGAAATCCTCCTCGCACTGAAAGCCTCCGGTGAACATATCGCCATCATCGGTACAGGCTTCCTCGCAGCAGTGATCTCGGCAGTGATGAACAACATGCCTACGATCATGATCATGGATATCGCCATCGACAAGATCGGCTATGCCGGCAACGAAGCGCTCGTCTATGCCAATATCCTCGGCTGTAACCTCGGGCCCAAAATGACCCCTATCGGTTCGCTCGCCACCCTGCTCTGGCTGCATGTCCTCTCACAAAAAGGTGTCAAAATCGGCTGGGGGGAGTATATGAAAGTCGGACTGGTCATCACACCGCCTGTTCTGCTCGCAGCACTGGCAGGGCTGCTGTAGCAGACGACACTTCTCTTCTTTGGCAGGTTTCCCTGCCCCTACTACTTTTTTGCTTTTCCTACACAAACAACCATTGTAGTCCATTCCCATTTCTCACCAGACTGGCACTTGTCGTGCTGTAGTATTGACTGAAAAATTGCGTTTTAGAGGTACCCTGATGATAGTAGTGTTAAGAAGTTAGTTTATAACGAAATAATACAGTGTGTCAGGGGTGGGAAACCCACCCTTTTAAAATAGAAGAAGCGTTATTTGTCTGCGTGTGCATGATGCACTTCAATAAGGTCCTCTATGCTGGTATCGAGTACATAGACATTATTATAGCCCATAAATTCAAGATACCCCATTACACGGTTGGCGAACCACCCTTTCAGACAGGCAACGACTATCGGTGTTGCATGAGACTTTGGAAGAACATCGAGATATTCCGCAAATTCAGGATACGGTGTGTAGTATGCATTCGCAATGCCTGCTTCTTCGGCGTTCTCTCCGGTAACTTTTGCAGGGGGTCTGACATCGAGCAGTATGGCACCTACATCCATTAACAGCTCACGGGTCTGATGCAGTGTTACATGCCCAAGGTTCTCTTTTTGCAGGTCATCTTTGATAATACTCTCTATTCTCTCTTTCATATGCATGGTGTACTCCTTAAAAATTTATTGTATGCAATAACAATTATAAGATAAAATATTTAATAGAATGTAAATGCACTTCAATATTTAAGAAACACAGAGAGTTTATATTTTATAGTATCAAGATAGAAGATAGGCGAATTTCCTTACCCACTCGCCCCAGGCTTCAGAGCCTTCGACATCCAGACCGTTGTGCTGCATATCTTTGACCAGCATGATGGCAAACTCTCCGGGAAGCTGCATGGAAAAACGCAGCACATGGGTGATGGCTTCATCACCCGGTGCATCCCTGAGCGCATTTACCAGCCCCACTGCCAGTGCCATCTGTACCTTGGGATCGTCCTCTTCCAGTTCGGTAAGTGTGCCGTCCAAGATTGAATTTAGATCCGGAAGCTTGCGCATCACCTTCTTGAAACTGCTGTAGCCAACAGCTGCTTCACGCCCCACTGCCCCGCTAATACTATCTAATATCAAATCACTATCAATCCCTGCTTTGACGATACTGTCGACATACTCCCAGCTTCTTGGGGTAGCAAAAGCTTTTTCATTGGAAGTGGGATCGAAGGTAAAGAGCATACTCTTGTCATACGCCAGATAGCCAATGATGGAAGTCTCTACGCCTGCACCGTACGCCCATGCTTTCCAGTCGTCAAAATCAACCTCCATCTCGAAGTGCACGAAACGGTTGGCAAGGGGTGGCGGCATCTTGTAGACGACGCCACGGTCATTTTCACGGTTACCCGCAGCGACGATGCTCCACCCTTTTGGAAGCTCATACTCCCCTACCTTACGATCGAGGATCAGCTGATAGGCAGAGGCCTGTACTGCCGGCGGTGCGGTATTGATCTCATCGAGAAAGAGAATGCCTCTGGAGTCCGGATCGCTGGGCAGGAAACTCGGCTTTGCCCAGACCCCCTCCTGTGTCTCTGCATTGAAAAAGGGAATGCCTTTGAGATCGGTCGGATCGAGCAAGCTCAGACGAAGATCGAGAAATGCCAGGTCCTTCGCCTCTGCGATCTGCTTGACGATCGAGGATTTACCGATCCCTGGTGCACCCCAGATGAAGACGGGCAGCTTTTTGTCGATAAGTCTGTCAATAACTTTGGTAATGTCGGATGCTTTCATATTATCTGTCTCCTTTGCAGGGAGCAAAGCTCCCTACAAATTCCTCTCACTAAAGCTTCGCCTGTCGGCTCAAAATATACATACATTCCTAATTCCTAATTCTTAATTCTTAAAGGTTCATCATGGCTTTGTTCTGGTTGAGCACCTCTTCGTAAGACTTTGCTAGATTCTCATTTTGAGCCAGTTCATTCTGAAGCCTTGTATCGACCTTCAGTATGTCCAGGAGATCCATCGGCAAGGAGGCATTTGTCGCCAATCCTCTATTAATCTGCAGATCATCTCGCTCGAAAAGTTCACGCAGAATCTTCTCCGGCACAGAAGGGTTATGCGCCAGTGCAGCCAGTATTGTCATATCATCGCTATTTTCCGCATAGAGTGTTTCAAGTATCTTCAGAGGCGCCGATGGGTTGGCAGCCAGTGCAGCCATCGAGGATTCTTCGCCTCTATTGTAGAGCACTTCAAGCTGATTAGGCATGAGTGATCTGTTGGAGGCCAGTGCAGCGGACAAAGGTACATTCAATCTCTCCATAAGCAGAGCGATCACCTCTTCCGAGATATTCTCGTTCGATGCGACCAATAGCAGATAATCATCATTTTTTCTCTCAAGGACCTGCTTGAAACGGTCTTTGTCAATGGGCTGATGAAGGAGCAGGAGCGAAACTGCCTCTTCTCCCCTTTCAAGCAAAGCATCAAAAAGCATCTCATCAAGTGCTCTGTTGACAGCCAATGCCTTGTCTGTTTCAGGGTCATGCTTATCGAACAAATGCTTCATAACCTCTCTGGAAATACTCGGGTTTCCCGCCAATGCACGATCAACCCCTTTCCGGCGCAAAGAGAGCAGTTTTCTGACCAACTCATCGGTTATATGCTCATTTCTGGCAATCGTCTCTTTGAATGTCGTCTTACTCTTGCCGCGAACGAGAAATTCAAAGTCAGGAAAGCCCATCAGTGCTTCAAGCAGTCCCGCATCGGTCGCCTCGGTCGCCAAACGGCGCAGGGTCAGATAGCTGTAGAGCAGGTCTTCCTCATTGGGTTTGATGTCGATGTAGCGTCTGAGCGTATGCATAATGACATCCCTGTCCTGCCGGTTGTCTTCATCCTCTTCATTGAAACGGTAGAGTTTTAGCAGTCGGACAAAAAGGGCATCACTGAGGTGTTCGTTGCCAAGCAGCCGCAGCAGACGCTCCTGGTCATTGCCGAGCTTGATTGCCATCAGCAGTGCATCATCGTCTATTTCCTCTGACAGAAGCTGTTCAAACTCTGTCAGTTTATAGGCAGGAATCTTCTGTGCATACGCCTCATAGGAGATATCCTCTTCGACCGGATTGAGCCTGTGGTGTTCAATGACACCCACAACCCCATCCTGCATCGTATCGACCGCTGTAAGTCCATACTGCTTGAGGTATCGTTCTCTCTCTTCCGCAGAAAAAATACCCTCCTGTCCGAGAAAGAGCAGTTTGGCACCTCGAGAAGACTCAAGCAGCGATTTGAGTGTCGGTTTTTCATTCATCATGCATCAAGTATAGCACAGAGCCTTTTAAATAGGAGTTAAATACTCCTATATACCTTTGCCAACATGACATTCAAATGGCAACCACACAGTCCCTTCCTGCACTTTTTGCCCTGTAGAGTGCCTCGTCTGCTTTTTCGAGAATATCGGCAAAACGCTTGCTTGCGCGTGTAAAGACACTCACCCCGCAGCTGACAGTGATTTTAAGATGCGGATAGGCCTTCAGTGAGAGCTTTCGTATGGCCGCACAGAGTTTTTCTGCAATCATCTTTGCCTGTTCAAGCGTGGTGTCAACCAGTGTAACAGCAAACTCTTCACCGCCAATGCGCCCTTCAATGTCTGTTGCCCGAAGATGGCTCTTAAGACACCTTCCCAACAGTTTAAGTACTTCATCCCCAACTGCATGGCCATGGGCATCATTAATCTTTTTGAAGTAATCGATGTCGATAATAATGACAGCATAGCCACAGTCTCTGTTGCGTGAGTTGACATCGATGACAGCGCTTTTTTCGAAAAAGGCACGCCGATTGTTCAGACCGGTAAGCATGTCGGTATAGGAGAGTGTTTCAGCCTGCTGTTTCTGACGTTCAAGCTCGCGTGTACGCAGCCAAACCTGCTCTTCTAGTGTTTTACTAAGATGCGCAAGCTGAATCTCGTTCTCTTTGCTTCTTCTGTTCTCCTGTTCAAGTGCTTCAAGCGCTTCTTTGCGCTCTGTAATATCACGGCCAATGCCAATGAGTCCGGTAAATTCTCCTGTCTTATGGTCATAGGAGGGAACCTTGAAAACTTCATAAAATGAATTTTCCCGTCAGCATCCCGAGCGCGCTCTTCAGATTTACTGATGCCGCCCCGCTCTACAGCCAGACGGTCACTCTCCATGCATGAGGCCGCGAACTCTTCAGGAAGCAGCTGATCTTCGGTTTTGCCTACATAGTTGTCTTTGTCAATGCTGTAAAGGTTGAGTATGACAGGGTTTCCGTAGATCCACCGCAGTTTTTCATCTTTCATAAAAACCGGATCGGGAATGGAGTCAAGTAGATTCTTGAACTGGAATATGAGGCGCTTTAACGCCTTGTTCTCAGCAATGAGCGCTTCGTAGTTTTTCTCTTGCATAGTGTACACCCTCCTTACTATCCGGGCTCTTAATATAGTGTACACTACTATTATTTAAAATAAAATTATTTTATTTCTTAATTTAAATTTATTTTTTTGATCCCTCTTTGACGGACATGAACTTTCCGTATCGTTAGTACTTCTCCAAAGGATCATACCGTACCACTGTTGCTTCCGAAAAGTTCGGCACTTCATCATAGGCAAAGACCGCATAATACTTTTCCGTATCGAAAGAGGCAAAGTTGTCATAGGTCCATGTATCTTGTCCACCATAGAGCTTCACACCGTCCATGAAATGACGTGGCGGATGGAAGCTGTTACGTACCACATAATAGCCTTTGACATTCTCATCGAGCACTTTGTCCCAACTGAGCTTGATCATACTTTTCTCTTTGCTTATTTTCAGGTTTTTGACCGAAGCGGGCGGATTGCGGCGCTTTGGAATATACTTGACTACCAGTTCTGCATCGTCCATCCATTCGATAATACGCTGTTTGACTCCCAGTGCAGATGTCGGCTTGATGACCAGTTTGAGTGGCTTGCCCTCCTGATGCATCTGATCGAGTACCTGTCTGGAGAGTGTATCGAAATTAAAGTACTGATACTCTTTGGCATTCAAATCGGACTCAGCCACTTCGTAGCCGATATATTCGATCTTCTCACGGTTTTTGATATCTACGTAGCTACCAACCTCATCAAGTTCAACCAGTTCTACATAAAAACGCACATCAGACTTCTTTTTAAATATATTTTTGTTACGAATGCGTAACGCACACTGGATGATCATTGTCTTGTCGTGTTCAGGAAGCTGTGAAAGGTCGAAGTTGAGATATCCATAGACCTTTTCACCCTCAGCATCGAAACCGCTTTTGAGTGTCTGCTCCTCAATACCCTCTTTACTGATAGTAGCAAAGGTCTGCATAGGCAGTTTGATCTTTTCGTTCTCGATTGTATATTTGACATCAAGCATCGGACGGTAGTGGATACCGCCACCGAACTTGCCGTAACCGATGTCAAACTGCATCATCTGGCTGTCTTCTCCGTCAGGCAGATACTTCGGCCCGTCAATACGGAAAACTGCCTGTTTGTTGGCTATCTCTTCCTGAAGCATCTGACACTCTCTTTGCGAGAACTCCCAGAAGTTCCAGATGCCCTGTGTCAGCTGACGTGACTTGATCGCCTGACCGATGATCCCTTTTGCTCTGGCATTCTCTATCTCGTCAAAGTCACTGATCTCACTGAAACTGCCGTGCTCCAGAAGGCTCAAGTCCCACTGCCCGAACTTTTCGATCTTCGCACCGACACGGTTCATCGGATAGAGATAGAACCGTGCCGATTTAATGACGGCATTCTCCGGCAGACTGCTCAGGTCAAAGCTGACCACCGCATCACAAATGCCTTTACGTTTATTAATACCGACAAAGAGCGAGTTTAGCCCGAAGTGTGAACGGTTGCTCTCCTGTGTGTACTGTCCCACATAGCCCGTTCCCTCCTTGGTAGCGAAGAGAAAACGGAAAAATTCATCTTCAGCCAGTGCGGTACGTGCCTTGACCACCGGTGCGAACGCCGATGCGTAACCGCTTTTTTTGCTCACTGCACGTATCGTATAGTGGTATGTCGTCGAACTTTCAAGGTCGGTGTCTTTAAAACTCTGTTCTCCTGTAATACCTACCCTCGTACGCTCGTTACAAGCATCTTTGTCCTTGGTACTGCGGTAGATTTCGAAAAATATATCGTCACGTTTTTCATACTTCCATGCCAGTGTTACGCTTGTATCCTCTACAGACTCGACCATAAACTCGTCAACCCTTCTTGGCGCATACTCCGAGTAGTTGACCACCTCCGAAAAGGTACGTACAAGTGCGGGAATGTTCTCATGGATGCTACTGCTCATACTCTTCATATAGTCGGGAATGTTCTTCGTACCTACCTCGACAACAAGCGCTTTGATCCCCCTGGAGTAGTAGTATTCCCGTCCGCTTCCGCTAATGAGCGCTGCAGGCGGCTTGCCGCGGTGAATACCGTACTTTCTTCCGGTTACCTTTTCAAATTCATCGTTCATATTTGCCGCGATCACATTCATGTCTGTACCGTCAATTTCGGCTTCATGTTTGAACTTGTGTGCAGGGAAGAAGACATTCCCCTGTGAATGGTAATCCAGCGCTATGGTAATGTTCTCATGAGCGTCGACAAACTCCTTGATGGCACGTGTTTCTGCCTCTGAAAAGGGCTCTTCGCCGCCATAGACATTGGATGTAGTGTCTTTGATTTTCTTGAATCCTATGGAGAAGTTACGGTTCAAATCGACACCGTAGGTACCGTCATAGTTTTTTCTCCGGTTTTTTCGCCAAAAAGAAAAGTGTTTTCGGGAGTACTCGTAACCGTCTGGGTTAAGACAGGGAACCATGTAGAGTGTCGACTCTTCCAGCGCTTTTTCAAGTACCGGATTGACATGCCGGTTTGTGGCAACATACTTGATGAACTCCAGAGCAAGTTCATGGCCGATCCACTCACGGGCATGGATGGTTCCAGTATAGAGCATCGCCGGTTTTTCATCGGCTTTTTCCACATTTTCGGAAATCTTTGCCAACACAATGTCACGCCCTTCATAGGTCGTACCGATCTTGATTACTTCAATCAGATCAGGAAACTCTTTTTCCATCTTATGCAGGAATTCAAGACTCTCCTGGTAGGACATATACTGGTTTTTCATCGCTTACGCCTTTTACCGCTTTTTTTGAGGCGGCATTATACCAAAATCCGTTAACAGACCGCCTATGATGCTACAGTTTTTCTTTAAATGCTTCCCAGGCTTTGAGCAGTCTTTTGGTAAACTTCTTCTTAAACCACGACAGCTCTTCGCCTATCTTCTCCGGCGCGGTTTCGAGTGCATGCACCAGTTCTGCCGTATCGAACTTGTCCATTATTTTTTCTGCCTTTTTCTTGCCGATCCCTTCAACCGAAGTCAAGAGCTTTTTTACCTTTTTTTCGGAAAGTTCTATCATCTGCTCCTGCTCCTGGGCTTCGGAAGACTCATCGCCCTCCTCTTTGTACTCAGGGTTGCTTTGAGCATGCACCTTTCTTACTGTCTTGCCGTAGTTGTCCTGAAAGTTCCACTTCTCGCTTGGCCACTCCTCTTTTGTGCGGGTATAGGTGTTAAGCACCGGGTAGCGTTCATCCAGCTCATGCAGGTACACTTCACCCTCCTCTGTCACCTTCGTTTTGGAGTCGAGGAAGTAGGCACCGTCATAACTTGGTGTATAGCGCCCGAATGTAATGTAGCGCAGGGTACGCAGTACACTGGAGTCCATCTTACCCAGCTCTTCCCAGTTGTACAGCGGCATGTTCGGCAACGGGAACCTTCCATCCGAGAACTTCCACATCAGGTACTGTCCGATCCAGTCACGGATGTACGGGAATGCGGCAAATGCGGTCGCACATTCAAGAATGCGGTATTTGCCGTCTTCTCCCACTGCCACATCACACGCCCAGTATTCGGCATTGGCAGCCTTTGAGACCTTCACGGCAAGGTCGAGCAGCTCTTTGGGCACGTTCATGTAGTCGATGCTTCCACCCTGTGAGGTGTTTGTCAGCCACTCGCCCTCAGGCGGACGTCTCCAGAAGGCACAGACAGGTTTGTGGCCAATCAGCATGACACGTACATCGGCCTGCATCGGAACGAAATCCTGCATATAGACCGGGTGGTATTTCTTTTGCGCCAACAGATTGTGTGCCTCCTGCGCCGAGTCTACCTTGTGTACAAAGTAACCGCCATAGTTGGACGGGCCGTAACTTTTTTTGATGATCTTTGGAAATGTCGTCGAGTCGATAAAACGTTCCGCTTTCTCATGGTCGTAAAAAATATAGGTTTTCGGAACAGGAATGTCATATTTCCATGCAAAGCGGGTGACATTCTCTTTGGATTTGTTGGAAAACTGCGTATCGAGCGACGGAATAAACTGCACATGCGGCAGTTCCCTTGCAATTTCACGGAAGGTCTCATATGCCGTTGCCGGGATGTTCCCAATGAGTACATCGATCTTCTTGCGTTTTACCTCTTTGATGAAACGCTCTTTGTCGTTTTTCCAATGGTATACGACTGTTTCTATTTTGTCAGGCCACCCTTTGAAGTTGCTTTTGTCAAAAAAGCGCAGTACATGGTCAAGATAGAGCAGTCCGAGTCTGGGCAGTTTCTGTTTTGTCTTTTTTTTACTCATTTGGTTTCCTTTTTATTTTTCTTTTTTGTTTTACGGTCTACAAGATCGACAATCAGGTCTATTTTAAGCTCATTAAAGTCCAACCCCATCTTCTCCTGCTCAGGCGTAGCGAATGCCGGAATACCGTTCACCTCCAGCACGACATATTCCTCACGCTCCTGATCGTAGATAATATCTACCCCCGCAATGTCCGCACCGCATACTTTTGCCGCTTTGAGTGCCAGGTTGACCACCTCGTCATTGGGCTCACGTTTAAAGACCGATCCTCCGCTGGTTACGTTGGTACGCCAGTCTCTCTTGCTCGCCTTTCTGCCATAACACCCTACGAACTTGCCATCGACCACATCGACACGGTAGTCTGTGTTGTCATATTTGACGAACTTCTCTACATAGAAAAAGCGAAGATCCGTCTGGTTAAGGAAAGGCAGCAGCATATCCAGTGTCTCCTGACTCTCTATTTTGGTCAGTCCGACACCGCCCCATCCGTCTGTAGGCTTGTAAACCATTTTCTTCCACTTTTTCATATTGCGGTTTAGATGCTCCGTATCGTCCCTGTGACAGAGTTGAAACTCTGATGTAGCTACACCGTGCTGCTGCAGCAGATAGGAGGTTTGAAACTTGTCCTCGGTCAGCGCAAATGCTTCATAGGAGTTTATTGTAGGAATAACACGTGAAAGTGCCTGATACAAAAAGACCTGATACTGTGTCTGTTCACCTGCATTGTAGGAGAAAAACAGATCGAGTTTGTCTACTTTGCGTTTGCCATGGTAGATGTGCCCTTTCTTCGCAATGGCATGTCTGAGATTCAGACCCGTAACACTCTCTATGCCCCGCTCTTTGAGCTT
Organism: Sulfurovum sp.; assembly: GCA_030826885.1. Taxonomy (GTDB): domain Bacteria; phylum Campylobacterota; class Campylobacteria; order Campylobacterales; family Sulfurovaceae; genus Sulfurovum. The sequence continues at coordinate 2,514 of JAUUDF010000045.1, read as the reverse complement.
TTTGACCATCTTCTCTTCAATTTTGTCACCACCACCGTTCTGGTACATCCACATACCTATTTTTCTTCCCATACAGCTGTCCTTGCTTTTTTTAATCTCCTATTTTACTATATTTTATTAAAATATCTTCAGAACATAATTTAAATATAACAAGATTATAACAGACAATAGGAAGGGATGACGGTTATGGACTTTACGGAACTCAAAAAGATCATCGAGATCAACTCATGGACGAAGAACAAGGAAGGCGTAGACCAAAATGGGGAGATCTTCGCCTACTGGCTGGAGCAGATCGGCTACACCCTTACCCGCTACCCCAGAGAGAACATAGGAGACCATCTCCATCTGACAAGCCCGCAGAGAGAGGATAGAAAGATGCTGCTTCTGGGCCATCTTGACACCGTCTTCCCTCCCGGTACCTTTGAGACATTCAAAGAAAACAGCGAATGGGTCTACGGCCCCGGTGTCTGCGACATGAAAGGCGGCAATTATGTTGCACTCTGCGCCCTGCGCAACATTCATGAGAACTGTGGGAAGATCTACAACATCGATTTTCTGCTCGTCAGTGACGAAGAGACCGGCAGTGATGACAGCAAGCATCTTTCGGAAAAACTGGCAGAGGAGTACGACTGCTGTATGGTCTTTGAAGCTGCCGGGGTGCACAATGAGGTGGTCATCGGCCGCAAGGGGGTAGGTACCTTTTTTATCGACATCGAAGGCATTGCCGCGCATGCGGGGAACCACTACGACAAGGGGGCCGATGCCAACCTCGAAGCTGCCGTCAAACTCCAGAAACTCGTAGCACTTACAGACCTTGCCAAAGAGACCACCGTCAATGTAGGCAAAATCGAAGGCGGCATCGGCGCCAACACCATCTCTCCCAAAGCACACCTGACATTCGAACTGCGCTACACCTCCACCGATGAGCGTGACCGTGTACTCGCCGCCATAGACGAGATTGTCAACACCTCCTATGTCAAAGGCACCGTCTCGACCCTCTCGGGAGGCATTCAGCGTGACGTGATGCAGCCCACCAAAGCACAGGCAGATTTCATCCAACACATTGAAACCTACTGCAAAGTAACCCTACCCACCGAAAAACGCGGCGGCGTAAGCGATGCCAACATCATCGCCTCCGCAGGCGTTCCTACCCTCGACGGCTGGGGGCCTTACGGTGACGGTGACCATACCGTCCACGAACGCGCAAGCAAACAGAGTTTCGAGGAACGCATTGCACTGGTAACAAGAATCTTTGAAGGTTTTATGGAAGGGGAGATATAGGGATGGCGTAAAACGTGTATTGCAGTGAAAGCACAGCTGTGCTTTACACTTTTCCCGGTATGAACATGACAATGCCACCCATCATTACAGGTGCCCAGACAGGTTTGTCCTTAGCACTGTTCAGATTTGTACCCAAACTAAACTCCAATGCATTGGAGAAACCGTCCCCATCAGCATCGGCCAGTCCGTCTGAAGGATTACGGGGGTTGAACCCCAGAGCAGCGGCTTCATCACGGTCACTGATGCCATCGTTGTCATCGTCTTCATCCAATGCATCCGGCGTACCGTCGGCATCACTGTCAAGCGGTTTAGAGTTGGCATCGAAAGGATCAAAGCCCAAGGTAATTTCATACACATCGGAAATGCCGTCGTTATCTGTGTCTGTGTCTGTCATCTTTACCTTGATAATACTTAGTCCACCTGAACCATCAGCCACATAGGCATAATTTCCTATAACACTCACATCATAAGCATATCCAATAGTGTCATATGTAACCATCAAGATAGGCGCTGAAGGGTTAGATATGTTTATAATCTGAAGACCTTCATTACCATCTGCTACATAGGCATAATTTCCTATGACACTCACACCACTGGCATATCCATCAGTGTCATATGTACCCATAAGTATAGGCTCTGAAGGATTAAATATATTTATTATCTGTAGCCCACTATCACCGGTTGCCAGATAAGCATAGTTTCCGACTACACTCACACCAAGGATAGTTCCTCTAGTAATCTCGTAACTACCAATAAATTTAGGAGTTGAAGAATTGGAAATATCTATAATTTTAAGCCCTGGTAGCGTAAAAATATTTCTATAAATTCCAAATCAGCTATGATAAAAAGAAAAAGGAATCATAGCAATGGAAGTAAAAGAAAATAAGATAGAGTTTGATCTACAGGAGTTGGCACCTCTATTGATTGCCAATAAAACAGAAGGCTTCAGACAGATAGGTGAGAAGATCCTCAATGCCATATTGGAAAAGGAGTTTGAGTCCTTTATTGGCGCAGGTCGTCATGAACGCAATGAAGAGAGAAAAGATTATCGCAACGGATACAAGGAACGACAACTAAAGACAACACTGGGTCAATTGAATCTGTTACGTCCCTATGCCAGAAGCGGTAAGTTTGAAACAAAACTCTTTGAGAACTATTCCCGGATCGACAAAGCCCTCGTCTCCATGATCGTGGAGAGCTATCTCAAAGGTGTATCTACCAGAAAAGTAGAAG